>JBNJCY010000025.1:0-16044 GCA_051744325.1 Actinomycetota bacterium
CTCCATGCAGGCCATGTTCGCCCGCGTGGGCGGCGGCATCTTCACCAAGGCCGCGGACGTCGGCGCGGACCTCGTCGGCAAGGTCGAGTCCGGTATCCCTGAGGACGACCCCCGCAACCCCGCGGTCATCGCGGACAACGTGGGCGACAACGTGGGCGACGTCGCCGGTATGGGTGCGGACCTCTTCGAGTCCTATGTCGGCGCGATCCTGGCCGCCAGCGCCCTCGGCGCCGCGGCCTTCGTGACGGAACCCGTCCTGCAGATCAAGGCCGTTGTCGCACCGATGGCGATCGCCGGGCTCGGCATCCTCCTCTCCATCGCGGGCGTCTACCTGGTGAAGACCAGGGAGGGTGCCACGCAGAAGGACCTCCTCGCCTCGCTGTCGCGCGGCGTCAACGTCTCGAGCGCCCTGATCGTCGTGGCTGTGGCGGGCCTGCTGTGGATCCTCGACGTCCCGAACGTGTGGGGGATGTGGGGCGCCGTCGTCGTCGGCCTGGTGACCGGCATCGTCGTGGGACGCGCCACCGAGTACTCCACCTCGGCCAGCTACCGGCCGACCCAACTCATCGCGAACCAGGCTGAGGGCGGTCCTGGCACGCTCGTGATCGCCGGCGTGGGAGTCGGCATGCTCTCCACCGCCATCCCGGTCCTCGCGGTGGCCACGGGCACCATGCTCTCCTTCCTCTTCGCGTCCGGTTTCGACCTGTCCGAGATGAACCTGGGCCTCTACGGCGTGGCGATCGCGGCCGTCGGCATGCTCTCCACCCTCGGCATCACGCTCGCGTCCGACGCCTACGGTCCCATCGCGGACAACGCCGGCGGCAACGCGGAGATGAGCGGCCTCGGTGCCGAGGTCCGGGCGCGCACCGACGCGCTCGACTCCCTCGGCAACACCACCGCCGCGACCGGAAAGGGCTTCGCCATCGGCTCGGCGGCGTTGACGGCACTGGCGCTCATCGCTTCCTACCTCGAGGTGATCAGGATCGAACTGGTGCGCACCGGCGAGACCGTCCTCGAGTTGGACCATGGCGCGACCATCGCGACCGCGGATGCGAAACTCGCCGACTTCATCGACTACTTCAACGTCAACCTCCTCAACCCGGCGGTGCTGGTCGGGGTCCTGCTCGGCGCCATGGTGGCCTTCACCTTCAGCGGCCTCACGGTCCAGGCCGTCGGCCGCGCAGCGATCCTCATGGTCGAGGAGGTGCGGCGCCAGTTCCGCGAGGACCCGGGCATCCTGCGGGGCACCTCGCAGCCCAATTACGAGCGGTGCGTCGCCATCTCCACGGTGGGCGCCCAGCGCGAGATGATCCTGCCCGCGGTGCTCGCCGTGTCCACCCCGGTCGTCGTGGGACTCGTCCTGGGCGTGGCCGGCGTGATCGGGCTGCTCGTCGGAGGTCTCGCCGCCGGATTCGCCCTCGCGATCTTCCTGTCCAACTCCGGTGGCGCCTGGGACAACGCGAAGAAGTACATCGAAGCGGGCCACCACGGTGGCAAGAACTCCCGGGCTCACCGGGCGGCCGTCATCGGAGACACCATCGGCGACCCGTTCAAGGACACCTCCGGGCCGAGCCTGAACATCCTGATCAAGCTGATGAGCATCGTTTCGATCGTGATGGCGGGCGTGACTGTCTCGTACGGGCTGCTCTAGCGGCCCCTGCGACCCTTCCGGTCCGGGCGGTCCTTGCGGGCCGTCCGCACCACGAGGGCGCCGGGCTTCACCTCGCACGTCATCGTGCTCACCGCACCGATCGCGTCACCGTCGAGTTCCCCCTCTACCGGACGGTCCACGGAGACCTCGATGCGAGGCCCGGTCAGGCGGCGCAGGGACTCATGCCCGCGCCGGTTGCGGGTGACGAGGCTGAGGACGGCCTCACCCCAGCCCACCAGGCCACGGGGAGCGAGCATGACGGCGTCGAGGATCCCGTCGTCCAGGACGGCGTCCGGCATCAGCTCTGCCCCACCCTGCAGTTCGCCGCAGTTGCCGACCAACACCATGCGGGCGTGCTGGCTGAGCTCGATGTCGGCCCCCGCAGTGACCTTCACCCGGAAGCCGCGGTGGAGCAGCGCCTTCGCGCCCGAGACGAGGTAGGCGACCCAGCCGACCCTGTTCTTCAGCTTCTCGTCGGCGTTCGCCATGGTGTCCGCGTCCACGCCGACACCCGCCATCACCAGGAAGACCTCCGGCTCGCGGCCGTCGAAGGAGACGGTCCCGACGTCCACGGCCCGCTCCGTCCCGGTCAGAACCACCTCGAGGGCCTCGTCGAGCCTGTCGACGGGCAGGAGCAGGTTCCGCGCCAGCAGGTTGCCCGTCCCCCCGGGGAGGAGACCGATCGGCACGCCCGAGTCCACGAGCGTGCTCGCGACAGCGCGCACCGTCCCGTCCCCGCCGAGCGGGCAGACGATGGTGGCACCGTCCTCGATGGCCTGCCGGGTCTGGCCCGCACCCGGGTCCTTCTTGCTGGTCTCATACCACTCGGGCTCCGGCCAGCCAAGATCGGCGCAGGCCCTGGCCACCTGCTTGTTCACCTTGGTGAGGTCCTCGAACTTCATGGGATTGACGACGACGGCGAGCCTGCCAGTGGGTTCTGTCATACCCCAAGGCTATGAGTACCGCTGTCCCAGTGCGCGCCGAGCCGCACGGCCCGCGAATCCGCCCCGTGGCCGAAGTCCCGGGAGATGGCGACTGGGACCCGGGGGCCGGCCACGTCCCGGGCGATCCGGGCGGGGGCATCCTCGCCGACGTCGCGCTGCAGGGAGCTGAACGTGCCGAGCAGGATCCCCGCGACGTCGTCGAGCACGCCCAGCTGCCGCAAGTGATGCAGGCCCGCGTACAACCCCGACGCCGTCGCCCCCAGGCTCTCCAGGGCCAGCACCCGGCCTCGCATCGCAGGGAAGTGCACCGTCCCGGCGAGCTTCAGCAGGCACCGCAGGTTGCCACCGACGAGCGCGCCCGCCATCCCGTTCCCCTGCACCAATCGGGCGCGGAGGTCGAACAGGTCGCCCGCGCCCCCGAGGACCGAGGCACGGAACCGGGCCACCTGGGCCTCGGCGTCCAACCGCACGAGGTTCCGCACCGTCCAGAGGTGGGTGACCTGGCCCGTGCGCGCGTGGATGCCGTTCGCGATCGTTGTGAGGTCGGAGTAACCGAAGAGCGGCGTGGGATGCCGCGCGACGACGTCGAGGTCGAGGTGGGTGAGCACGGCGCCGGCAAGATCCCCACCGGAGACGTCGAAGATCGCGGCGATGCCGGCGTCCCGGAAGAAGCCTTCGAGGACGGCGGCACGCCCGGCGACGTCGAAGGCATCGAACAGGAGCGGACTCTCCGCGACTTCGAGCCCGAGGACCGCCAGTGCGGAGCGCAGGCGGGAGAGCTCGGGCTCGTCCCGGGCCGTCAGCCCGTCCGAGCAGGCGACGAGCGCGACCCGGTCACCCGGACGCAGTATCGGCGTGGGGGTCACACGCCCTTGCCGGGACTCTCCTCATTGAGGCCACCCGCAATGGGATCCTCGGCGGCGTCGGGCTTGAGAGGAAGTGTGTCCTCCTGGTCCACGCGGGGGTCGGTTTCGATGGGACGGCTGGTGTCCTGGTCGTCCTCGGGGCTGCCGGCGGAGATGTTCTTCTCGTTGCTCATGCGCCCTGAGCCTAGCTCAGCTGATACTTGGTCGCATGACCTCTGAGCCGTGGCTGTCCCTCGCCGAGCACCTCGACCGCGCTGCCGACGACGGCGACTTCTCCGGCACGGTCCTCATCGCCGTGGGGGCGGAGACCGTCCTGCACGCCTGCCACGGGATCGCCAACAGGGCCACCGCGGTTCCCGTCATGAAGCGCACCCGCTTCGAGGTGGCCTCCCTGTCCAAGATGTTCACCGCCGCCGCGGTCCTGTCCGTCCTCGACGACGCCGACGTGTCCGTCCACGCGCCCGTCACCGACCTGCTGCCGGAGCGCCGTCGTCCCCGGACGATGGATCCGGGTGTCACCGTTCACCATCTGCTCACCCACACCTCCGGTATCGGCGACTACGCGGAGGAGGACGAGAGCCTGCCCGGGTACGTCGCGGACTACGCCGCGCTCTGGCGGGACCTCCCCAGCTACCGGATGCGCCGCCCGGACGACTTCCTGCCGCTCTACACCGACCTGCCGCCGGTGAGCCGGCCGGGGGAGTCCTACCACTACTGCAATGCCGGCTTCGTGTTGCTGGGCGCGCTGCTGGAGGAGCTCACGGGGGGCGAATTCACCGAGGTGGTCACCGCGCGGGTGCTGCGGCCGGCCGGGATGGCGCACAGCGGGTACTTCGCCCTCGACGAGGCCCGTCCGGACATCGCGCTCGGCTATCTGCCGCCGGAGCGGCCCGGCGGGCTCTGGCGCTCGAACATCTACTCGATCCCCGTCGTCGGCGGGGGCGACGGCGGCGCGTTCGTGACCGCACTGGACGTCGACCGGTTCCTCCGTGCCGTGGCGTCGGGTGCGCTCCTCGGACCCGGGACGACGGCACGGATGTTGACTCCCCACGCCCAGGTCGATGACGGCCTGTGGATGGGGTACGGGGCGTACCTGCGCGCGGACGGCAGCTTCGGTTACGGCGGAGGAGACCCCGGGGTGGAGGCGATCGCCCGCCACCTGCCATCCAAGGAGGCCACAATGGTGATCCTCGCCAACATCGAAGGTTCCCTCGACTCCGTGTACGACACGGTCATCGAGGCCTTCCTGACGCTGAGTCAGTAGGTCTCGAAGACCCGCACCTCGAAGGGCGCCAGTGCGATGTCCGCCCAGCCGTTCCCAAGGCCCACCAAGGGTCCTGCTCCGGGGCGCGCGCCCAGCTCCATCCAGCCGTTCCACACCCACGGCACGCCGTACCGCGCGAAGTCCTGCGGCCCGGTGTTGGCGACCACCACCACCTGGCCAGCGCTGCCCAGCGGCTGCCCGGCGGTGCGGCAGTACGCGAAGACGCGCGCACCGCCGTCGTCCGCCGGAAGGTCGATGGCGGGGTGGAAGTGGAAGAGGTCCACCTCGTCGCGGTGGAGGGCCGGATGGCCCGCGCGGAGCCGGATGAGTTCCCCGATCGCGGCGGCGGTCTCCCGGTGCCCGGGAGCCTCCGCTCGATACCAGTGCACAGACCGTGGCACCGGCCGCCCCGGGTGCACCGCGTCGTCGTCGAGGTCCGCGAACTCCTCCCCGGCGAGCAGCATCGGGATCATCACCGAGGTGAGGAGGAGGGCATGGGCGGAGCGCACGCGCTCCAGCGCCCGGCGGTGGATCTCGGCCTCATCCTCCTCGGAGAGCATGCTCGGGCCGGCCTTCCGCCGAAGGGCGGCGAGCACGTGGTCCATGAGGCGCGGCTCCCCGGCAGGGGCGGTCATGTAGCCGATCGACTGGGTGAGGCGGTCGAAGCCGCGGCACGAGACAAGGGCGGCGATACGGTCCCGCCGTGGGGGCTCACCCCAGCCGGGTGTGATGCCATCGAGCAGGAGCCGCCGCAGCTCGTCCCGAAAGCCCGGGTTCCAGATCGCGTCCACCACCTTGCGGTGGTACGGGTTCGTGGGGCCGTCGACGGTCGCCTCGGGCCGCGTCCACGCGTCCTCGGAGATCACGGTGAAGGGACGGTGCGGGAACCGGCTGCGAGCCGTGCCGCGTGCAACATCGCGGAACTGCTGGACGAACTCCCAGTTGTCGATGGTCGCGAAACCGTGGATCCGGAAGCCGTCGATCCGGTACTCCTCCACCCAGTGTCGAGCGGCCTCGAAGTGGAACTCACGCGCCCAGTGCTGGCCGTCCACCTTCGCCCCATACTGGAAGGCCTCGTCCTCGCCGAAGTACCTCTCCGGCGCGAGGTGCGCGAGGGGACTGTGGTGGGAGCAGGTCATGTCGACGTCGAGGATCACCCGGGTGCCCAGCTGATGGCACTTCTTCACGAACCACTTCAGCTCGACCGGCGTGCCCATGTCGAGGTCCGGGGCGAAGAAGAAGCGGGTGCCCTCTGCCCGGTTCAGGGTGTCGGGGGAGTCCTGGACCGGCACCAGCTCGATGGCGTTGATGCCGAGCTCGGCGATGCGGTCGAGGTGGGCGAACGCCGCCTTCTCGAAGGTGCCCAGCTGCGCCCGCAGGTCCTCCTCCACCTCGATCCAGTGCATCGGCAGGGCGAGGATCGCGAGGCGGTCATCGGTCGGCAGCTCCACATCGTCCGGGAGTTCGTCGCTCCAGTCGAAGGCCGGGTAGTCCTCGGCGCCGTCGCGGATGCGCAGCACGCCACGGTAGCCGCCGAACCGCGTGATCTCCGTGGCGAACGGGTCGGGGACGGGGTGCGCACGGTCGCCGTCCAGCACGAACTCGTACTCGTGGACCCCGTCGCCGAGCCCCAACGCACGGACGTCGGCCTGCCACCAGCCGTCCGCGCCGCGCGTGAGGGGGTGGTGGTGCCACCGGTCCCCGAACCGGTCACGGTCCTCGATCCTCGCAATCCGGACCTCGGCCGTGGCCGCGTTCGGTGCGGGAATCCTGATGGGCATCCTTGACCTCCCGTGGGGCGAACCGGTGGGGCGTCCTGCGCGGGCCCAGCCTATCGGCGCAGGCCTGCCTCCCGCCGCGGGATCAGCGGCCGTCCGCGAGGATGGCGGCCTCCACCCGCGCCTCGGCCTCCTCGGGTGTCAGGTCGCACGACAGCGCCACCTCCACGACGAGCGGACCGCGCGCGTACCGCAACTGGTCCTTCTCCCCGCGGGACAGTCCGCGGTCCTCCAGCCGTCGGGTCAGGTCCCGCACCACGGTCGCCGTGGTGAGCAGGTTCCCGTGGTTGATTCGCGTCGAGTTCGCCTTGAAGCGGCGTGACCAGCTCTCCTCCACCTCCCCGGTGGGGGCCCGGAGGACATCGAAGAGCTCCTCCAGTTGCGTCGGCCCGAACACCGGACGGAGGCCGGCGTCATTGATCCCCGCCACGGGAACGCTGATGGTGAGGTTGTTCCGCTGCACGGCCAGCAGGAGGTAGGACGTCGGCTCACCCCGGAACGGCCGGGAGGTGACCCCGGTGACGGTGGCTGGTCCGTGGTGGGGATGGACGACTACCTGTCCCTCGGTGAATTCCATGGCGGTGGCCTTTCGCTCGTGCGCGTCGCCATACCCGGCCGCATGGTTCTCTCCATTCTCCCACGTCCGCCGGGAGGTGGCGCACCGGAGATCTCAGGGAGGCCGAACTTCGCCGGGAGCGGGAGCGTGGGCGCCACGGCGAATTCTCCCACCTGGCGTTCCAGGAGTACTGGGTGATCGGCGGGATTTCACTCCATACTCTCCCGTCACATCCGTCCCATCCGCTAATATGTGCCGCAACATTCCTGCCAGCCAAGGGGGCGGTGGACATGGGACGACACGTGGCAGCGAGATCCCACCGCCCCTCCCCGCGCCGCCCGGCCCGGCGGGTGGTCATCCTCGCAGGGATCTCCGTTGCCACCTTCGCGTGCTCGCCGCAGGGCTCCGACGCGCCAGCCACGGCGGAGGCGCCAGCAACTGCGGCTGCTGCGCAGGAACCCGGGGACCTCACCCCACTCGAGGGCTTCACCGTCGAGGGGGAGTGGTTGGACGAAACCACGTCCGACCCCGGGGTGCGCTCCTGGGTGGAGGTGGACGCCGAGCTCGACGGAGACCTCGTCTCAGCACCCCCGGATCAGCCCACGGACGTCCGTCCGCCGGCTCCGGCGCCCAGCACCCGTCCGGCCCTGCCCGCCCCACGCCCGACCAGCCGGTCCAGCAACTCGCCCGCGGCGATTCCCGTGCACCCGATGCCCGCGACTCCGACCACCGCGCTGGCGTCTCCGACGACCCAGCCACCGACGACTTCTGCGCCGACGACCACTGCACCGACAACCACTGCACCGACAACCACTGCACCGACGACGCCGGCACCTGACTCCACGAGGTCCACACCAGCTGCGCCCGACCCGACCGCCATCCTCACCTTCGCCGACGCGGACATCGCCACCGCCCTGGAGGAGGGCCTCATCTCGGCGGGCATCGCAGTTGCGCTGTCGGCCAAGGTGGACGCGGCTCTGGCCGCCCTCGCCACGGACGGTCCGGTCACGAGCGCGTGCGGGGCCATCGGCGCGTTGCTGGGACTGCTGGCCGCCCAGGACGGCAAGGAGGTCCCCGCCTCGGTGGCGGATCAGCTCATCGCGGCGGCACTCGCGGCGTCGGCGGCACTGGCCTGCTGAACAGCGCCACCAGCTCCTCCCTGTCGTAGAGGCCGTTGAACGCGTCCGAATTGGGTTCGAACGCCACGCCCGCCGCCAGCGGACCGGCGGCGACGGCGTCGAACCCGAGGCGCTCCACGAGAACCGTGGCGGTGCGAACCGCCTCCGGATCGTCGCCTGCCACGCCGAGGGCACGGCGTCCGGGGGAGCCGGGCGGGGCGGCGTCGTCCTCGAGCTCGTCCACGCCGAGGTGGTTCAGCGACTTCACCACGCGAGCGCCCGCCAGGTGCCCCTGCACGTACTGGGAGGACGACGGCGCCGCGGCCACCTCCGGGACCGGGCCGTCCCACAGCGGGACGTGGTTGGTGGCGTCGATGACGACCCGCCCGGCGAAGGCGGCCGGGTCCAGCTCCCGTAGGCGGCGCAGCGGCAGGGCGAGCACGACGACGTCGCAGGCGGCGGCGTCGGACACGGCGCCGGCACGGGCCCCCGGAGCCTCGCGGGCAAGGCGGTCCCGGAGAGAGGCCGGGTCGCGCGAGCCCACGACGCACACCTCGAGGCCGGCGCGCAGGGCAAGTCGGGCGATGGCGGTGCCGAGGCGGCCGGCGCCGACGACGCCGACGGTACGGAGGACACTCACATGTCCTTTGTACAGCTGTCACTTGTGCAGCGAAAGCACCTTAGCGAGCGCTGAGGTTCGGGAAGAATGGACTTTCCGTTCGGGCTCTTAGGGAGTGACCATGGAGCGTCCACCTGTCATTCGGAAGTCGGCGGCGGACTTCCGCGTCCCACCGAATCTGGCCGATTATGCGGCCGAGCGGGCCGCATTCTCCTGGGAGGCGGCCCGGGCAGAACTCGACGGACTGCCCGGCGGAGGTCTCAACATCGCCCACGAGGCAGTGGAGCGCCACGCCGCCGGGCCACGCCGGGACCGGGTCGCCTTCCGCTTCCTGGGCCGGGAAGGGCGCCGTGACATCACCTACGGAGAGCTCTCCCGGCTCACCAACAGGTTCGCGAACGTGCTCGGGAAGCTGGGCATCGCGAAGGGGGACCGGCTCTTCGTCCTCACAGGCCGCATCCCCGAGTTGTACGTCGCGGTGCTCGGGAGCCTGAAGAACGGCACGGTCGTCTCCCCGCTGTTCTCCGCCTTCGGCCCCGAGCCGATCGCCACCCGGATCAACCTGGGCTCGGGCGCGGTGCTCGTGACCACGTCATCGGCCTACGAGCGGAAGATCGCGCGGATCCGCGATGAGTTGCCGAGCCTCCGCCACGTGCTCGTTGTCGACGACCTCGGCGAGGACGTCCCGGCCGGCACGCTCGACCTGAAGCGGCTGCTGGACGAGGCGTCCGACGAGTTCGAAATGGCCCCCACGCAGGGCGAGGACATGTCGCTGCTGCACTTCACGAGCGGCACCACGGGGACACCGAAGGGCGCCGTGCACGTACACCAGGCCGCCGTCACCCACTGGACCACCGGCCGGTACGCCCTCGACCTCCACGACGATGACGTGTTCTGGTGCACCGCCGACCCGGGCTGGGTGACGGGCACCTCCTACGGGATCATCACCCCGCTGCTGCACGGGGTCACCTCGATCGTGGACGAGGCCGACTTCGATGTCGAGCGCTGGTACCGGATCCTGCAGGAGCAGCAGGTCAGCGTGTGGTACACGGCCCCGACCGCGATCCGTATGCTGATGAAGGCCGGGCCGGACATGGTCCGCGGCCACGCCTTCCCCCACCTGCGCTTCGTGGCGAGCGTGGGGGAACCCCTGAACCCGGAGGCGGTGTGGTGGGGCACGGAGACCCTCGGCCTGCCCATCCACGACAACTGGTGGCAGACCGAGACCGGCGGCATCATGATCGCGAACACGGCCTCGATGGACATCAAGCCGGGCTCCATGGGACGGCCGCTGCCGGGGGTCGAGGCCACCGTCGTGCACCGGGAGGAGGACGGGGGCCTCACCTTGGTGGAGGAGCCCGACCACCTGGGCGAGCTCGCGCTGCGGCGCGGTTGGCCGTCCATGATGCGCGGCTACCTCGACAACGAGGAGCTGTACGCCAAGTGCTTCGTCGGCGAGTGGTACCTGACCGGGGACCGGGTCCGCCGGGACGCCGACGGGTACTACTGGTTCGTCGGCCGGGCGGACGACGTCATCAAGTCCTCCGGCCACCTCATCGGGCCGTTCGAGGTGGAGAGCGCCCTCATGGAGCACCCGGCGGTCGCGGAGGCGGGCGTCATAGGGAAGCCCAACGAGATGGTGGGCGAGCTTGTCAAGGCGTTCGTCATGCTCAAGGCCGGCTACACCGGCGACGACGCGCTCCGCCAGCAGATCCTCGGCCACGCCCGGAAGAAGCTGGGTGCCGCCGTCGCCCCGAAGGAGATCGAGTTCGTCGACACGCTGCCACGGACGCGCAGCGGCAAGATCATGAGGCGCCTTCTCAAGGCCCGGGAGCTCGGGCTGCCCGAGGGGGACACCTCTACGCTGGAGAACGGAGGCTGACCAATGCAGGCGGACGAGAAGGACCTCACGTTCCTGGCGGACATGCTGCGCATCCGCCGCATGGAGGAGAAGTGCGCCGAGCTGTACGGCGCCACGAAGATCCGGGGGTTCCTCCACCTGTACATCGGCGAGGAGGCCTGTGCGGTCGGTGCGCTGCACACGCTCGCCGAGGAGGACAACGTGGTGGCCACCTACCGAGAGCACGGCCACGCCCTCGTGCGGGGTGTCCCGATGGACTCGATCATGGCGGAGATGTTCGGCAAGGTCACCGGCTGCGCCCGCGGACGGGGTGGCTCCATGCACCTCTTCGACGCCGCCACCAACTTCCGCGGCGGCACCGCGATAGTCGGGGGCGGCCTGCCCATGGCCACCGGGCTCGCCCTGGCGGACAAGCTTCGCGGGGACACTCGGGTCACCGCCTGCTTCTTCGGCGACGGCGCGGTGGCCGAGGGCGCCTTCCACGAGTCCCTGAACCTCGCCGCGCTCTGGGGCCTCCCGGTGCTGTTCATCTGCGAGAACAACTTCTACGGCATGGGCACGGCGATCGACCGCGCCCAGTCCCAGACCGACCTGACCGCCAAGGCCGCCAGCTACCGCGTCTCCACGGCTCGGGCGGACGGCATGGACGTCCTCGCCGTCCACGAGGCGACGACGGCCGCCGCCGCCCACGTCCGTGCGGGTGAGGGGCCGTTCTTCCTCGAGCTCCAGACCTACCGGTTCCGCGCCCACTCGATGTTCGACCCCGAGCTGTACCGCAGCAAGGAAGAGGTCGAGGAGTGGAAGCGCCGCGACCCGATCGACAGCCTCGCCACTCATCTCCGTGACCTCGGCCAGCTCGACGACGAGACGTTCGCCGCCCTCGACGCCGCGGCCGAGGCGGAGGTGGCGGCCGCCGTCGACTTCGCCGAGGCCTCCGAGTGGGAGGACGTCGAGGACCTGTTGCTGCACGTGACGGGAGGCCAGCCATGAGGATGAGCTATCGCGAGGCCATGCGCGAGGCGATGCGCGAGGCGATGGCCGCGGACCCACGGGTGTTCCTCATGGGGGAGGACGTGGGCCGGTACGGCGGCACCTACGCCGTCTCGAAGGGCCTGCTCGAGGAATTCGGGCCCGAGCGCGTGCGGGACACCCCGCTGTCCGAGCTGGGCTTCGTAGGCGCCGGCATCGGAGCAGCGATGGGAGGCATGCGGCCGATCGTCGAGGTGATGACGATCAACTTCAGCCTCCTCGCGCTCGACCAGATCGTCAACACGGCCGCCCTGCTCCGCCACATGTCCGGGGGGCAGTTCTCGGTTCCGGTCGTCATCCGCATGGCCACCGGCGCGGGGCGCCAGCTCGCCGCGCAGCACTCCCACAGCTTCGAGAACTGGTTCGCCCACGTGCCCGGGCTCCGGGTGCTCGCCCCGGCCACCGTCCTCGACGCCCGCGGCATGCTCGGCCCGGCACTGGAGGACCCGGACCCGGTGGTGATCGTGGAGAACGCCCTGCTCTACAACCTGGAGCAGGATCTGGCGGACGACTGGTCCTGCGACATCTCCAGCGCCGCCGTGCGCCGCGCGGGCTCCGACGTCACCCTCGTCACCCACGGCGGCTGCCTGCCCAAGGTGCTGGAGGCGGCGGACGAACTCGGAGACACGGGGATCGACGCCGAGGTCGTGGACCTGCGCGTGCTTCGTCCCCTGGACATGGGGACGGTGGCGGATTCGGTGCGGCGGACGCACCGCGCCGTCGTCGTGGACGAGGGCTGGCGGACCGGCAGCCTCGCGGCGGAGGTGGTGGCGCGCCTCGCCGAGGGCTGCCTCTACGATTTGGACGCCCCACCCGTGCGGGTCTGCAGCGAGGAGGTGCCGATGCCCTACGCGCGGCACATGGAGTCCGCGGCCCTGCCCCAGGCGTGGAAGGTCGTCGCAGCGGTCAAGGAGTTGCTCGATGCGTGAGTTCACCCTGCCCTCCCTCGGGGCGGACATGGACGAGGGGAAGCTGCTCGAGTGGCTTGTCAAGCCCGGGGACGCGGTCACCAAGGGACAGGTGATCGCGCTCGTCGACACCTCCAAGGCCACCCTCGAGGTGGAGATCTGGTTCGACGGCACCGTGCACGAGCTCCTCACGGAGGTCGGAGAGGTGGTCCCCGTCGGCGAGGTCATGGCGCGGATCCTGGAACCCGGCGAGGTGGCCGGGGAGGCCCCCGCCGCACCGGCCACACCCGCCGCCCCGGCCGCACCGGCCGCACCCGCCGCCCCGGCCGCACCGGCCACACCCGCCGCCCCGGCCGCACCAGCCGCTCCAGAGGCCGGACGACGGCGGGTTTCGCCCGCAGCGCGCAGGCGGGCGAAGGAGCTGGGTGTCGACCTCGAGCAGGTGGCGGGCAGCGGCCCGGACGGGGTGGTGACGCTCGCCGACGTCGAGCCGGCAGGGCAGCCGGAGGCCGAAGCCCCGGCACAGTCGCCGGCCGAGGCAGCCGCCGAGGCACCCGCCGAGGCACCCGCCGAGCGGCCACAAGCCGCCGCAGGCACCGACAAGCAGGCGGCCATGCGACAGGCCATCGCGGCCGCGATGAGCCGCTCCAAGCGGGAGATCCCGCACTACTACCTGTCCGAGACCGTGCCCATGCGCAATGCGGTGGACTGGCTCTCGAGCGAGAACGCGCAGCGCCCCATCACGGACCGACTCCTCATGACGGTGGTCCAGCTCAAGGCGGTGGCCCTGGCGCTGCGGGACTTTCCCGAGATGAACGGCTTCTTCCGGGACGGGGCTTTCGAGCCCGCGTCCGCGGTGCACCTCGGGGTCGCGATCGCGCTGCGGCGGGGCGGGCTCGTGGCACCAGCGATCCACGACGCCGTGGACAAGGACCTCGGCCAGCTCATGCGCGACCTCACGGACCTGGTTCGACGGGTGCGAGCGGGTTCACTCAAGAGCTCCGAGCTCTCCGACCCCACCATCACGGTGACGAACCTCGGCGAGCAGGGCGTCGAGGCGGTCTACGGGGTCATCTACCCGCCGCAGGTGGCGATAGTCGGCTTCGGCCGAATCGTGGAACGGCCCTGGGTGGAGGACCTCGCCCTGACCGTCGCACCCACGGTCACCGCGAGCCTGGCGGCGGACCACCGGGTGTCTGACGGGCGGCGCGGCGCACTCTTCCTGGCGAACCTGCGCGACCGGCTGCAACTCCCGGAGGACCTGTAGGAAAGGACCCACGACCATGGACTCCAACGAACTCCGCGCGACCGTCGTCGCGACGCTGCAGAATGTCGCGCCCGAGGTGGAGGGGGACGACCTGCGGGACACCCGGCCCCTGCGCGACCAGGTGGACCTCGACTCGCTCGACTGGCTGACCTTCCTCATCGGCCTGCACGACGCGGTGGGGGTGGACATCCCGGAGGCGGACTACGCCTCGCTCGTCACTTTGGCGGACGTGCTGGACTACCTTCGGGAGCGGCTGCCGGCAACTCGATGAGGACGGGCGCTGCCTCCAGCTCGTCACGGTGCACGAGCAGCAGGCCCGCCAGGATGGCCGCCCCACCCACCGCCTGGATGGGCCGGAGGGCCTGGCCAAGCAACAGCCACGCATAGACAACGGCCGCGACCACCTCGAGCAGGCCGAACACCGAGGCCACCTTGGAGCCGAGGATGCGCGCCCCCGCTGCGCCGGTGAGGTACGCGGTCACCGAGCTGATGAGGGCCACTCCGAAGGCCGCCACCCACCACGGGATCTCCCGGCCGCCCAGGAGCACATCGCCAGCCGGGGCCTCCAGCGGCATCACGCCCAGGGCGACCGCGAGCCCCAGAACCACAGTCGCCACCGCCATCGCCCCGCTTGTGAGGGCGATGGTGGGGAAGCCATCGCGAAGCGAACCGGCGACAACCCAATACACCGCCGCGCCGATGGCCGCGGTCAGCGACCACGCCACGCCCACCGGGTGCACCACGGCACCCGTGAGGTCCAGCACCAGCAGGAGGCCCGTCATCGCGACGGCGACCCCCGCCACGGTCAGCCGCCGCGGCCGGTGCCCGTGCCGCACCCACAGCCACAGGACCACGAGGACAGGGGAGAGGTACTCGATCAGCAGCGCCACCCCCACCGAGAGGTACTGCACGGCCATGAAGTAGGAGAGCTGGGCGACCGCCACCCCGAACAGTCCGAACAGCACCACCTCACGCGCGTTCTCCTTCAGGAGGTGCCAGCGGCCGCGCAGCGAGAGGATGCCGGGAACGAGCAGGACGGCAGCGGACACACCGATGCGGAACAGCACCGCCGCTCCGGGTGTCCAGCCGATCGCAAGCAGGGCTGCCGCGAACGTCCCGGAGGTCGCGAAGGTGAGCGCGGACAGCAGTGCGAAGACGGGTCCCAACGTGGGACGGGGGTGGGCGCTCACGCCACGACACTACAATCCCCGAACATGAGCACAGCACCCGTGGTGGCATTCATCGGCCGGTCCGGTGCAGGCAAGACGACCCTGATGGAGAGGGTGGTACGGGAACTGTCCGTCCGCGGGCGGCGGGTGGCCACCGTGAAGCACCACTCGCACGTCGGCTTCGAGATCGACCGGGAGGGCAAGGACAGTTGGCGCATGGCCCGGGCCGGGAGCCGCCATGTGGTGGTGGCCTCCCCGGACAAGGTGGCTGCCTACCGCACCCTTGACCGTGAGCTGAGCCTGGAGGAGGTCGTCGCGGGCATCGAGGACGCGGACATCATCCTCGTGGAGGGCTACCGGGACGCGAACGTGCCGCACATCGAGGTGGTCCGCGACACGCCCGGGTTCCTCGGCTCGCCCGAACGGCGGGTGGCCGTGGTGACGGACCTGCCCCTCGACGTCGGCGTGCCGGTGTTCGGGTTCGACGACGTCACCGGCGTGGTCGGATTCGTCGAAACGGTAGTGGCCACGAGGCCTGCCACGTGAGACGATGGTCGCGCTGCCCGCCGGGGCTTTCCCGTCGAGCGGTGTGAGAACTGGGTCCAGACAAGCGGGACCCAACAACGTGAGGAATGTACATGGCACAGGGAACCGTCAAGTGGTTCAATGCCGAAAAGGGCTTCGGATTCATCGCGGTCGACGGCGGCGGGAACGACGTGTTCGTTCACCAGACCGCCATCGACACGAAGGGCTTCCGGACCCTGGACGAAGGTCAGCGAGTCGAGTTCAACATCGTCGAGGGCCCCAAGGGCCTGAACGCTGAGGGAGTCAGGGTCATCTGAGACACGCCTCGCAAGAGGCAGCTGGGCCCCGGGAGCAATCCCGGGGCCCTGTCCTTTTCCGGCTCTTGTGACTGATCCGTGGGTTCTCTCCGGCCGGCGAGGGGGTCGCCCGGACTTCGACCAGTCGCACGAGGACGAGATGACCCTCCAGGATCCCCCACGACTGCGCCCA
>JBNJCY010000026.1:0-15896 GCA_051744325.1 Actinomycetota bacterium
CGGCCCGAGTCGATCGCGGAGGCGATCACCGCCATCGCAGCGGCTGACGCCGAGGTCAAGGGGCTGGGCCGGGACCCGGAGTTCGCCGTAGAACGGGCGATCCTGCGCGTCGTGGCTGCGCGGAACAGCACCTGAGGGGACGGCGAAAAGGGCGCCGAGTGGACTCGGCGCCCCCATGGCCTGGCCGGCTCAGGACAGCTTGTCGACCTGCTTGGCCAGCTTCGACTTGCGGTTCGCCGCCTGGTTGCGGTGGATCACGCCCTTCGACACGGCCTTGTCGAGCTTGCGGCTCGCCTTCTCGAGTGCCGTGGTGGCGGTCTCCTTGTCACCGGCCTCGATGGCCTCGCGCACCCTGCGCACGTGCGTCTTGAGCTCGCTCTTGACGGACTTGTTGCGCTGGCGCGCCTTCTCGTTGGTGCGGATCCGCTTGATCTGGGACTTGATGTTTGCCACGGATGACTTTCTGGTTCGTTCGCTTTCGCGAGCTTGTGGTGGTCGTTCGAGGGAACGTCAGCAGCGGGAGACGGTGGCGTGGGGATGCCGGTGCGAAGCCGCTGGCTTGGTGCCCGCCCGACCGAGCAGGAACCCGAAGGATTAGCCTACCAACAAAGGATGCGACAGCGAACTCGGGCAAATCGGCTGTCCTGAGCCGTGAAATCATCCAGTGCCGTGGAGGTCCTCCATCCGGGCGACGACCGCCCGGAAGATGCGCTCGTCCAGCACCCCGCCCTCCCGGCGGACGGTGTCCGGTGCCAGGCGCATCAGCCGATCGAGGCGGACCTCCGAGGGGCGGCGCCGGGAGTCCCAGTCCCCGGTCCCGATGTCCATCCAGTAGCGGCCCCACCTTGCCTCGTCGGCCGCGTCCAGATCGTGGTCCTGCGAGGTCAGCTGGGCCACGACGACGTCGGCCCCCGAGCGGGCGAGCACCAGGACCGGCCGGTCCTTGCCACGGGTGGGGTCGTCCTCGTAGGGGACCCAGGTCCACACGACCTCACCCGGGTCCGGGTCACCGTCCCGGTGGGGGGCGTAGTCGAAGTCCGGCAGGGTGTCGACGGGGATCCGGCCGGCATCGTGTGGTGGCGCTTGTGCGGCGCGGGTGCGACGGGGAGCCCTGCCACGCCGGGCGATGTCGAGGAGGGCACGGGCGCCCTCCCTCGCGAGGCCGGCGAGCAGCCTGGGGGTGGTTTCCTTCATCCCGCAAGGCTAGCCGGGGGATCGGCGCAGCCTGTCAGCCGAACACGAGGATGGTCAGGCTCACCACGGCCCCGAGCGCGCCGACCGGGATTGCCACGAGGGTGCCGAGCAGTGCCACCAGGGTCACGCGGAGGTCGTCCTTGAGGTAGGGGGCGTTCACCGTGCCGCCGGCCGCGAGGACGAGGGCGCGTTGCGCGGCCTCGATCCGGGGGAAGTACCGGGCCGTGCGCACCGAGTTCTCCCAGCGCACCTCCTCGAGGAACGCCATCTCCTCGTTCAGCCGGTCAGCGGTGGGAGCGGGACGGTCCACCACCCCGGCCGAGAGTTGCTGCGCCGCCAGGGCGGCCTCCATGGCGTCCACGTGACGCGTGAGCCGGGCGCGGCGCCATGCCAGTAGGGCGACGAGAACCGCGAGTGCGGCCGCCACCACCACGAGGAACCAGGCGAACGCCGCGCCGGTGGACAACGCCGCGAGCACGGCGAAGAGCAGGAAGAACCCATCGGCAATCGCCGCCGCGGCCAGGACGATCCCACCGGGACGGGATCCGAACCGGATGATGGAGGGGAAGACGCTGTTGATCAGCTCTGTCGTCATTGTGCACCTCGTTTCGTCGGTGAGAACGCCCGGCAGCGTGCGGATGTTCCCGTTTCGCGGGCACGGATGGACATGGGACGATGGGCTATCAGAGATCCCGACCATGAGGTTGCTCCTTGATCCCGTCCCCGACGCTCGCGCAGACGATCGCGCCTGCCGCCACCCCGCAGGAGTTGCTCCGCAACTTCTGCATCATCGCGCACATCGATCACGGCAAGTCGACCTTGGCCGACCGCATGCTGCAGCTCACCGGGGTGGTGGACGACCGGACGATGCGCGCCCAGTACCTGGACCGGATGGACATCGAGCGGGAGCGCGGCATCACGATCAAGTCCCAGGCGGTGCGCATGCCCTGGCAGGTGGGGGACACCGCCTTCGCGCTCAACATGATCGACACCCCCGGCCATGTCGACTTCACCTATGAGGTCTCACGCTCGCTGGCCGCGTGCGAGGGTGCCGTCCTCCTCGTCGACGCCGCGCAGGGCATCGAGGCGCAGACACTCGCGAACCTGTACCTCGCGCTCGAGAACGACCTCATGGTCATCCCGGTGCTGAACAAGATCGATCTCCCGGCCGCCCAGCCGGACCGGTACGCCGAGGAGCTCGCGGGCCTGGTCGGCGGGTCACCGGAGGAGGTCCTGCGCGTCTCCGGCAAGACGGGCGAGGGCGTGCGGGAACTGCTGGACAACATCGTGGAACTCGTCCCGCACCCGAGCGGCCACCCCGCCGCCGCGGCCCGGGCGATCATCTTCGACTCCGTCTACGACAGCTACCGTGGCGTCATCACCTACGTCCGCGTCAAGGACGGCACCCTGAGCCCGCGGGAACGCATCGCCATGATGTCCACCGGTGCCACGCACGAACTGCTCGAGATCGGCGTCATCTCGCCGGAGCCGACCCCCACCAAGGGCCTGGGCGTCGGCGAGGTGGGTTACCTGATCACCGGGGTGAAGGAGGTGCGCCAGTCGCGCGTCGGTGACACGGTCACCAACGCCGCCAAGCCCGCGAAGGAGCCACTCGCCGGCTACCGGGACCCGAAGCCGATGGTGTTCTCCGGGCTGTACCCCATGGACGGCTCGGACTACCCCGCCCTGCGGGACGCCCTCGACAAGCTCAAGCTCAACGACGCCGCGCTCACCTACGAGCCGGAGACCTCCGTCGCCCTCGGCTTCGGGTACCGCTGCGGCTTCCTCGGACTCCTCCACCTCGAGATCGTGCGCGAGCGCCTCGAGCGCGAGTTCAAGCTGGACCTCATCTCGACGGCCCCGAACGTGGAGTACGCGGTCACGATGGAGGACCGCACGGTCGTGGACGTCACCAACCCGTCCGAGTTCCCCTCCGGCAAGGTGGCCGAGATCCGGGAACCCATGGTGAGGGCCACCGTGCTGGCTCCCAGCGAGTTCATCGGCGCGATCATGGAACTCTGCCAGGAGCGCCGCGGCAGCCTGCTGGGGATGGACTACCTCTCCGCGGAGCGCGTGGAACTGCGCTACACCCTTCCGCTCGCCGAGATCGTGTTCGACTTCTTCGACCAGCTCAAGTCCCGCACCCGCGGCTACGCCTCGCTGGACTACGAGGAGGCCGGCGACGCCGCCTCGGACCTCGTGAAGGTGGACATCCTCCTGAACCACGAGACGGTGGATGCGTTCTCCGCCATCGTCCACAGGGACAAGGCGTACACCTACGGCGTCGAGATGACCGGCAAGCTGCGCAAGCTCATCCCGCGGCAGCAGTTCGAGGTCCCGATCCAGGCGGCCGTCGGGTCCCGGGTGATCGCGCGGGAGTCCATCTCGGCGCTGCGCAAGGACATGCTCGCCAAGTGCTACGGCGGGGACATCACCCGCAAGCGCAAGCTGCTCGAGAAGCAGAAGGAGGGCAAGAAGCGCATGAAGGCCATCGGCCGGGTGGAGGTCCCCCAGGAGGCCTTCATCGCCGCGCTCACGTCGGAAGCTCCCACGGGGAAGAAGTGACGCCCGCCCTCCCCGAGGGCGACCCCGTCCCGGAGGCAGGGCCACTGGCAGAGCTGGACCGGGAGCGGTTCGCCGACGCGGCGGACCATTCCTTCTCGGCGTACCTCCACGTCCCGTTCTGCCGGGTGCGGTGCGGGTACTGCGACTTCAACACCTACACCTCCGGCGAACTCGGTGGCGGCACGGACCAGATGGGGTACGCGGCGTCGTCGGCGGCGGAGGTGCGCCACGCGGCGGCCCACCTGGCGACGGCGGGCGTCCCGTCCCGCCCTGCCGCGACCGTGTTCCTGGGGGGCGGAACGCCCACCCTGCTCCCCGCCGCGGACCTGGTGTGGATGCTCGACGCCGTCCGCGACGCCTGGGGGATCGTGCCGGGCGCCGAGGTCACCACCGAGGCCAACCCGGACTCGGTGGACGAGACGTACCTGGAGCACCTCGCCGCAGGCGGCTTCACCCGGCTCTCGCTCGGGATGCAGTCCGCTGTCCCGCACGTGCTCGCCGCCCTCGACCGCACGCACACCCCTGCCAACGTCGGCCGGGCCGTGGCGGCGGCGCGCGCCGTCGGGCTGGACGTCTCAGTGGACCTCATCTACGGGACGCCCGGGGAGAGCATCGGGGACTGGCGCCGCAGCGTCGCCGAGGCGCTCGCCCTGGAACCGGACCACGTGTCCGCCTACGCGCTGGGCATCGAGGACGGCACGCGGATGGGTGCGCAGGTCCGCAGGGGCGAACTACCGCCCACGGACCCGGACGACCAGGCGGAGAAGTACGAGATCGCCGACTCCGCCTTTTCCTCCGCCGGCCTGCCCTGGTACGAGATCTCCAACTGGGCCCGCCCCGGCCACGAGTGCCGCCACAACCTCGCCTACTGGCGCGGCGAGGACTGGTGGGGGATCGGTCCGGGCGCTCACTCCCACGTCCGCGGGGTGCGGTTCTGGAATGTGAAGCACCCCATTGCCCACGCCGGCCGCATGGCAGCCGGCCTGTCCCCGGCCGCAGGTCGGGAGATCCTCTCGCCGGAGGAGCGCCGGTTCGAGCGACTCATGCTCGGCATCCGGCTCGCGGAGGGCCTGGAGCTGGACGACCCGAGCCCCCTCACACAGCTCATCGCCGAGGGTCTGGTGGAGGGCCGCCCGGCCGCTGCCGGGCGAGCCGTCCTCACGCTGCGGGGGCGCCTGCTGGCGGACGCCGTGACCCACCGGCTCGCCGGTTCGTGACATCCCACGCATTAACGCAACATGGACGTTACATAATTGCTTTGGTTTACTGGGGCTGTGCTGTCCCTCCGCGCTCCCGCCCTGCAGAAGGACGATCGCCCGGCCTCCCGGCCGTTCGCGGTGACGGTCGCGCGGGCCCATCCCGAGGGGGAGCACCTCATTCGCGTCACCCTCACCGGGCCGGAGTTGCGGTGGTTCGGCACCGACGGGCTCGACCAGCGCGTCAAGCTCCTGTCCCCGAAGGACGGCCACCTGACCGACCTCGGTGATCCAGAGGAGGCGCTCGCCGGCACCTGGTACGAGCGTTGGCGTGCTGAACTTCCGGCACGTCGTGGACCGCTGCGCACCTACACCGTGCGCGACTGGGTGCACGCGAACACCGTCGACGGCAGCCGCGCCGTCGTACCGCAGGTGCTCGACGACGTCGACGTGGACTCCGAGGTCCTCTGGGACTCACCCGTGCTGCAGGTCCAGCCGATCGACTCCTGCGGCCGGGGGAGCGCTGCGGTTCCGACTTCTACGCATGGTTCGCCGGCGAGGCCTCCGCCATCAAGGAACTCCGCCGCATCCTGGTGTCCGAGGTGGGCGTGTGCCGCCGCCGGTTGGCGTTCATGGGGTACTGGCGCGCGGGCCGCGCCGAGACCCAGTGACCGTCCTCGCCCGCCCGCAGACCACCGCGCGGAGGCGACCGGTCGTCCTCCTCGCCGCCTCCGGCCTCCTGCTCCTGTTCACCATCGCCGCCAGCCTTGCGCTGGGCGCCCGCGACATCCCGCTGGCCACGGTCCTCGAGGCGGTCCTCGACCGGGCGCCGGGGAACACCGACCACGTCGTCGTCCTGGACCAGCGGTTGCCCCGCACGGTGGTGGGACTGTTCGTCGGGGCTGCCCTCGGGATGGCCGGCACCCTCATGCAGGGCATCACCCGGAACCCGCTCGCGGACCCCGGCATCCTCGGGATCAACTCCGGGGCGTCGCTCGCCGTCATCGGCGCCATCACGTTCCTGGGCATCAGCAGCCCCTCCGGCTTCGCCTGGTTCGCGTTCGCCGGTGCCGCGGCGGCCGCCGTCGTGGTCTACGCTGTGGGGTCGCTTGGCCGCGAGGGCGCGACGCCGGTCAAGCTCGCGCTCGCCGGGACCGCGCTCACGGCCGGCGTGAACTCCGTCGTCATGCTCGTGCTCCTCACCGACCCGCGCGGCGCGAACGCCTACCGCTTCTGGCAGGTGGGATCGCTCGCCGGCCGTGGGACGGGGAGTGGGGAGGACGCCGTGGCCGCGCTTCTGCCCTTCCTCCTGGTTGGGGCGGCGTTCGCGGCGCTCGTGGCCCGGCCCCTGGACCTGCTGGGCCTCGGCGACGACGTCGCCCGCGGACTCGGGGTGAACCTGCGCCTGGCGCGCGGCGTCGTCGCCCTCGCCGTGGTGCTGCTCGCCGGCAGCGCTACGGCGCTGGGCGGCCCCATCGCCTTCGTGGGGCTCGTGGTGCCGCATCTCGTCCGCCCCTTCACCGGCCCGAACCACCGTTGGATCCTCGCCCACGCCGTGCTGCTCGGACCCGCCCTGCTGCTGGCAGCCGACGTCGTGGGCCGGCTCGTTGCCCGGCCCGGCGAGGTCGAGGCGGGCCTCGTGGTGGCCTTCGTGGGCGCGCCCGTCCTGATTGCGCTCGTCCGGCGGCGGAAGGTGGCGGGCCTGTGACGCCCCCGGCCAGAGGGGTGGTTGCAGCCGCCCGGGCCGCCGACCGTCCCCGCACCCGCACCGTCACGCTCGCGCTGCTCGCCCTGGCGCTGACGCTCGCGTGGCTCACCATTACCTGGGGCGGACTCGCCGGCGAACTGCTTGGAGTCCTCCGGGGCGAGGATTCCTTCGCCATCTCCCGGCTTCGGCTGCCCCGGCTCGCGCTCTCCGTGGCGGTGGGGATCGCCTTCGCGCTCGCCGGTGCCCTCTTCCAGAGCGTGCTGCGCAACCCGCTCGCCAGCCCGGACATCCTGGGCATCAGTGCAGGGGCGAGCCTCGCCGGCGCGTTCGCGATCCTCGTGCTCGGCCTGACGGGGGCCGCGGTCTCGGGCCTTGCCGTCGCGGGCGCGCTCGCGGTGGCCCTCGCCATCCATCTCCTCGCATGGCGCGACGGCGTCTCCGGCCACCGCTTCGTCCTGATCGGCATCGGCATCGCGTTCGTCATGAACTCCGGGATTGGCTACCTCCTCACCCGCGCGGAGGCCGACGACGTCCGCTCCGCCCTCGTCTGGCTCGTGGGTTCGATCGGGACGCCCACGTGGGAGCGGGTCGGGAGCCTGGCGGTGGCTCTCGTCGTCCTGCTGCCGCTCGTGGCGGTGGTGGTCCCGCGGCTGCGGGTCCTCCAGCTCGGCGACGACCTCGCCGGCGGGCTCGGTCTGACCGTCGATGTGACCCGCACCGCGATCCTGGGCCTCGCCGTCGTGCTTGCGGCGGTGGCGACGGCGTTCGTCGGGCCGGTCGCCTTCGTCGCCTTCGTCTCCGCACCGATCGCCCGCCGGCTGCTGCCGGCAGCGGGCCTCGCCCTCGTGCCCTCCGCCCTCGTGGGCGTTGTCGTGGTCCTCGCCGCCGAGTTCGTGGCACAGTACCTGCTCGGGGCGCTCGAGGTTCCCGTCGGCATCGTGACCGGCCTGATCGGTGCGCCCTACCTGTTGTGGCTGCTGGCCACCTCGAACCGGGGAGGACGTGGGACCTGAGCTCAGGCGCCCGGGCGATCACTCTGGGTCGAACGGGCCAGCCGACCTCCAAGGGGCGCAGGTGAACCGGTAAACTCGGACGGGCGGACAACGACAGCGCTGGGTGGTGAGATCGGTCGCGGGCAGGGAGACGTCGGAGCTCTCGGAGCGCGAGGTGCCGCTCCGGGTGCTGCGAGGTGCCCTGGAGAGTGCCCAGCGCGGGCGTGGTCGAGTGGTACTGGTCAGCGGCGAACCGGGGATTGGCAAGTCAGCCCTCGTATCGCGTTTCGTGACCGATGTCGCGCAGAGCGCCCGCGTACTGGTCGGGATGTGTGACGATCTGGTAACGCCACGACCGCTGGGTGCCTTCCGCGACCTGGCTGACCAGCTGCCAGTGCCTTTGGCGAAGGCAATGTCCGACCCCCACGGGTTCGGCGACTTCTGCGAGCTCGTGGTGAGGGAACTGCGCACCGGCCCAGCGCCCACCATCCTGGTGGTGGAGGATGTGCACTGGGCCGATGATGCGACCACCGATGCGATCACCGTCGTCGCCCGGCGACTCCCGGAACTCCCCGTGGTGCTGGTCCTGACCCTGCGACCGGGTGAGCTGAGGCAGGACCATCCGATGCGCTCCGCTCTGGAGACCATGCAGCCCAGTACGATGCTGCACGTCGAGTTGAAGCCCTTGTCACTTGCTGCGGTCACCCAGATGGCCGGTGACTCCGCGGACCGCGTCTTCGAGTTGAGCAGCGGGAACCCCTTCTTCGTGACCGAGTTGCTCGCCCACGGCGTGGACCCCGTCCCACCGTCGCTCGAGGACGCGGTGCTCGGTCGGGTGGCGAGGCTGGGGACATCGGAGCGCCACCTGCTGGAGTTGATCTCAGTCGCGCCCGGCCCGGTTCCGATGGAAGTGTTGGATGTCGCCGAGCCACGTTGGGCCGACGCGGCCGACGCGGCTGAACACCGTCAGCTTCTTGCCAGCGACGGCGTCCACGTCCGCTTCCGTCACGAGGTGACTCGCGCCGTTGTCCTCTCCTGCGTTGCACACGGCCGGCGTCGACGGCTGCACGGCCGCCTCCTCGAAGCTCTCCTGTCGGTCGGTGCGGAACCGGCCGACCTGGTGCACCACGCGGAGGCGGCCGGCGCCACCGACGTCGTGGCCGAGTACTCGCTCGACGCCGCCCGCCAGGCCGCAGCAACCGGCTCCAACCGCGAGGCGTTCGCGAACTACCGCCGGGCCGGAGACCTCACGGCCGGACGGCTCACGACGAGCGAACGGGCATCACTGGCCGAGGAACTGGCGCGCAGCGCGTGGCTGACCGGTCAGGTGGGGGATGCGATACGTGCGGCCACGATCGGCATCGACCTCGCGGGGCAGCTTGGGGACGCCGCACTGCTCGGCCGCCTGGCGAGCCTTCGTTCCCGACTGCACTGGTTCCGTGGTGACGGCGAGGCGGCGTGGCGCGATGCGTGTGCGGGCATTGAGAACCTCAGCGCTGGCGTGCCCTCCCCGGAGCTCGCCCGTGCCCATGCCCAGGCGGCCGAGCTGAGCATGCTGGCCAGCCGCACCGACGATGTGCTCCGGTTCGGCCAGAAAGCGCTGCAGCTGGACCCTCAGGACGTGGAGACGCAGGCAGCAGCGCTTGCCGCCATCGGCGTCATGAGGCTCCAACTCGACATCGACGACGTCGAGCCGCTCCTGCGAGCTCTCGAGGTGGCGACGACGTCTGGGCAGCACGAGCGTGCCGTCTTCACGCTGATCGCAACGACGTTCGTCCACCTCTGGTGGGTGAGGCCTGACGTTGGCCGGACCCACGCCGAGCGGAGCCGCGCCTACGCGCGCGAGCATGAGTTCGACGGGTTGGCTGCCTTCGTGGACGCACTCTCGGCATGGCTCGCCGCGCGCGAGGGACGTTTCGAGGCGGCGGTTGACCTTCTGGCTCGTCAGAACAGCCGTGTCCGCACCGCTGTGGAGGGCAGCCTGGTCGACCTGCAGGCGCGAATCGTGCTGGCCGAGGTGGCGGTCCGTCGCGGCGACCAGGACGCGGACGCGCGACTCCGTCAGCTCGTCGAGGATGTCGACGAAACACGCGAGCTGAGCAGGATTGGGCCCGTGCTGGAACTCCAGGTCGAGCGAGCGCTCACCTGTGGCAGGGCGCCGCCTGTCGAGAGGTTCGAAGAGATAGCTCGCATCGTTGGCCCGCAGCCGCTACGGGCTGGCTGTGGCGCCGGCCGCGTTGCGGCATGGGCCGCGGTGTGCGGCCTGCCGGAGCGGTTCTGGCGCAACGCCCCGGTCCCCCATGCAGCGATGATCGCGCGTGACTGGCGGGCCGCAGCCGACGCCTTCGGCGCCGTCGGCTGGGCATACGATCGTGCCCTGATGCTGTCGATGCTGGACGACGGCGAGGCTCTGGGTGAGTCGTTGGACATCGCGCGGTCGCTCGGGGCCCGCCCGCTCCAGGACCGGGTCCGCGGACGACTGCGCGCTCTCGGGATGCGGGTCCCGCGTGGTCCGATGGTCACGACCCGGGCCAATCCCGCACAGCTGACCAATCGCCAGCTCGAAGTGCTCCGTCACGTCCGGGAAGGGTACGACAACGCCCGGATCGCCACGCTGCTCCACATCTCGCCTCGGACCGTCGAGCGCCACGTCGCTGCAGTCTTCGGGAAGCTCGGGGTGTCGTCACGCGCAGAAGCGGTGGCGCGAAGCATCGATCTGGACCTTCTGTGAGGGTCGGTGGCCGTATGCGTACGTACGTCAGTCGTGAGATTTGGGTGTGAGCACCGATGTCCACGCGGATCGGTGGTGTTAACGTCACAGATTCGTCGTGATCCAGCGGCGCCCAACACCAGATTGTCGCAAGGAGGAGAGTTCAATGACCGACACGACCGCTGTCACCATCGAGAACGGAATCGACGTGACCCGTCTGGTTGAGACGGTTCAGGCGATCGAGAACGATCCGAATCTGGCGTCCTTCACGTTCCGCGCCCACAGCACATGGGAGCAGGGTACGCACAACGTCGGCCAGATCGGCCCCTTCAACCACGCCGGTGCAACGGACGAGAGCCGGACGGCATCCTTTGTGCTGCACGGTGACGAGCCACCGGTGTTGCTGGGCAACAACGCCGGCCCCAACGCCGTCGAGCTGCTGCTGCAGGCGCTTGCGTTCTGCTACGCGGTGGGCTATGTCGCCAACGCGTCCGCCAGGGGAATCAAGATCACCCACATGGAGTACGAGATCGAGGGGGACTTCGACGTGCGTTCCTTCCTCGGACTGGATGGGCAACGACCGGGGTTCACCCGAATCCGGGCGACCGGCCGGGTGTCGAGCCCCAATGCCAGCCGTGAGCAGCTTCAGGAGCTGTGCCAGTACGTCCAGGAGACCTCACCGGTTCGTGACTCGCTGGCCAACGCTGTTCCGATCGAGACGACCTTGGAGATCGTCTGACGGCCGACGCGCGCCGGTCAAAAGCAGGCCCCGACATTGTCGGGGGCCTGCACCGACGTTCAAGGAGATCTCGTGGCTTCCACGACCTCAGCATCCATCGAGCCCGACGAGTTGCTCGCCAAGGTGAAGGACCTCCATCGCGCAGTCACCCAGAACCAAGAGGAGGAGTTCCATCCGAGGTCCTCGATGACATTCCCGACGGCACGATCGAGTCTTTCGCCGACGGCGGGCGCGTCGTGGTCACCCAGGAGTTCCTGACCGATGCCATCGTCTCGGACGTCGATCTGCAGGCGTCATGCATCGCAAGCAGAACAGTAGATGGCGGAGGGGCGGTCTCACCGGGTGAGGTGACGTGTGGTGCTCGCCGCCGAGCCTGTGGCACAGTACGTGCTCGGGGCGCTCGAGGTTCCCGTCGGCATCGTGACCGGCCTGATCGGTGCGCCCCACCTGTCGTGGCTGCTGGCCACCCGGAGCCAAGGACGTGGGGTATGAGCACCCGGAAGGCCGCGCACGACCTGCGGACGCAGCACCTCAGCCTCGCCTACGACGCTGGGCCTGTCGTCGTCGACCTCGACCTCGCGGTGCCGCCGGCGGCGGTGACTGCCGTCGTCGGTGCGAACGGGTGCGGCAAGTCCACCCTGTTGCGCGGTCTCGCCCGGCTCATGCGCCCCGCCGGCGGGACCGTCCTGCTGGACGGGAAGGCGGTGCATGCCCGTCCCTCCAGGGAGGTCGCGCGGATCATCGGGGTGCTTCCGCAGGGTCCGACGGCGCCCGAGGGCATCACGGTCGCGGACCTGGTGGGCCGGGGCCGCTATCCGCACCAGGGCTGGTTCCGGCAGTGGACCTCCACGGACGACGCCGTCGTGGCGCAGGCGCTCGCTGCCACGAACACCCTCGACCTCGCGGCACGTCGCGTCGATGAGCTGTCCGGGGGCCAGCGCCAGCGGGTGTGGATCGCGATGGCGCTGGCGCAGGATCCCGACATCCTCCTGCTCGACGAGCCGACCACGTTCCTCGACGTCACCCATCAGCTCGAGGTCCTCGACCTTCTCCTCGAACTCAACCGGGAACGGGGCACGACCGTGGTCATGGTGCTGCACGACCTGAATCTCGCAGCCCGGTACGCCGACCACCTCGTGGTGATGAAGGAGGGACGGGTGCTCGCGACAGGTGATCCGGGCACCGTCCTCACCGCGGAGACGGTGGCGGACGCCTTCGGGCTGCAGGCCCGGGTGGTGGCGGATCCGGTGTGCGGTGCGCCGATGGTGGTCCCCCTCGGGCGGTTCCACGGGGCGGGATGAGCCGACGAGCAGTGACCGGACCATTTACGCTACGAGCATGTTGCGTAAATCGAACTCCGAAGGGGACTGACGTGTCTCGACTCCCGCTCACCGTCGCCGCGGCCACGGCCGCCCTCGCCCTCACAGCCTGCATGGCCAGCGGCGAGCCGGACGAGACCCCGGCGGCGACCTCCGGTTGGGAGACGGTGACCGTTGACCACGCCTTCGGCAGTACGGACATCACCGCGGAACCCGAGGACGTGGTCACCCTCGGTTGGGGATCGACCGAGGCAGCGCTCGCCCTCGACGTGGTCCCGGTGGGCTTCGAGGCCCAGACCTACGGGGTGGAGGAGAACGGCGTCCTGCCGTGGGTGAACGAGGCGCTCGAGGAGGTGGATGCCGAGCCCGCCGTCCTCCCGGCCACGCTGGAGGAGCCCGCCTACGAGGACATCGCGGCGCTCGGCCCGGACCTGATCCTCGCGCCGTACTCCGGGATCACCGCGGACCAGTACGCGCTGCTCAGCGAGATCGCCCCGACGGTGGTGTACCCCGAGGCCCCGTGGACCACTCCGTGGCGCGAGGTGATCACGATCGTGGGGGAGTCGCTCGGGAAGGCTGACGAGGCGGACGCGCTGGTCGCGGACCTCGAGGCGAGTGTGGCGGCGGCAGCGGAAGCGCACCCCGAGTTGGACGGGCTGAGCGTCGCCGCGGTCTGGGACGTCGGGGGCACCTTCTACGTGTACAAGCCGGCCGATTCGCGGGTGGACTTCCTCCTCGACCTCGGCCTGGTGAGCGCCCCCGCGATCGAGGATTTCGGCTCCGGGAGCGAATCCAGCTTCTACTTCACCCTCTCCTATGAGGAGACGGACAAGCTGGACGCGGACCTGCTGGTCACCTTCGCCTCCACCGAGGAGGAGGCCGAGGCGTTTCTCGCCCAGTCCTACGCCCAGGCGATCCCCGCGGTCGCCGAGGGCGCGGTGGCCACCGTCATCGGGGACCAGCTCATCTCGGCGATCTCGCCGCCGAATGCGCTCTCACTGCCATGGGGACTGGACGAGTACGTGGCTGTCCTCTCGGAGGCCGCGACCAACCTGTAGGGCTGGACCTCAGGCGACCGAGAACGTCCCCAGGTCGCGCGGCGCGGTCTCGCCGACCTCCACTCGGGTGACCCGGGCGTGCCTCGGGCCGCGGCGGCACCAGTCGACCATCCGCTCCACGGCCTCGGCATCCCCCTCAGCCAGCACCTCCACGGTGCCGTCGTCGAGATTGACGGCCCAGCCGGCGACTCCGAGTTCGTCGGCGACCCGGGCGCAGGTCCAGCGGAACCCGACTCCCTGCACCATTCCATGGACGATGATCCGGCGTGCGCTGCGAGTTCCAGCCATGCTCCCAGCAAATCACAGCACGGTACGTCTGGGCGAGATTTTCCCGGGGGTGGTCGGCGCCCGCTAGCGTTGGGACGCGGACGGAGGGAGGGCGCCACGTGGAGAGCAGCCGCACGCCGGCGTGGCGTTACGCCGTCGGCATGTTCGGGATGTCCATCCCCATCAACATGGTGCGCGGCTCGATGCTCCTGCTGTACGTCGACATCCTCGGACTCGATGTGCGCGCCTACGGGATCGTCATGGCCGTCTACGCGGTCATCGATGCGATCGACAACCCCGTTCTGGGGCATCTGTCGGACCGGACCCGCACCCGGTGGGGCCGGCGCCGCCCGTGGCTGGTGGTGGGTGCGGTGGTGCTCACGGCGGCCTTCGTGGGTTTCTTCTCCGCGCCGAGCGGGCTCGACGGCCTCGGGCTCGTCGCGTGGTTCGCGTTCTTCGCGATTCTCTGTGAGGCAGCCGACTCGATGTACTCGGCGAACTACGGCGCACTCCTGCCGGAGCTCTATCCCGATGAGCGTGAGCGTGCCCTGGCGAACGGCCTGCGCCAGGGCTTCCAGCTCGTGGCTCTCGTGCTCGCCCTCGCCGTGACGCCGTTGCTCACCACCAGCGTCTTCGGAACGGAGGACACCACGGAGGGCTTCACGACGACGGCCCGCCTGTACGCCGTCGTCGCTTTCGCGGCACTCATCGCCATGGCGCTGGGCGTACGGGAGAATCCGGCGCACTCGACGCCGGAGAGGTCCCGCTTCGTTCCGGGAGTCCTCGCGATCATGCGGACCAGGCTCTTCTGGCTCATCGGGATCGCATCCACCTGCTACCTCGCCCCGCTCGCTCTCGTGCTGGCCGGCGTGCAGCTCTACGTCAAGTACTCGCTCGGACTGCCGGTAGCGAGCACGCTCACCCTCCAGGGCGTGGTCATCGTCGTGGCGGCGGCCGGGCTGGCGGTCTGGACCCGTCTGGTGCGCGCCCACGGCGCTCCCCGGATCTGGCGGCTCGGATTCGTCTTCCTGGCCGCGGGCTTCGTCCCCCTGTTCTTCGCCCGCACACTGCTGGAGGCGACCCTCGCCGGGTGCGTGGTGGCGGCCGGCTGGTCGGGGCTCCTCGCGACCAACGACCTCGTCCAGGCCCGGCTGCTCGACCAGGATGCGCGGGTGAACGGCCAGCACCGGGAGGGCCTGTACCTGTCCGCGTTCGGGATCTTCAGCCGGGTGACGGGGGCCCTCAACGGGGTCGCGCTCGCCCTGCTGGGGGTGTGGTTCGGGTACTGGTCGGGCGACGACGTCGGCTCGGACCCCGGCATGGCGTTCCGCGTGTATGTGGCGGTGTTCCCGTTCGCCCTCGCGTTCGGCGGCGTGGTGCTGTCCCACGCCATCCGGCTCCCGGGGGAGGAGCGGGCTGGACGCCCATTGAACGGCGTGGGTGGGGCAGGCTAGCGTGTGCCCATGAGGCCGTGAGGAAGGTGGGCACGTGACGAGGTCCATGCCTACTTGGCGCTACTCCATCGGGATGTTCGGCCTCGCGATCCCCATCAACACGATCCGGGTCTCGACCCTCCTGTTCTACGTGGACATCCTCGGGCTCGACGTCCGCGCCTACGGCACGGTCATGGCCGTCTACGCCGTCCTCGATGCCATCGACAATCCCGTTCTCGGGCATCTCTCGGACCGCACCCGCAGCCGCTGGGGCCGGCGCCGGCCGTGGCTGGTGGTCGGTGCGGTGGTGCTGGCGGCGGGGCTGGTGGGCTTCTTCTCGGCCCCGGACACCCTGGACGGAGTGGGCCTGGTGGTGTGGTTCGCGTTCTTCGCGATCCTCTGCGAGGCGGCGGACTCGATGTACGCGGCCAACTACAACGCCCTGCTGCCCGAACTGTTCCCGGCCGAGCACCGGCGCGCCGGGGCCAACTCCCTGCGCCAGGCCTTCCAGCTCCTCGCGTTCGCGGTCGCGCTGGCCGCCACCCCGGTGCTCACGACCAGTGTGTTCGGCTCGGAGGACTCACCGGAGGGCTTCCGCACCACCGCGATCCTGTACGCCGCCATCGCACTGGCGGCCCTGCTGTTCATGGCGCTGAACGTCCGCGAGGACCCCGCACGTTCCACCGAGGACCACGCCGGTTTCCTCACCGGGGCG
>JBNJCY010000027.1:0-15721 GCA_051744325.1 Actinomycetota bacterium
GGCAGGGAGGTCCGGACGAGTGCCGGGCCCACGCCGGTGCAGGAGGCTGCGGTGCGCGCCAGCGCGCACGCCCTCGTCTCCGGAGCGACGCGGGAACTGCCCGACATGTGGCGCTCGGCGATCCTGCAGGAGGTGGAGGGCCGCATCCCGGCCGTCGTCTCGGCGCTCGACACGGCCGTGGCGGGCGTGGACTACGAACGTGACCGCAAGCCCTGGTGGTGGAGGGTCGTGGGTGTCCTGCAGGTCCTCCTCATCGTGGCCGCCGTCGTGGGGTCCGTGTGGCTCGGGGGACTCCACGTCATGGACTACCTGCGGATGCCGCCGCCGATCACGCCCATGCTGTGGGAGTTGCCCTGGCCCAGCGCCCTCATCGTCGGCGGGCTCGGGATCGGGGCCCTGCTCGCCGTGCTGTCGATGGTGTTCGCGCGCATCGGTGCCTCACGGAGGGCGGGCCGGGTGGCGCGGCGCCTCCGCGAGGCGGTGGCGCGCACGACAGAGCGCCAACTGGTCGGCCCGCTGCGGACCGAACTGACGGACTACGAGTACTTCCGGGAGTCCCTCGCGTCCGTCCTTCAGTCCGTCCCTCAGTCGAAGCGGCGCTTCGAGTAGGGCCGCCGCTCCGACGTGCGCGGACCCCGGTCGGGCGCCATGCGCAGGGCGCGGCCCGCGACCCGGCTCTTCTGGAGGCGCTGGATGGTCTCATCGGACGGCTCGAAGTCGAGGTCCACGAGAGAGAATGACGGGTAGATGTCGATGCGGCCGATCGACCTGCCCTCCATGCGACCGTCGCCGGTCAGGGCACCGACGATGGCGCCGGGCTTCACGCCGTCCTTGTGGCCCACCTCCACGCGGTAGCGGAACGCCGAACCGTCCCTGTCATCCCGACGCCCGGCACGCGGCGCCTTGCGATCGAACGTGAAGTCGCGGTCGTCCCCGCGGGTGGCACGGTGCTCGGTGCGGCCCTTGCCCTGGCCCTCGAAGAAGGCCCGGAGGAAGTTGCCGTGCTCGTCGACGACCTCCTCGCGGCGTAGCCGGCCACCCGGGCTGGTTGCTTCGGGTGTGGCGTCGACGGCGCGGGCGAGCAGTGCGACGGCGAGGTCGAGGGGATCCGCGCCGGAGGCGACCACGGCCTCGCGGAAGACCGAGAGCTCACCGGCCGGCAGGGTGCGCAGCACCTGCTGGATGCGGTGGTCCACCACGTCGGAGGGCGAGGGGACCGTGACCTCCGCCAGCTTCGTGTGGATGGCGCGTTCGATGTTGCGCAGCCGGGGCATCTCCTTCGGCGTGAAGAAGGCCAGGGCCTTGCCCTTGCGGCCCGCACGGCCGGTGCGGCCGATGCGGTGGACGTAGGCCTCCGCCTCCCGGGGGACGTCGAAGTTCACGACGAGCCCGATGCGCTCCACATCCAGCCCACGGGCGGCCACGTCGGTGGCCACCAGCACGTCCAGCGCACCGTGGCGGAGGCGTTCGATGAGCCGCTCGCGCTCCGCCTGGGCGACGTCTCCGGAGATGGAGGAGGCGCGTACGCCGCGGGTGGTCAGAGCGGTGGCCACCTCCTCGGCAGTGGACCGGGTGCGGACGAAGACGAGGGCCGCCTCCTCACGCCAGACGGACAGGACGCGCGCCAGTGCCTCCACCTTGAAGCGGAAGGGCACGATGGCGTACAGCTGTTCGGTGTTCTCCACGGTCGACGAGGCCGGGGTGACCTCGATCCGCAGCGGATCGCGGAGGTGCGTGGCGGCGACGCGGGCGATTGAGTCCGGCATGGTGGCGGAGAAGAGGGCGGTGATGCGCTCCTTCGGGATGGATGACGCGATCTTCTCGACGTCCTCGGCGAAGCCCATCCGCAGCATCTCGTCCGCCTCATCGAGGATGAAGACACGCAACCGGCTGACATCGAGCGCACCGCGCTCCATGAGGTCCATGACCCGGCCCGGGGTCCCGACGACCACCTGGGCGCCGTGCTTCAGGGCCCGCAGCTGCGGGAGGTAGCTCGAGCCGCCGTACACGGCGATCACCTCGGTGCGCTGCTTCGTGGCGAACGATGCGGTTGCCTCCGCCACCTGGAGCGCGAGTTCGCGGGTGGGGGTGAGGACAAGGGCCTGCAGGTGCCGTTCGCCGGGGTCCACGTGCGCCAGCAGTGGCAGCCCGAACGCTGCGGTCTTGCCGGTCCCCGTCTGGGCGATCCCGACGACGTCGCGGCCGTCCAGCAGCGCTGGGATCGCCGACCGCTGGATGTCTGTGGGCTCGGTGAATCCGAGGTCATCGATGGCACGCTGCAGGGTCTCCGGCAGTGAGAAGGAGTCAAAGAAAGTCACGAAGAGCCTCAGGGGGGTGTGCCCGGACCGGGCGGAAGCGGCATACCGCCGCATGATCCCCTTCAGGCTATCGGCCGGCGGGCGCGGTGGGGAGGGCGGGCATCGTGAGGTTCGGCACACGGGTGGTGGCGAGGACCGCGACGAGGGCGATGGCCACCATGGCCGCGAACCCCGGCACGTACGGGTTCGCCCCGGTGCCCAGCAGCGCGGTGAATCCGGCGCCCACCAGGGCGAGGGCGAGGGCCGCCCCCACCCCGTCCGCGATCTGCAGAGCCGCGGAGATCTCGCCGTGCTTCGAGGGGGGCGTGGTGGCCAGCGCGAGCACCGCCATCGACGGGAACACGACGCCCATTCCCAGCCCGGCGAACACCCACCCGACGATCGCGAGCAGGGCGGGAACCTGCTCGAACACGACGAGGGAGGCCACCGCGGTCCCGGCCGCCACGAGCGCGGCGCCGCCGATCGCGGCGCGATGCCGCACCGCCGGGTCGACCAGCCGTCCTTGGAGCCACGATCCCAGCGCCCACGTCACCGCTCCGACCGTGAGCACGATCCCCGCCGGCCCGGGGTCCCAGCCGCGCTCCCGCTGCAGCAGCAGCGGGAGGAAGGACTCCATGGCGATCACGGAGCCATTGACGAGGAGGCGGGTGGCGATCACCGAGGCGATGCCGCGCCGGAGGACGAGGGTGCCGGGGGGCAGCAGCCGGGGGAGGAATGCCGCGATCGCCACGAGTGCGATGAGCGAGAGCACCACTGAGGAGGTCCCGGCGGCCTGGAGCCCCGCGACGGCGGCCGCGACGGTGACGGCCGGAACCATCGTGGTGCGCAACCGGTGCCGGACGGCCGTGCGGTCCCGGGAGGCGGCGACGTCGTCGGCAGCGGCCAGCAACGGCCGGAGGAGGAGCAGGGAGGCCAGTGCGAGCGGCGCCACTCCGAGGAAGACGAGCCGCCAGGTGAGGAACTGGGCGACATACCCCGCGAGCGGCGGTCCCACCAGCGAGGGCACCACCCACGCGGCGGAGAAGGCCGCGAAGAACCGGGGCCGGACCTCCGGCGGCACGATCGCCCCGACGGCGGCGTACAGGGTGACCGTGAGGAGCCCGGTGCCGATCCCCGAGACCCCGCGCCCCACCGCGACGAGGGCCATGCCCTGCGCGAGGCCGGCGGTGACGAGCCCCATGGCGAAGAGTGCCACCCCCCACACCAGGGGACCGCGCAGCGAGCGGGCGTCGATCCAGAGGCCCGCTGCCGCGGTGGCCGCGATGTGCGCGGCGAGCGGCAGCCCCATGGCCAGCGCATAGAGCCGCAGGCCGTCCAACTCAGCGGCGACGACCGGCATCATCGTGGTCACGGCGAGATTCTCGAACGCGCCCAGCGAGATCAGCGCCACTGCCCCGGCGAGCAGGAGGCGCAGCCGACCCGGGTCGTGGGACGCGGAATCGGCGGGGGTGGGCTCGGGCACCATGCAAGTGTTCGCGGGGGTTCGGCTAAGATCAAATCGCCCACGCCTGTCTCGCGTGTGGCGCCCACAAAGGAAAGAGGTACCCAGTGCTCCGCACCCACTTGGCTGGCTCACTGTCCGCGTCCGACGTCGGTTCGACCGTCACCCTGACGGGCTGGGTGGATCGCAGGCGGGACCACGGCGGAGTGGCGTTCATCGACCTGCGGGACTCCTCGGGCATCGCCCAGGTGGTCATCCGGGAGGAGGTGGCACATGAGCTGCGTGCCGAGTTCGTCCTCCGCGTGACCGGCACGGTGGAACTGCGGCCCGAGGGCAACGCGAACCCGAACCTCGCCACGGGAGAGATCGAGGTCATCACGGGGGACGTCGAGGTGCTGAACACCGCCGCCCCGCTGCCGTTCCAGGTCTCCGAGCACGCCGAGGAGCAGGTCGGTGAGGAGGCCCGCCTGAAGTACCGCTACCTCGACCTGCGGCGCAAGGTGCCCTCCACCGCGCTGCGCCTGCGGGCGCGTGCCAACCAGGCGGCCCGGCGGGTGCTGGACGCCCATGATTTCGTGGAGGTCGAGACCCCCACGCTCACGCGGTCCACCCCCGAGGGTGCCCGCGACTTCATCGTGCCCGCCCGCCTCTCGCCGGGGAACTGGTACGCCCTCCCACAGTCCCCGCAGCTCTTCAAGCAGCTGCTCATGGTCGCGGGTGTGGAGCGGTACTACCAGATCGCCCGCTGCTACCGGGACGAGGACTTCCGCGCCGACCGGCAGCCGGAGTTCACCCAGCTCGACGTCGAGATGAGCTTCGTGGACCAGGACGATGTGATCGCTGTGTCCGAGGACGTCCTCGCCGCCCTGTGGGAGCTGATCGGCCACGAGATCCCCCGGCCGATCCCGCGCATGACCTACGCCGACGCCATGCGGCGGTACGGCACCGACAAGCCGGACCAGCGGTTCGGGCTGGAGCTGGCCGACCTCACCGTGTTCTTCGCGTCCACGCCCTTCCGGGTGTTCCAGGCCCCGTACGTGGGTGCGGTGGTCATGCCCGGTGGCGGGTCGCAGCCGCGCCGTACCTTCGACGCCTGGCAGGAGTGGGCGAAGCAGCGCGGGGCGCGCGGGCTCGCGTATGTGACGATCGCCGAGGACGGCACCCTCGGCGGGCCGGTGGCCAAGAACATCTCCGAGGACGAGCGGGTGGGCCTCGCCGCTGCCACCGGTGCGAAGCCGGGGGACTGCATCTTCTTCGCCGCGGGCAAGCCGTCGGAGGCGCGGGCGCTGTTGGGCGCCGCGCGGCTGGAGATCGGCCGCCGCGTGGGGCTGATCGACGAGGACGCGTGGTCCTTCGTGTGGGTGGTGGACGCGCCGCTGTTCAAGCCCACCGGGGAGGATGACGACGTCGCTGTCGGTGGCGGCGCCTGGACCGCCGTCCACCACGCCTTCACCTCCCCGACCCCCGAGTGGATCGACCGCTTCGAGGAGTCGCCGGGCGAGGCCCTGGCCTACGCCTACGACATCGTCTGCAACGGCAACGAGATCGGTGGCGGGTCCATCCGTATCCACCGCCGCGACGTGCAGCAGCGCGTGTTCGCGGTCATGGGGATCGGGCAGGAGGAGGCCCAGGAGAAGTTCGGGTTCCTCCTCGACGCCTTCAAGTACGGTGCCCCGCCGCACGGCGGCATCGCGTTCGGGTGGGACCGCATCGCCGCGCTGCTCACGCGCGCGGAGTCCATCCGCGATGTCATCGCCTTCCCCAAGTCCGGCGGCGGCTACGACCCCCTCACGGGTGCTCCTGCTCCGATCACCCTGGCCCAGCGGCGCGAGGCCGGGGTGGACGCCAAGCCCAGGCGCGGCGGTGACGGCGGGGCCGACCAGCCGCGATGACGACGGCGGGGGGATCGGCGGCGTCGTTCGCCCGCGTGGCGGCGCGCGACCGGTTCGTGCGGGCCAACGGCGCCAGGTGGCGGCCGGATGCGGTGTTCGAGCGGAACGACAGCGCGGTGCTGCGGGTGCCCCGCGGGTCCTCCACGATGGTGGTGGGTTCCGGGGAGGCCGGGGAGGTCGTGGGGCTCGTGCGCGAGCACGCGGCCGAACTCGGCGAGGTGCGGTTCGCGATCCTGCCCTACGGCACCCACCACTCCCACCCGGGCGAGGTCGAGGCCGCGCTCGGGCTCGAGGTCCACGGGGCCTGGGAGTGGCTGTGGTGCCGTACGCCCCCGCCTGTCCGGCCCGGGGAGGAGTTCGTCGGTCCGCTGGACGGCGTGCCGCAGGATGAGCTCGTGGCCGTCCTGACGCGGGCCAACCCGGACTCCATCTCCTGGCCGGGCGATCCGGACCTGGCGTGGTGGGGGTACGTGCGGGACGGCGCGCTGCTGGGGGTGTGTGCGCTGTTCCTGCCGGGGGAGGGCCGCGAGCAGGAGAACGGGGTACACCTGTCCGGTGCGGGCGTGCTTCCCCGGGCGCGCCGCCGGGGCATCGGCGCGGCGATGATGGCCGCGATCACCCGGTGGGGCATCGAGAGGTACGGGCTGGTGCACTTCGGCGTGTGGCTCGACAACGATGCAGCCCTGCGCATCTACCGCAGGCTCGGGTTCACCACCGGGGCCTGGGTGCAGAGCTACATCCGGCGTGAGTAGCGCTGGGACAACGCCCCTTTGCGGCGGGGACAGCGGATTCGTGTGGGGATGGCGGACGCGCGCCTCCTCACGGCTCGGGGTGGTGCGCGTCGTACCGCAGGAAACCGCGTTGCGCGCTGACGAGCGCCACCAGCGCCACCACGCAGGCCACTCCGCCGATGAGGGCCGCCCACTCAAGCGTGAGCTCCCCGAGCGAGCCCGCCACCACGTCCCCGAGGCGCGGCCCACCCGCGACCACCACGATGAACACGCCCTGCAGCCGGCCGCGCATGTGATCCTCGGCCGCGGCCTGGACGATGGTCGTGCGGAACACCATGGAGATGGTGTCCGACGCTCCGGCGAGGGCGAGCATGACGACGGCGCCCGCGAGCGCCGTCGTCGGGGCCACCCACCCGCGGGACGCGGCGAGCACGAAGAACCCGAACCCGGCCACGCTCACGCCCCAGCCGGTGACCGCGAGGACGACGGCCCGGCCCTGGAACCGCACGGCGCCGAGCCGGCCGGACAACAGCGACGTGAGCAACGCCCCTGCCGCGATTGCCGCGGCAAGGATCCCCACGGTGCGGGCGCCGCCGCCGAGGGCCACGGCTGCGATCGCGGGGTAGAGGGCGCGCGGGTGGGCGAGAATCATGGCGCAGAAGTCGGTGAAGAAGGACATCCGCAGGTTGGGCCGTTTGCTGAGGTAGCTCAACCCGTCCAGCACGGAGCGGATCCCGGGGGCGCGGCGGGGACCGTCGATGAGTGGGGGGACGGGGGCGAGGCGCCACAGCCCCCACATCGCGAAGACGAACAGGGCCGCGTCGGCGGCATAGGTCACCGTGTACCCGCTGATGTCCACGAGGAAGCCCGCCGCCATGGGGCCCACGAGCATGGAACTGCTCATGGCGAGCGAGCTGAGGGAGTTCGCGGCGGGCAGCAGTTCGCGTTCGAGGATGCGTGGGTAGATGGCCTGCCTGGCGGGGGAGACCACCCCGAACGCCGCGGAGTTCAGCGCCACGAGGCCGTACAGCACCCACTCATTCGTGTTGCCCAGCGCGGCCTGGGTGACGTTGAGCATCGCCACGAGCCACATGACCACGCTGCCCCAGATGGCCACGATGCGGCGGTCGTAGGTGTCCACGACCGCCCCGCCGTACAGCCCGAGCACCACGAGCGGCACCAGGCCGAACAGCCCCACGAGCCCCACGGAGAACGGGCTCCCGGTGATGTCGTAGACCTGCAGGCTGATCGCGGTGGCGGCGAGGTTCGCGCCCACGCCGGCCAGGGCGTTGCCCGCCCACAGCCGCCGGAAGTCCGGATGCAGCCGCAGCGGAGTGAGGTCGACGAGGAGTCCCATGGTGGCGGTGGCGGTCCGCGGTCAGTCGTGGGTGATGCCGTACCGGTCGTGCAGGCGGCGCAGCGGGCCGGGCGCCCACCAGTTCCACTTCCCGAGGACCGTCATGGAGGAGGGCACAAGCAGCATACGGACCAGGCTGGCGTCCACGAGGACCACCATGAACAGGGCGAACCCCGCCTCCTTCACCACCACAAGCTTGCCCACGATCAGGCCGGCGAAGATGAGCATCATGACCAGGGCCGCGGAGGTGATGATCCGACCCGATCGCTGGAGCCCGTTCTCCACCGCGAAGTCGTTGTCCCCGGTGGCGTCCCAGAACTCCTTGATCCGCGCGAGCAGGAACACCTCGTAGTCCATGGCGAGCCCGAAGCCGAAAGCCACAGCGAGCGCAAGGATCACCAGCTCGATACCGCCCAGGGGCTCGAAGTCCAGCAGCCCGGACAGGTGTCCCTCCTGGAACACCAGCACCGTGAGCCCCATCGACGCCGCCAGCGAAAGCAGGTTCACGATCAGCGCCTTGAGCGGCACCACCACCGAGCCGGTCATCAGGAACAGCAGGACGAACACCGCGAGCACCACCAGAGCGAGCGCGTAGGGTAGCCGGTCCAGCAGGGAGGCACCGAAGTCGATGGTGGTGGCCGCGGCGCCGCCCACCCAGAACTCGAACCCGCGCTCCTCCGCGCGCAGGTCGCGGACCAGATCCTGCGCCTCCGGCGAGGCGCCGTCGACACCGAGCTTGAGCGAGACGAGCTGCCGCTCGCCCACCTCGGTCACCGGGTTCACGCGGTCCACCATCTCCACCCCGCGCAGCTCCTCCGCCCAGGCCTCCGCCTCCTCCGCTCCCGCGTCGAGGAGGACGTAAACCTCCGGGAACTGCAGGGCGGGGAACCGTTCCTCCACCACGTCCAGGTACTCGCCCTGCGTGGAGTCCCGCGGTACGTATTCGAGGGCGTCGGCGCGCAGGTTGATCCCGGTGAGCGGCCAAGCCATGGCTACCAGCAGCCCGAAGGTCGGGATGAGCACCGACCAGGGGTGACGGTGGACGAAGCGAGCAAGGCGGGAGAACACGCCGTCGTCCGGGGCGACGTCGCCGAACGCGTGCACGTGCCCGCCCACCACGGGGAGGCGGGAGAGCACGGAGGGCCGCAGCAGCGACCGGCCGAACAGTGCGAGGTGCGCGGGCACGAGGCTGACGGCGCTGGCCACGGCCACGAGCACCACGGCCACGCCCGCGATTCCCACGGTCCGCAGCAGTGGGGCCTCCATGAGCAGCAGCCCGGAGATCGAGATGGCGATGATCAGCGCGGAGTACAGGACGGTGCGGCCGGCGGTGTCGAGGGTCCGCTCCAGCGCCTCCACGACGGCGGGGTCCCGCCGCCGCCTCCCCGGGCGCTCCCGGTGGTTCTCCACCGCGCCCTTCACTTCCTCCCGGAACCGAGAGACCACGAGGAGCCCGTAGTCGATGGACAGGGCCAGCCCCATGATGGAGAGGATGTTGACCACGTAGGAGTCCACGCTGAGGTAGTGCGCCGCCACCCACATCGCCGCCATCCCGAGCCCGATGGCCGCAATGGCGCCGATGAGGGGCATGCCGGCCACGAGGAAGCCCCCGAACACGAGGACCAGCACGACCATCGACAGCGGCAGCGTGATCGCCTCGCCCCTGGCCAGGTCCTCCACGGTCTGGTCGATGACGGAGGCGGTGATCAGATCCACGTTCGAGACGATGCCGCGCGCCCCCTCCACGCCGAGTTCGTCGACGACGGCGTCGAGCCTCTCCTCGACCGCGAGCCGGGCGGTGTCCTGGGCATCCTCACCGAGATCCTCGAGCTCGACCCGCACGATGAAGCCGTCGGCCTCCGTGGACAGGAGCGCTGCCGCCTGCGGATCGGCCGGTCCGGCCGGGAAGGCGAACGGGTCGAGGACGGCAGCGACGCCGTCGATGGCAGCGAGGTCCTCCCGGGCGTCCGCCATGGTTGCCCCCACCTCGGCCAGCTGCGCCCGGTCGGCGAGGTCGAGGCCCCAGAGGATGAGGTTCACGGTGTAGGGGGTGTCGTCGGCTTCGGAGAGGTAGTCCGCCGCGATGCCGCTCTCCGAGGTCGGCACCGAGGGGTTCTCGGACTGCAGCCGGTCGAACAGGCCGTCCCCGAAGGCGCCGAAGGCCACGGCGAAGGAGCTGAGCACCACCACGAGCCACACGACGATGAACCGGAACGGGTGGAGGGCGGTCTGCCGTCCGAGGGCCTTCAGCATGAGGCAATTGTCCCACCCGTGAGCTGTGCTTTCCCGCTTCCGGTGGCGCCGTTGCCCGGCCTGTGGGCTCGTGTCCATTAGGCTGGAGGGGTGACGGTTGACCAGGACGAGCTTTTGGGCGCAGGCGACGGGGAGGACTTTCCTGTCCCGCCGCCACTGGCCAGCCACGGGCCCGCACGCGTCATCGCAATGTGCAACCAGAAGGGCGGGGTGGGCAAGACCACCACCACGATCAACCTCGCCGCGGCACTCGCGGAGTACGGGCGCCGTGTGCTCATCGTGGACTTCGACCCGCAGGGCGCCGCGTCCGCCGGCCTGGGCATCAACGCCAACGAGCTCGACAACACGGTCTACACCCTCCTCATGCAGCCGCGCAGCGACGTGCGCACGGTGATCCGCCCCACACTCCTCGAGAACCTCGACGTGGTGCCGGCCAACATCGACCTCTCCGCCGCCGAGGTGCAGCTCGTGAACGAGGTGGCCCGCGAGCAGGCCCTCGCCCGGGTGCTGCGGCCCGTCATGGACGACTACGACGTCATCCTCATCGACTGCCAGCCCTCGCTCGGCCTGCTCACGGTGAACGCGCTCACCGCCTCGCACGGCGTGATGATCCCGCTGGAGGCGGAGTACTTCGCGCTGCGCGGCGTGGCCCTGCTCGTGGAGACCATCGACAAGGTCACCGACCGGCTCAACCCCAAGCTCCGCATCGACGGCATCCTCGCCACCATGGTGGACATGCGCACGCTCCACTCCCGTGAGGTGATCGAGCGGGTGCGGGAGGCGTTCGGGGACAAGCTCTTCTCCACCCGGATCTCGCGCACCGTGAAGTTCCCGGACGCGTCCGTGGCCAGCGAGCCGATCACCACCTACGCCCCCACTCACTCGGGGGCGGAGGCCTACCGGCGCCTGGCCCGCGAGCTCGTGGCCCGTGGCGATGCCGCCTGATCCCACCGACCAGTTCGAGGTCACGCTCTCCAACTTCTCGGGTCCCTTCGAGTTGCTGCTGTCCCTGATCTCCCGCCACCGCCTCGACATCACCGAGGTGGCGCTCGCCGAGGTCACGGACGAGTTCATCTCCTACCTCGCCACCCTGGAGGAGTGGGACCTCGCCCGGGCGAGTGAGTTCCTCGTGGTGGCGGCCACGCTGCTGGACCTGAAGGCGGCCCGCCTCCTCCCGCGCGGGGACGTGGAGTCCGAGGAGGACCTGGAATTCCTCGAGGCGCGGGACCTGCTGTTCGCGCGCCTGCTCGCCTACAAGGCGTTCAAGGAGGTGGCGGACGCGCTCGGGGTGCGCATGCGGGAGGCCGGCCGGTCCTACCCGCGCGCCGTGCGGCTCGAGCCCCCGCTCGCCGCGCTCCTGCCCGAGCTCATCATGTCCATCGGCCCCGAGGCACTGGCCACCCTGGCCGCCCGCGCGCTGGAGCCCCGGATCGAACCGCATCTCGACCTCGGCCACCTCTACGACTCGGCGGTGTCCGTCCGTGAGGAGGGCTTCGTCGTGGCGGAGCGGTTGCGCCGCCGGCACACCCTGACGTTCCGCACCCTCGTCGACGACGCCGCCTCCACCGCCGTCGTCGTCGCCCGCTTCCTGGCCCTCCTCGATCTGTTCCGCGAGGGCGCGGTGGCGTTCGAGCAGGCCGAAGCGCTCGGCGAACTGCAGGTCCGGTGGACCGGCGGCGACGGCGAGTTCACCGTCGGGGAGGACTTCGACGGCCGGGACGTCGACGAACAGACCCTGGTCGATGAACAGGCCCCGCACGAGGAGGAGGCAACCGATGGCTGAGGCGTACGAACCTGTCCCGGACGACGCGCTGCCGGAGGACAACCTCGGGGCCCTCGAGGCGGTGCTGATGGTGGTGGACGAGCCGGTCCCGGCGGCGGCGCTCGCCCAGGCCCTCGGCCTGCCAACCGGACAGGTGGTCGAGCTGCTGGGGGAGCTGGCCGCGGACTACCGGGGTGAGCGCGGCGGCCGGGCCCGTGGCTTCCGCCTTGAGGAACGCGCGGGCGGGTGGCGGGTGTACTCCGCGCCGGACCACGCGGATGTCGTCGGGACCTTCGTGGTCTCGGGGCAGACTGCGCGCCTCACCCACGCCGCGCTGGAGACGCTCGCCGTTGTCGCCTATCGCCAGCCCGTGACCCGCGGACAGGTCTCGGCCATCCGCGGTGTCAACGTGGACTCCGTGATGCGAACATTGACGGCACGGGGACTCGTCGACGAGGCCGGCCACGACGAGGTCTCCGGTGCGGTCCTGTACCGCACCACCACCCATTTCCTGGAGCGGCTCGGCCTGGGCTCGCTCGACGAGCTGCCACCACTGGCGCCATACCTCCCGCAGCTTCAGTCGCTCGGGGACGAGGAGTTGAGATGAACACCGAGGGCGAACGCCTCCAGAAGGTGCTCGCGCACGCCGGGATCGCCTCCCGGCGCGTGTGCGAGCAGATGATCGCGGACGGCCGCGTGGAGGTGAACGGCGAGGTCGTCAGCGAGATGGGCCGCCGGGTGGACCCGGCGGTGGACGTGATCCACGTGGACTCGACCCGCGTCGTCATCGACGCCGACCACCTCACCATCGCGTTCAACAAGCCCACCGGGGTGGTCTCCACGATGAGCGACCCGGAGGGCCGCCCCACCCTCGCGGACTTCATGAGCCGGTACAACACCCGCCTGTTCCACGTGGGCCGGCTGGACACCCCCACGCAGGGACTGATAATCCTCACCAACGACGGCGAACTCGCCCAGCGTCTCGCCCACCCCTCGTGGGAGGTGCCGAAGACCTACCTCTGCACCGTGAACGGGCGGGTGCCCCGCGGGCTGGTGAAGCGGCTCAAGCAGGGCGTGGAGCTCGAGGACGGCCTCGCGCAGGCCGACTCGGTCTCGGTGAAGGAGACCGCGCCGATGGCATCGATCATCGAGATCACCCTGCACGACGGCCGCAATCGCATCGTGCGCCGCATGATGGACTCGGTCGGCCACCCGGTGATCGAGCTGGTCCGCACCCAGGTCGGCCCGATCCGGCTCGGGGACCTGCGGTCCGGGCGCTCCCGCATCGTCAAGGGCGCCGAGCTCGGCGCGCTGATGCGCTCGGTGGGCCTCTGATGGATCCGAAGCACGACGTGCGGGGTCCGGTGCTGATCGTGGGCACCGGGCTGCTCGGCACCTCGCTTGGGCTCGCGCTGCGGGAGCTCGGCGTGGAGGTCGGTCTCGAGAACCGGTCCCCCTCGTCCCTGCACCTCGCCCGCGACCTCGGCGCCGGTGAGCCCACCGGGCCCGGATTCCAGCCGCAGCTCGTGGTCGTCGCAACCCCGCCGGACGTGATCGTGCCGCACGTCGTGGCCGCGCTGCGGGCCCACCCGGACGCCGTCGTCACCGACGTGGCCTCGGTCAAGGGCGGGCTGGCGGGTGCCGTGGCGGCGGAGGTGGGCGACACCGTCGCCCGGTACGTGGGCTCGCACCCCATGGCGGGCCGGGAACGGAGCGGCGCGGCCGCGGCCGACTCCGACCTCTACCAGGGCCGCACCTGGGTGATCTGCCCGCACGGGACCGCCGCTGCCGACGCCGTCGCCGCGGTGCGCCGGCTGGCGATCAGCGTCGGGTCGCTGCCGGTCGTGCTGGACGCCGCCGAGCACGACGCTGCCGTCGCCGCGGTGTCGCACGTGCCGCAGCTCGTGGCCTCCCTGACGGCGATGCGGCTGACGGACCTGCCGTCCGGGGCGCTGGCGCTGGCCGGGCAGGGGGTGCGGGACGTGACCCGGATCGCGGCTTCGGACCCGATGATGTGGTCGGCGATCCTCGCGGCCAATGCGGGTTCTGTCCTGCCGCACGCAGAAGCGCTGCTCTCCTCGCTGGAGGACGTGGTCGATGCGCTCCGGACCGCGGCGGAGGAGGGGCCCGGGGCGCCGGGGGTGATGAAGGCGTTCGCCGGGGTGATCGAGGACGGCCGGCGGGGGGTGGCGCGCATCCCGGGCAAGCACGGCGGCGCGGCCCGGAGGTACGCGGAGGTGACCGTCTTCGTCCCGGACAAGCCGGGCGAGCTGGGCCGGCTGTTCGCCGAGATCGGGGCCGCCGCCGTCAACATCGAGGACCTGCGCCTGGAGCACGCCGCGGGTGCGAAGCTCGGTGTCGCAACATTGTCCGTCCTGCCCGCACGCGCCGCGGAGCTGACGGCACATCTGGAGGAACTCGGTTGGAGGGTGATGGCATGAGCCTCGTGATCGCGATCGACGGGCCCTCGGGCTCGGGGAAGTCCACGCTGGCGAAGCGGCTGGCGGCGCACTACGGGCTGCAGTACCTCGACACGGGGTCGATGTACCGGGTGGCGACGGTGTGGTGCCTCGACACCGGCATCGACCTCGACGACCAGCACGCGGTGGCGGAGGCCACCCGGGCGATGCCGCTGGAGATGGTCACTGACCCGGCGGGCCCGCGGGTCGTGCTCGATGGGACCGACGTCACCGATCGGCTCCACACCGGGGAGATCTCGACCGTGGTGTCAAAGTTGGCCGTGAACCTCGCTGTCCGCGCCGAGATGAAGGCCCGCCAGAGGGGGATCATCGAGTACGAGCGGACTGGCGGGCGCTCCGGCGGCCGGGGAATCGTGGCGGAGGGCCGGGACATCACCACCGTGGTGGCCCCCGACGCGGACGTGCGGATCCTCCTGATCGCCGACCCGAGTGACCGGCTGGCCCGGCGGGCGATGGAGCGCCACGGCGCGGCGGACGAGAGGTCGATCGAAGCCACTCGGGACGAGGTGATCCGCCGCGACACCCAGGACTCCACCGTCTCGGAGTTCATGCATGCCCACGAGGGCGTTGTCACCCTCGACAACAGCGGCATGGTGCCGGATGAGACGTTCGCCACCGCGCGGGCGATCGTGGATGCCGCGGTGGCTGGGCGGTGACACCCCAGGACGTCACGGCGGCGGACATCCGACGCTGGGGTCCGGTGTGGTCGCGGAGGGTCGGCTGGTTCCTCGACCATGTCTGGTGGGACACACGGGTGTGGGGAGCGGAGCACGTTCCCGCCGAGGGTCCGGTGATCGTGGCGTCCAACCACATCGGCGTGGTGGACGGCCCGGTGCTGCACGGGGCCATCCCGCGCAGCTCCCACATCATCGTCAAGCAGGAGTTCTTCGACTCGAAGCTCGGCTTCCTGATGGACTGGGCCGGGCAGATCCCAGTGGACCGGTCTGCCGGCCGGGCGGCGCTGGTGGTGGCGCTGGAGCTGCTGAAGGAGGGGCGGCTGGTCGGGATCTTCCCCGAGGGCAGCCGCGGGACCGGAGCACTTCAGTCCGTCAAGGCCGGCGTGGCATGGCTCGCACTGCAATCCGGAGCACCGGTGGTCCCGGCGGCGTGCCTGGGGACGCGGCCGGAGGGGGCCTCGGTGGGGTACGTCCCGAAGCCGCGCGCGCACCTGCACGTGGTGTTCGGGCAACCACTGGTGCTGCCGCCGCTGCCGAAGGGCCGGGCGGGCACGCAGGAGGCGATGCGACTCGTGTCCGAGAGCATGTCACGACACCTTGAGGACGCCGTCGCGCTGACGGGCGTGGCGCTCCCGGGAGACGCGGGGACGCGGGCATAGCTCCCGGTGGGGGACAATCGTTGGGTGACTGAAGAGAACCACGAGACCGAACCCTTCGAGGTCGACGACGCCGAGGCCGAACGCCGTGCCGCTGCCCTGCTCGCCGGCCTGACCGAGTTCGAGCTGTCCGAGGAGGACGAGGCGCTGCTCG
>JBNJCY010000028.1:0-15525 GCA_051744325.1 Actinomycetota bacterium
CGCAGAACTCGAGGCGTCGGAGATCTCCCGCCTCCGCCACCACCTCGAGGCGTGTTCCCAGTGCTCTGAGCTGGCGGATGCCGAGGAACACATCCGGAACCTCATCCGCCGGTCCTGCGTCGAGCACGCGCCGGAGACCCTGCGCGCCCGGGTCATCACGCAGCTCACCATCCTGAGGGCGCAGGGCCGGACCGTCACCGAGTTCTGAACCGCGCGGTCCCACCCGGTACGATGGGTCGACATCCACCAGCCGCTCCTCGAGCGGGAAGGAGCACGCCATGAGCAAGCGCGGGCGCAAGCGCCAGGGCCGCAAGGGAAACGCCGCCAACCACGGCAAGCGTCCCAACGCCTGACAGGCCACCAGACGACGGCGGGCCACCCCTCGGGGTGGCCCGTTCCGGTCTCCGGTCCTAGGCTCAGACAATGCGGTGTGCCTGGGTGCAGGAGTTCAACGAGACCGACCCCGCCGCAGGGCTGCGTCTCGGGGACATGGAAGTGAAGCCCCCACCCGGCTGGGTGCGCGTGGACGTGGTCGCCGCCTCCGTCAACCACCACGACGTGTGGTCGCTGAGGGGCGTCGGGCTCCCGGCCGACCGGCTGCCGATGGTGCTCGGCACGGACGCCGCCGGCATCGATGAGGACGGCCGCCCCGTCGTCGTCCACGCCGTCATCGCGCCCGACGACGGGACGGACGAGACCCTCCACCCCCGCCGCACCCTCCTCTCGGAGAAGCACCACGGGACCTTCGCCGAGCACGTCTGGGTGCCCCGGCGGAACCTGGTGGCGAAAGACCCGGGCCTCAGCTTCGAGCACGCCGCCTGTCTTCCCACCGCTTGGCTCACCGCGTGGCGGATGCTCACCCGCCATGCCGGCCTCGGCAGCGGGGGGACCGTCCTCGTGCAGGGGGCGACCGGGGGCGTCGCGACGGCGGCGATCGTTCTGGCACGAGGACTGGGCCACGAGGTGTGGGCCACCTCCCGGTCGGAGGCCGGCCGGGAGTTCGCCGAGGGCCTCGGTGCGCACTCGGTAGAGCCCGGTGCCCGCCTGCCGCACCAGGTGGATGCGGTGATCGAGACCGTCGGCGACGCGACGTGGGCACACTCGCTGGCGTGCCTGCGTCCCGGCGGCACGGTGGTCGTCTCCGGTGCGACGAGCGGCGCGATGCCGCCCGCCCACCTGAACCGCATCTTCTTCCGCTCACTGCGGGTCATCGGCTCCACCATGGGCACCCGGGCGGAGTTGGAGGACCTCCAGGACTTCCTCGTGACGCGCGGCCTCACCACCCTGGTCGCGAACGTCCGCCCCTTCGATGATCTCCCCGTCGCCATCCGACACCTCGCCGAAGGACGGACCCGGGGCAAGGAGGTCGTGCGCGTCCGCCCGGCCTAGGATGGGGAGCATGTCGACCCGTTCCTGGCTGATCAGCACCCCGCAGACCGAAACCGTCCCCGCGCGTCCCCACGTGCGGGTCCAACTCGTCGGGGGCGAGGTGGAGGTCACGGGCCACGACTCGGACGAGATCGTTCTCGAGGTGCTGGAGGTCGTCGGCAACCCCGTCGAGGTCACCCTCGACGCCGCCATGCTCTCCCTCGGGTATCCCGCCCTCGGGTGGGAGGGCTGGGTCAAGCGACTGACGTCCTTCCGGTCCTCTGACCGCTGCCGTGTCCGGCTCGCGGTGCCGCGGGGGACCGGGGTGACGCTGGCGACTGCAACCGCCGCCGCCACAGTGACCGGACTGCAGGCGGATGTCAGCCTCAACTCCGCCGCCGGCACCGTCTACGTCTCCCGGATCACCGGCAGGGCCACCGCCCGGACCTTCTCGGGCGCCATCACGGTCGACCTGCACGAGGGGCCCGTCAGCGTCCAGTCGGCCTCCGGGACCGTCCGGGTGCAGGGCTCGACCGCCCACGTCGGCATCTCCACGGGTTCCGGGGACGTGCAACTGCGCAACAGCGACTCCAACTCCGTGGTCTCCGTGTCCACCCTGTCCGGTTCGGTGGACGTGTTGCTGCCGAGGACCGGCCTCGTCCTGACCGCGCGCACCGTCAGCGGGGCGGTGGAGGTCGACGGCGCGTCCCGCCGGACGTCGTCGGGCCCGGGCGTGACCTCGGTCGACGAGCGCGCGGGCGCCGAGGCGTGCTGGCTGACGACCAACACAGTCTCCGGCGCGCTCCGCGTTCAGCGGACGGGCAGCGACTCGATGTAGTCCATCCCCAGTGCGCCGACGCCCTGGTAGAAGAGACTGCCGGCGCGCAGGGAGATCTCCCCGAAGCACTCGGGCGCCCACATCCGCAGGTGCTCGTGGGTGAAGTCGGCGAGCGTCGTCCGGGCGGACTCGGGCAGGCGCGCGACGAATTGCAGTTCGGCCGCGAGGTGGTCCGCCGGGAGGTCGGCGGGGACATCGATCCCGGCGTGGTCGTACAGCGCCGCGAGCTGCTCGGCCGTCACCCCGGGACGGTAGGCGGACTCACGGGCGACGATGCCGCAGCCATCCTCCCCGAAGAGCCGGTGGAAGTCGGCACCAAGGCGCTCGAGGTCCTCGCGAGCGACCGCGGACTCCCGTAGGAGGGCGAGGCCACGCTGCGCCTCCGGGCTGTGGCGCTCCCATTGGCGGGTGAAGTACTGGTCCCGGACCTGCCACAGCAGGCCGGAATCGACGGGGCCGGCGATGAGCGACGACAGCAGCTGCGCGCCCGCGCGCATTCCCGCCATGGCCCCTTGGGCGGTCGATGGCATGATGTCTCCCTTGTGCCGGTCACATCAATGATCGGCCCGAGCGGACGCAGGATCGTGGGCCCAATGGCCCACGATCAGGCTTCGGTGGCGCCCAACCAGTCGTGCCACTGCTGATGCAGCACCAGCCAGGCGAGAATCCCGTACCCGACCTGGGTGGGGTGGACGCCGTCGCTGAGGTCGATGTCGGCGAGCCACTGGCTGTTCGCCGCCAACGGCTCGTGGCACTCGACATACGGGATCCCGCGGCGGTCGCAGACGTCCGACCACGCCTTGGAGAGTGCGGCGGCAGCCCTCGCCTCGGTCGTGCGGGACGGCGCGGGCCCGACGACGAGCGTGGCGGCACCGCCTGCCCGGGCGTCATCCAGGATGTTCGCCAGGTTGAGCCGCGAGCGCGCGAGCGAGAGCCCCGCGTTGACGTCGGCAGCACCGGGTGCCAGGACGAGGTACCGGGCCTCTCCGGGCGTCCACCGGCGGGACGTCTCCTCCTTCCACCGCGCCGCGAGCGACGTCGTCGTCTCGCCGATGACGGGCAGGATGGCGGTGAACAGGGGCTCGGGCGTCGTGGTGCGCGCGAGCACCCGGCCCACCCACCCGAGCTGGCGGGCGTCGCCGAACCCGGCGACGAGGCCGTCGCCGAGGACGCAGAGGGTCTGTGGCACGAGGTGATCCTCCCGGGGTCAGGCGAACGCTGCACGCATGAGCTGCTCGTTCTCCTCCTTGTGCCGCTTGCCCGACCCCGTGGAGGGCGAGGCTGCGGCCGGACGCGAGACACGTCGCAGCGTGCGACCGTCGAGAAGGCCGGGCAGGTGGTCGGAGACGAAGGACCACGGGCCCTGGTTGGCGGGCTCGTCCTGCACCCACACGAGTTCGGCGTCGCCGAACGGTGCGAGGGCCGCGCGCATCGCCGCGCCGTCGAGCGGGTGGAGCTGCTCCAGCCGGACGATGGCGACGGAGCGCTCGCCGAGCTGGGCGCGGCGGGCGGCGAGATCGTAGTAGATGCGGCCCGAGCACAGCACGATCCGGCGAACCGAATCGAGCTGTCCGGAGTCGGGGATGACGGGGAGGAACTCCCCCTCGGTGAAGTCCTCCACCTGCGACTGTGCGGCGCGCAGGCGCAGCAGCTGCTTCGGCGTGAAGTCGATGAGGGGCTTCCGGGGCCGGGCGTAGGCCTGGCGGCGCAGCAGGTGGAACTGGTTCGCCGGCGTCGACGGCTGGGCGGCCACCATGTTGTCCTCGGCGCACATCTGCAGGAACCGCTCGATGCGGGCCGAGCTGTGGTCCGGTCCCTGGCCCTCGTAGCCGTGCGGCAGCAGCATGACCAGCGAGGACCGCTGCCCCCACTTCTGCTCGGAGGAGGAGATGAACTCGTCGATGACGGTCTGCGCCCCGTTCGCGAAGTCGCCGAACTGCGCCTCCCACGCCACGAGGGCATCGGGGCGCTCCACCGAGTAGCCGTACTCGAACGCGAGGGCGGCGTACTCCGAGAGCGCGGAGTCGTAGATCCAGAACTTCGCCTGGTCCTCGGTCAGGTACTGCAACGGGGTCCACTCCGCGCCGGTGACGTGGTCGTGGAAGGTGGCGTGGCGCTGCACGAAGGTGCCGCGGCGGGTGTCCTGGCCGGCGACGCGGACCGGGACACCCTCGATGAGCAACGAGCCGAAGGCCAGCAACTCGCCGAAGCCCCAGTCGATCGCCCCCTCCCGGCTCATCTTCTCGCGCCGCTCCAGCAGCTGGGCGAGCTTGGGGTGGACGTTGAAGCCCTCGGGGGCACGCAGGTGCGCCTCCCCGATCCGTTCGATGATCGCCCTGTCGACGGCGGTGCGCCAGCCGATCATGACGCCCGCGTCCTCCTGCTGGGCCTCGGGGACCTCCAAGCCCTTGACATTCTCCGAGGCGCTGGCCGGGGTGATGCGGTCCTCGTCGGCGAAGACGTTCTCCAGCTGGGTGCGGAAGTCGTCGAGCGCCTCCTGCGCCTGGTCCGGGGTGATGTCACCACGTCCGACGAGTGCCTCGGTGTAGAGCTGGCGGACGGTGCGCTTGCCCTCGATGAGGGAGTACATCACGGGTTGGGTCATCGAGGGGTCGTCACCCTCGTTGTGGCCACGGCGCCGGTAGCACACCATGTCGATGACGACGTCCTTCTTGAACTCCTGCCGGTACTCGAACGCCATCTTCGCCACCCGGGCCACGGCTTCCGGGTCATCACCGTTGACGTGGAACACGGGGATCTGGAGGCCCTTGACGATATCGGTGCAGTACTGGGAGGACCGCGAGGCAGCGGGCCCGGTGGTGAACCCGATCTGGTTGTTCACGATGACGTGGACGGTGCCGCCCACCCGGTAGCCGCGCAGCTGGGACATGTTGAGCGTCTCGGTGACCACGCCCTGGCCGGCGAAGGCGGCATCCCCGTGGATGAGGATCGGAAGGACGGTGAAGCCCTTCTCCCCGAGGTCGATCCGGTCCTGCTTGGCCCGGGTGACGCCGACGACGACGCCGTCGACGGCGTCGAGGTGGGAGGGGTTCGCCGCCAGGTAGACCCGGGTCTCCTCGCCCGTGGGGGAGGTGTACTTCCCCTCGGTGCCGAGGTGGTACTTCACGTCACCGGAGCCCTGGACGGAGTCCGGGTCCGTGGTGCCCTCGAACTCGTTGAAGATCTGCCCGAACGACTTGCCCGCGATGTTCGCGAGCACGTTGAGGCGGCCGCGGTGGGCCATGCCGATCGTGATCTCATCGAGGCCGTCGTGCGAGGCCTCCCCGATGATCACGTCCAGCAGGGGGATGAGTGACTCGCCACCCTCGAGGGAGAAGCGCTTCTGGCCGACGAACTTCGTCTGGAGGAAGGTCTCGAAGGCCTCGGCCTCGTTCAGCTTGTGGAGGATCTGGAGCTGTTCCTCGTTCGAGGGCTTCATGTACGGGGTCTCGAGCCGTTCCTGCATCCAGCGGCGCTGTGCCGGGTCCTGCAGGTGCATGTACTCGAGGCCGGTGGTCCGGCAGTAGGCGTCGCGCAGCTGGGTGAGGATCTCGCGGAGCGGCAGCGACCTGCTGTCGGCGAACCCACCGGTCGGGAAGCGGCGGTCCAGGTCCCAGAGGGTGAGGCCGTGGTTGGTGAAGTCGAGGTCGTGGAAGCGGCGGGTGCGGTAGGCCAGCGGGTCGGTGTCCGCCTGCAGGTGGCCGCGCGAGCGGAACGCGTGGATCATCTCGGCGATCCGCGCGGACTTGCCGAGCTCGGTCTCGGGATCGAACTCGACGTCGCGCTGCCAGCGAACCGGGGCCGTCGGAACTCGCAGCGCGGAGAACACCCGCTCGAAGAAGCCGTCCTCACCGAGTATCTTGGCGTGGATCACCTTGAGGAACTCGCCGGACGCCGCACCCTGGATGATGCGGTGGTCATAGGTGGAGGTCAGGGTGAGCATCTTCGAGATGGCGAGCCGCGCGACGGTGTTGACCGAGGCGGCCGCATACTCGGCCGGGTAGTCCATCGCCCCGACCCCGACGATCGTGCCCTGCCCGGTCATGAGCCGCGGGATCGAGTGAACCGTGCCGATCGTGCCGGGGTTCGTCAGGGTGATGGTGGTCCGCTGGAAGTCCTCGATGGTGAGCTTGCCCTGCCGGGCCTTCTGCACGATGTCGTCGTACGCCGCCCAGAACTGGGCGAAGTCCATGGACTCCGCCTTCTTGATGGAGGGGACCAGAAGCTGGCGGGTGCCGTCGTCCTTCGGCACGTCGATCGCGAGGCCGAGGTTGACGTGCGCCGGCTTCGTGACAGCCGGCTTGCCGTCCTCGGTGAGCGAGAAACTGGTGTTCATGTCGGGGACCTGCCCGAGGGCCTCGACGAGGGCGAACCCGATCAGGTGGGTGAAGGAGACCTTGCCACCCCGGGTCCTGCTGAGGTGGGCGTTGAGGAGGAGCCGGTTCTCGATCAGCACCTTGGCGGGGATCTCCCGCACCGACGTCGCGGTCGGGATGGAGAGTGAGTCCTCCATGTTCTTCACGGTGCGCGCGCCGACGCCCCGCAGCTTGATCACCTCGTCACGCGAGGTGTCCTCGCCGGTGTCCGGGCTCGTGACGACATGGGCGTACGGGGTGGAGGGCGGCTGGGCGACGGCCTCCGGGATGGATCCCCCGAGGAAGCTGGCGATCTCCGGCGCGGACCCGCGCGGGTCCAGGTGGAGGGACGGCGCCGGCTCGGCCTTCGGCTTCGGCTCCGGCGTGGGCTCGGCCTTCGGCTTCGGCTCCGGCGTGGGCTCGGCCTTCGGCTTCGGCTCCGGCGTGGGCTCGGCCTTCAGTTCCGGCTCAACCTCCGCGGGCGGCTCGGCGGACTGGCCGGCGTCCCCAGCGGCCTCGGCTCCCTCCAGCCCTGCGAAGTATTCCTGCCACTGTGGATCGACGCTCGCGGGATCTGCGAGGTACTTGTCGTACAGCTCCTCGATCAGCCACTCATTGGCTCCGAAGTCCGCGTAGATGTCCCCGGCGTGCTCGTCCACTGACACTCAGATCCCTCTTTCGGGTGTTCGAAGTTGCTCCCCCCAACCCTAGACAAAAGCGGCCCGGATCGCTGTCCGGAAGGGTCGGATGACCGCCCAGTGTGCCGCCGGGACCGTCACCCGGACCGCAACGTCAACGGGGGGTCAAAGGGTGGCCCGGCTCTCACCACGGATCAGCCGGCGGTCCTGGCCGGGCCTCGGGCCCGCCCGTGGGTCGGCCCGGTGAGAGGGAGCGTCACGCGGAACGTCGCGCCGACGTCGGAGTCGATCACCGCGATGGTGCCGCCGTGGATCGAGACGGCCCAGCGTGCGATGGCCAGCCCGATGCCCGTGCCACCGGTGGCGGGCGCGTCGGCAGGGACGGCACGTTGGAAGCGGCCGAACACACGCTCGCGGTCCGTTGCCCCGATACCCGGACCCTCGTCCGAGACGTCGATGCGAACGGTGCTGCGCAACCCGGTGACCGAGACGTGCACGGTTGTGCCGGCGGGGGTGTGGCGTGCGGCGTTGTCCAGGACGTTCACGAGCACCTGCATGAGCCGGGCGGGATCGCCCTTGAGGGACAGGTCCACGGGTTCGATGCTGGAGGCGAAGTTCACCTCCAGGCCGCGCGCGCTCGCCGCGAGGCGGGTCACCTCGACCGCCTCCTCCACGAGATCCACCACCGCGATGTCACGGAGCTCCAGGCCCGCGACGCCGGCGTCGACCCGCGACAGGTCGAGCAGGTACTGGAGCAGCTCGGTGAGCTTCTCGGTCTGCTTGAGGGCAGCGCGCAGGTTGTCCGGGGTGGCCTCCTCGACGCCGTCGACGAGGTTCTCGAGCCGCGCGCGCAGGGCCGCGACAGGCGTGCGGAGCTCATGCGAGACGTTCGCGACGATGTCCCGGTGCAGGCGGTCGACCTCGGCCAGGTCCTGCGCCATGAGGTTGAACGCCTCGGCGAGCTGGCCCACCTCGTCGGTCGTCGCGGCCTCGACGCGTAGCGAGTAGTCGCCGCGGGCCATCGCCTGGGCCGCGGTGGTGGCCTGCTTCAACGGTCCGGCGATGTCGGTCGAGACGACGTAGGCGATCAGCAACGAGGCCGCGATCGCCACCGGGACGGTGTAGGTGGGCGAGACGCCCCGGGAGGTGGCCCACCAGACGATGAGGGCCGCGGAACTCGCCGCCACTCCCACGACGGCCAGGATCTTGCCGGTGATGGAGGTCAGCAGGGAGAGGGGGCGGCGCGACATCACGCCGGCGGCTCGAACGCGTAGCCGACGCCATGGACGGTGCGGACGACGTCCGCACCCAGCTTGCGGCGCAGCGCCTTGATGTGGGAATCGACCGTACGGGTCCCCGACGCGTCCACCCAGTTCCAGACCTGCTCCAGGAGCGACTCACGGGACAGGACGGTGCCCTCGTTGGTGGCGAGGCAGACGAGGAGGTCGAACTCGGTCGGGGTGAGGTGGACGTCGCTCCCGGCACGCCGGACGCGCCGGCCCGCCCGGTCGACGACCACGTCACCGAAAGAGAGCGCCGCCATGCCGTGCTCGGCCTCCACCCGGCGCTCGGCACGCTCCATGCGGCGGAGCAGCGCCTTGAGGCGGGCCACCAGTTCCCGCATCGAGAACGGCTTCGTCATGTAGTCGTCGGCGCCGACGCCGAGTCCGACGAGGATGTCCGTCTCGTCGTCCCGTGCGGTCAGCATGAGCACCGGGACCTCCCGTTCCGCCTGGATGCGCCGGCACACCTCGAGCCCGTCGATCCCGGGGAGCATCACGTCGAGGACGACCGCGTCCGGGAGGAAGTCCCGCGCCTCGCTGACGGCATCGAGCCCGTCGTGGACCTCCCGGACCTCCCAGCCCTCGGACTCGAGCCGGCGGGCGATCTGCGCGGCGATCTCACGCTCGTCCTCCACCACCAGGATCCGGGTACTCGTCATGCGCCCAGTTTCCCACAGCGTGGTGGCTGACGGATGCGGGAGGCTCGGCAGGATCGCCTAGAATCGCAGCCATCATGAACGACGAGCCCCGACATACGGCCCCGCCCAAGGTGCGCACGAGGTGACCGACTGGCTGCTCATCGCACTGGGCGTGGTCCTGACCGCCGGCACGGCGGTCTTCGTGGCATCGGAGTTCTCCCTGGTCGCGCTCGATCCCGCGGCCGTCGAGCGCCGCATCGCCTCCGGGGACAAGCGGGCCGTGGGCATCGGGCGAGCACTGAAGTCCCTGTCCACCCAGTTGTCCGGCGCCCAGGTGGGCATCACGATCACGACGATCCTGCTGGGGTACGCCTCCCAGGGGGCGCTCGCCCGCCTCCTGAACCCGGTCATGGGTGATCTCCTGGGCGAATCCACGGCGGCTGCAGTCGCGGTCACGCTCTCCGTCGCGCTGGTCAACGGTTTCTCCATGATCTTCGGGGAACTCGTCCCCAAGAACTGGGCGATCGCCGACCCCATGCACACCGCGGGCTGGGTGGCCCCCGCCCAGCGGATGTTCACACGCACCTTCCTCCCCGCGATCCGGGTCCTCAACGGCTCTGCCAACTGGTTCCTGCAGCGGATGGGACTCGAACCGACCGAGGAGCTGTCAGGAGCGCGGTCGCCTGCGGAGCTCGCCGCCCTCGTCCGCCATTCCGCACAGCAGGGCACCCTCGACGTCTCGACGGCCACCCTGCTCACCCGTTCCATCGGACTCGGTGCGCTCACCGCCGTGGACGTCATGACGGACCGCGGCCGCGTCCACAGCCTCCCGCGCACCGCGTCGGCCGCCGACGTCGTCACCATCGCTCGCTCGACCGGCCACTCCCGGTTCCCGGTCGTGGGGGAGTCCCTGGACGACGTCGTGGGTCTCGTCAATCTGCGGCGCGCCATCGGCGTCCCGCACGAGCGCCGTGCCGACGTGCCGGTCACGTCGTCCTCGCTGCTGGTGGACGCCCCCCGCGTCCCCGAGACCGTCCAGCTCGCCCCGCTGCTCGTGCAGTTGCGTGACCAGGGCCTGCAGACGGCGATCGTCGTCGACGAGTACGGCGGGACGAGCGGCATCGTGACTCTCGAGGACGTCGTCGAGGAACTCGTGGGTGACGTCGCGGACGAGCACGACCGCCGACGCCTGCGTCCGCACGCCACGGCCGGTGGTTCCTGGGTGGTGCCGGGTGGGATGCGGCCGGACGAACTCGCCGCCCACGCCGATCTGCACGTCCCGGACGAGGGCCCCTACGAGACGCTCGGCGGCCTCGTCATGGACCGCCTGGGCCGCCTCCCCGTGGCCGGTGACGGGGTCGTCGTCCACGGGGTGGGCCTACGGGTCGAGCGGATGGACGGCCGGCGCGTCGACCGCCTCCGCGTGTGGCAGGTGGGGGAGGAGTGAACTCCACGACCGCCCTGCTCGTCTCGGTCCTCCTGCTTGCCGGGAACGCCTTCTTCGTGGGTGCCGAATTCGCGGTGATGTCGGTGCGGCGTTCCCAGATGGAGCCGCTCGCCGCCGCGGGGGACAGGAGGGCGCGCACGGTGCTGTACGCCCTCGAGCACGTCTCCGAGATGCTCGCCACCGCCCAGCTGGGCATCACCGTGTGCTCGACGAGCCTCGGCGCGCTCGCGGAGCCCGCGATCGCCCACCTCCTCCACGACCCCTTCGAGGCGGTGGGGCTGCCCCGCGAGGCCTCCCACGCCGTCGCGTTCGTGATCGCCCTGCTCGTGGTGGTGTACCTGCATGTCGTTGCCGGGGAGATGATCCCGAAGAACCTCGCCATCTCCACCCCGGACCGGGCGGCACTGGCGTTCGGTCCGCCACTTGTGCTCGTGTCCCGCCTGTTGAAGCCGGTCATCTGGACCCTCAACGAGGTCGCGAATCTCATCCTGCGCACGCTCGGGATCGAACCGAAGTCGGAGGTGACCTCGGCCTTCACTGCGGAGGAGGTCGCCTCGATCGTGGAGCTGTCCCGGGCTGAGGGCGTCCTCCAGGATGACATCGGCCTCCTCTCCGGTGCCCTGGAGTTCTCCGAGGAGACGGCTGGGAGCGTCATGGTGCCTGTCGCCGGCCTGCACGCACTCCCCGCGGGCACCACACCGGAGGAGGTGGAGCACGCGGTGGCCCGCACCGGCTTCTCGCGGTTCCCGGTGACCGAGGGCACCGACCTCATCGGGTACCTCCACCTCAAGGACGTCCTGTACGCGGAGGACACGGAACGCCTCGAACCGGTCCCGGGGTGGCGTGTACGAGCGATGGCGGTGGTCGATCCCGCCGACGAGGTCGAGGAGGCACTCGCCGTGATGCAGCGTTCCGGGGCACACCTGGCCCGCGTGGTCGAGGCGGGCGAGACCATCGGCGTCGTCTTCCTGGAGGACATCCTGGAGGAACTCGTGGGGGAGGTGAGAGATTCGATGCAGCGGGGCAACCACCGCTGAGTGAGTATGACCACAGATCGGGAATGGTCGTAGACGAAGACGCGGCAGCCCGTTATCGTTTTGTGACGAAGGTGGTTTCCTCAGGGGAGCCGCACGTCGCCGAATCTCCACCCCCTTGGAGGAACCCTTTCATGACGTCTGTCGCTGTGCCTGCTCCGGCACCGCCAACCCGTCGCCAGCTCCGCGAGCTGGAGCGCGCCCGCGAGGCCGCGGTCCTGGAACAGCTCGCCCGCGAGGCCCGGGTGCGCGCAGCCAGGGCTGGGGCGCGGCGTGCCGCGGAGGCTGAGGCGCTACGTGCCGCGGAGGCCGAGGCGCTCACTGCTGAGCAGCCGGCAATCGTCGACTCCGTCGCCCCCTTGACGTCGACCGTCCACGCACCCGCTGACGAACTGGACCTGGTCGCGCCGGTCGTGGACCACCTCCCGATGGGCTCGGCTCCGAATGACCATCGCACGGAGAGGATCAGCGTCCTGGTCTCTCGCCGCGAGCTGCGCACCCGGGGGCAGCGCTCCGGCACCCGCCCCGTCAGCATGGCCCCTCGCGCCGCCATCCTGACCTCGCTCGGGGTACTGACCATCGCCGCCCCCCTCACCGGCTTCGTCGCTCCATCGGGGCCCGCGGCAGCCGCCGTCGTGACCACCGAGGCCTCGGTCCTGGACACCATCGACTCCGCTGCGGCGGCGCGCTCGCTCGAGGGTGCCATCCCCACGGGATCCGCCCTTCAGCAGGACGAGACCGCCCCCGTGCGCGCCGCCGAGCTCGCCTCTCGCGAGCAGGCGCGGACCGATGTCCCTGCCTGTGCCCCGGTCGAGGGAGCGTCCGGCATGCGCGAGGCGTTCACGGAGCGGGAGAGCCCCGTCTACCGGCCCATGGTGCAGGGCACCTTCCGCGACACCTCCTTCTACGGGCCCCGCTGGGGGGCTTTTCACTCCGGCACCGACATGGCGGCCCCCTTGGGCACGCCGATCTACGCTGTCGCGGCGGGCACCGTCGTCCACGCCGGCGGCGGCAAGGACGGCCGCTCCGGCCAGCTCGTCATCATCCAGCACGTCATCGACGGCAAGGACGTCTGGACCTGGTACGGCCACATGTACACCAACGGCGTCCATGTGTCCGCGGGTGAAAGGGTCGAGGCGGGCCAGATGATCGCCTCCATCGGCAACAACGGATATTCCACCGGTCCCCACCTGCACTTCGAGGTCCACACCGGCGAGTACGGCAACGATGTCAACCCGCTCGGGTGGCTCGCGGGCGTCGATGCCGTCTACCCGGGCACGTGCTGAGGCCCCACCCGTTCCTGGCCGGCGAGGGACCCGTCCTGCTCGCACACCGCGGCGGTTCCACCGAGGTCGTCGAGAACTCCCGCGCCGCCCTCGAACACACCCGCCGTCTCGGCATCACCTACCTCGAGACGGACGCCCACGCCACGCGCGACGGCGTCGTCGTCCTTCACCACGACTCGAACCTCGGCAGGCTGACCGGGGTCGTGGCCGAGATCGCAGACCTCACGTGGGACGAGGTGTCCCGTATCCCCGACCACTCCGGCCTCGCGCCGGCGCGGCTCGACGAGGCGCTGGTGGAGTTTCCCGAACTCCGGTTCAACGTCGATGCGAAGTCGGACTCCGTCGTGGCCCCGCTGGCGGAGTTCGCGCGCCGGAACGTGGAACGCATCTCCCTCGCCTCGTTCTCGGACGCCCGCCTGGCACGGATCCGCGCGCTCACACCGGATGCGTCGACGTCCACGGGGCAGCGGGAGACCGCCCGGCTCGTGGCCCTGTCCCGGTTGCCGCGTGGCGCCGGCGCCCGGATCGCCGCACGTCGCCCGCTCGCGCCCACCTGTCTCCAGGTCCCCCTGCGCCACAAGGGCATCCCCGTCGTCACCCCGCGCCTGCTCGACCTGGCCCACGCGCTCGGGCTCGAGGTGCACGTCTGGACCGTGGACGACCCCGGCACAATGGCGCGCCTGCTCGATGACGGCGTGGACGGGCTGGTCACCGACGTGCCCAGCACCGCCGTGAGACTGCTGGACGCGCGCGGACCCTGGCGCTGACACGGTTGGTCTGGGCGATCGGGTCCGTTTGCGCCACACTGGTGCCATGACACCCGGCACGGACCCGCGCGGCCGGCGCACAAGGGCCGCCCTCCACCGCGCGATCCTGACCCTGATCCGCGACAAGAGAATCTCGGACATCACCGTCGCGGAGCTGTGTCGCGAGGCCGCGATCCACCGCACGACCTTCTACAAGCACTACGCCACGGTTTCCGACTTCGTCGGGCAGGCATTCGCCGATGTCGTCGACGACCTCATCGCGATCCCACCCGGAACCCGCTTCAGCTTCGAGGAGACTCCCGTCGTCTACCGGGAGGCGGTGCGCCGCGTCTTCAGCGCAGTCCTCGACGACCGCCACACCTACCGCCGGCTGCTGGGCCCCGACGGGGACCTCCACTTCCAGCGGGCCATGATCGACGGCTTGACCGAGCGCTTCACCTCGGCGGCGGAGAACTGCCTGCGGTTCACCGGCGCTCCGGTCGACCCGGCCATCGCCGGTGCGGCGATCGCCGGGGCGACCCTCATGGTCGCCGAGAGCATCGCGCACGGAGAGGGCGAGGACGTCGAGGCCATGGTCGATGCCTGGCGGGCCACGCTGCCCGGCTGGTTCGCGGACGGTTGGGGCAACCGTGCCGGTGAGGCGCTCTACGCCGCCGGCACCCGCGCATGACCGCTCACGAGGAGCCGCAGGACGCTCCGGGGGGTGCAGGAGAAGCCGAGGTGCTCGACGTCGTCGTGCTGGCCGGTGGACGAGGCCGGCGCCTCGGCGGGGTGTCGAAGGCCGACCTCCGCCTCGGCCGGGCGCGGCTGCTCGACCACATCCTCGCCGACCTGGCGGACTGGGACGACCCACGGGTCCCCCTCGGGCGGATCGTGGCGGTGGCGCCCGACTCGGTCGACGTGCCGTCCGGGGTGCTGCGCATCCTGGAGGAGCCTCCGGGTGGCGGGCCGTCCGCGGGCATCGCTGCCGCCGTGGCCGCGTTGGGCAGCGGCCAGCTCGTCGCGGTGCTGACGTGCGACGCCCCGCGGGCAGCACGCGCCCTCCCGCTGCTCCTCAGTGCACTCGGTCCCGACGGCGCCGCGGCGCGTGCCGACGGCTTCACCGAGTACCTGCTCGGCGTCTACCGCTTCGGTCCCCTCGCACGGCGGGTCCAGGAGGAACGGGGCGCCCGTGACGTCTCCGCGCGGCGCCTGCTCGGCCCGCTCGCCCTTCGCGGCGTGGACGTCGGGGGGCTCGGACGTGACATCGACACCTGGGCCGATCTCGAGGGCCTGCGGGACTGAACCCCCGGCACTGGACGTTGGTCCCAGAACGGGCCGTGCCAGTCCGTCCTGAGCGCGATCGGCGGGGCTCGGCGACGTGATTCCCCACTGTCGCGTGCCGTGCAATTGTACGGTTCCTCCCGTAGTAGTTCTGCAGTGTGGCGGAAGGCGATGACATGGCCGTCCTGGACACCAGTGGGCCCATGCTCCACGGGTGGAATCCCGAGAACGAGGAGACCTGGGACAGGACCATCGCCTGGAGGACGCTGGCGGTCACGACCTTCTCCCTGACGCTCGCCTTCTGCACGTGGTTCCTGGTATCGGCGATCGCGCCCCGGCTCAACGCGCTCGGCTTCGATCTCGACAAGAACCAGCTCTACTGGCTGGCGGCCCTGCCTGGCCTCGCCGGTGGCCTGATGCGACTGGGCTACATGGTCCTGCCGCCGATCCTCGGAACACGGAGGCTCGTCGGCTACACCTCACTGCTGATGCTCATCCCGATGTTCGGCTGGGTCTGGGCCGTCCGGGACCCCTCCACCCCGGTGTGGGTCCTGATGGCCTTCTCCTTCCTCACCGGCATCGGTGGCGGTGCGTTCTCCGGGTACATG
>JBNJCY010000029.1:0-14871 GCA_051744325.1 Actinomycetota bacterium
CTCGAATCCAAGACGCAGATGTTCGAGACCGGCATCAAGGTCATCGACCTGCTGACCCCTTACGTGCTCGGTGGCAAGATCGGGCTGTTCGGCGGCGCCGGCGTCGGCAAGACGGTCCTCATCCAGGAGATGATCCAGCGCGTGGCGCAGGAGCACGGCGGCGTGTCCGTGTTCGCCGGAGTCGGGGAGCGCACCCGCGAGGGCAACGACCTCATCGCCGAGATGGAGGAGGCCGGCGTCTTCGACAAGACGGCCCTCGTCTTCGGCCAGATGGACGAGCCGCCGGGAACCCGCCTGCGGGTCGCGCTGACCGCACTCACGATGGCGGAGTACTTCCGCGACGTGCAGCGCCAGGACGTCCTCCTCTTCATCGACAACATCTACCGCTTCACCCAGGCCGGGTCCGAGGTGTCCACCCTGCTGGGCCGCATGCCCTCCGCGGTCGGCTACCAGCCCAACCTGGCGGATGAGATGGGCCAGTTGCAGGAGCGCATCACCTCGACACGTGGCCACTCGATCACCTCGCTCCAGGCGATCTACGTCCCTGCGGACGACTACACCGACCCTGCGCCGGCCACCACCTTCGCCCACCTCGACGCCACGACGGAGCTCTCGCGGGAGATCGCGTCCCGTGGCCTCTACCCGGCGGTGGACCCACTCTCCTCGACCTCCCGGATCATGAACCCCGCCTACGTCGGCCAGGAGCACTACGACGTGGCGACCCGGGTGAAGCAGATCCTGCAGAAGAACAAGGAACTGCAGGACATCATCGCGATCCTCGGCGTGGACGAACTCTCCGAGGAGGACAAGGTGACGGTCGCGCGTGCGCGCCGCATCCAGCAGTTCCTCTCCCAGAACACCTACATGGCGGAGAAGTTCACGGGCGTGCCGGGTTCGACCGTGCCCCTCGAGGAGACCGTCGAAGCCTTCAAGCGGATAGCGAACGGGGACTTCGACGACATCGCGGAGCAGGCCTTCTTCAACATCGGCGGCATCGAGGACCTCGAGCGCAACTGGGCCCGGCTCCAGAAAGAGCTGCGGTGAACGTCCGGATCGTCTCCCCGGACGGGGTGCTGTGGGCCGGGACGGCACAGTCCGTCGTCGTCCCGTCGGTCGACGGCGACCTGGGGATCCTGCCGGGCCGCCAGCCGATCCTGGCCGTGCTGCGCCCCGGGAAGGCGCGTGTCACGGGCGATGACGGGACCGTCCAGTCCTTCGACATCGTCGCCGGGTTCGTCTCGTGCAACGCCGACGAGATCGAGGTCGTCGTCGACAACACGGGTCAGGACCTCGGAGACTGACGGGCGGTGGACTGGGTCCTGGGCGCGGCGGGACTGCTCGTCGTCGCCCTCGCCCTCGTCGCGGTCCTCTACTTCGCGCGCATGCGCTCGATCATCTCCCGGGTGGGCTCGTTCGAGTGTGCGCTGCGCGTCGGCGCCTCGCGGTCCTGGTCCAACGGGTATGCCCTGTACGGCAAGGACCGGGTCGACTGGTTCCCCGTCGCCTCGCTCCGCCTGGGCCCCCGGTTCACCTGGCGCAGGGACGAGGTCGAGGTGGTCTCCGCGACACCGCGGCGTGCCGAGGGCCCCGGTCGCGACGTCGTCGACGTTGCGATCACCGTCTCGGGGCGGGACTTCGAGCTGGTGGTGCTCGCGGAGGCGTACTTCGCGCTCCTGTCGTGGCTCGAGGGCGCACCACCCACCCCGGCGAGCTTCCAGTAGGCTGCACCGCGTGCGAATCGTCGTCGCCACCTGCACGGTGGACTACACCGGGCGTCTCGACGCCCACCTGGCCCTCGCCACCCGGGTGCTCATGGTGAAGGCGGACGGGTCCGTGCTCGTCCATGCCGACGGCGGGTCCTACAAGCCGCTGAACTGGATGTCGCCCCCGTGCACCCTCACGGTCCAGGAACCCGGTCCCGGCCTCGCCTCCGAGGGGGTGCGCGAGCTGTGGACCGTCCAGCACGCGAAGAGCGACGACCGCCTGCGCGTCCACATCCACGAGGTCCATTCCGACAGCTCGCACGTGCTCGGACCGGACCCGGGCCTCGTCAAGGACGGGGTCGAGGCCCACCTCCAGAAGCTTCTCGCCGAGCAGGTCGGTGTGCTGGGGGCGGGTCACACCCTGGTGAGGCGCGAGTTCCCGACCGCCATCGGGCCCGTGGACCTGGTCGTGCGCGCGCCCGGAGGGTCAGCCGTCGCGGTGGAGGTCAAGCGTCGCGGTGACATCGACGGCGTGGAGCAGCTGACCCGGTACCTCGAGCTCCTCAATCGCGATCCGTTGCTCGCCCCCGTGGCCGGGGTGTTGGCGGCGCAGGAGATCCGGCCGCAGGCCCGCGTGCTCGCGGAGGACCGCGGCATCAGGTGCGTGATCCTCGACTACGAGGCCTTGAAGGGGACGGACGACCCCCAGTCGCGCCTCTTCTGAGGACAGTGATCTTGCTCATGGCCCGCAAACGCGCAGGTCAAAGGGGTGACGCTGCGCGGGTCCACGGACCACCGACACGGTGCCGAAACGTGGCGGCGGTAGCCTGAGAATCATTGCTGACCGACGAGAGGCACTACATGGTAATGCCCGGAATGGGTGCACTCCCCTTTCACGGCGGGTGCGGATTCAGGGTGTGGGCCCCCCACGCGACGGGTGTCACCGTCATGGGGGACTTCAACTGGTGGAATGGCGGGTCGCACTGGCTGACCGCTGAGGGCGACGGCTACTTCTACGGCGAGATCGCGGGAGCGAAGATCGGGGACCACTACAAGTACGTGGTCTTCACGCCGGACGGCGTCTTCGACAAGATCGACCCCTGGGCACGGCAGGTCACAGACTCCGTGGGCCACGGCGTGATCCACGATCACGGCTGGTTCGACTGGCAGGGCGACTCCTACAACTGCCCCTCCCACCATGAGCTGGTGATCTACGAGATGCACGTGGGCTCGTTCGTGGGTGGATGGGAGGGATCGGTCGGGACCTTCCACTCCCTGGTCGAAAAGCTCGGCCACTTCGAGCACCTCGGCGTGAACGCCGTCCAGCTCATGCCAGTGATGGAGTTCGCCGGCGACCGGTCCTGGGGATACAACCCGTCCCACATCTTCGCGGTGGAGAGCGCCTACGGCGGTCCGGACGGGCTCAAGACCTTCGTGCGCGAGGCCCACAAGCGGGGGATCGCCGTCATCCTGGACGTGGTCTACAACCACCTCGGCCCCTCCGACCTCGACCTCTGGCGTTTCGACGGCTGGTCGCAGAACGACCGGGGCGGCGTCTACTTCTACAACGACGGCCGCGCGGTCACTCCGTGGGGCGAGACCCGGCCCGACTACGGCCGCCCCGAGGTGCGTTCCCTCATCAAGGAGAACGCGCTCATGTGGCTGCGCGACTACCACATCGATGGCCTGCGCTACGACATGACCGCCTACATGCGCAGCGTGGACGGCCGCGGTGACGACCTCCCGGACGGGTGGTCGCTCATGCGCGAGATCAACGAGGCCATCCGGACCGAGTTCCCGGGCCGCATCCTGATCGCGGAGGATCTCCGCGGTGAGGCACGGCTGAGCAGCACCGGCACCGACGGGGCACACTTCCACGCCCAGTGGGACCCCGGCTTCGTTCACCCGGTGCGGCGGGCGGCGACGACACCGTTCGACGGCGACCGGTCGCTGGCGGAGGTGCGCGACGCCGTCGCGCGCTCCTACGGCGACGCGTTCCATCGCGTGATCTACACCGAGTCGCACGACGAGGTCTCCAACGGCCACTCCCGCGTTCCCCATGAGGTGAACCCGTGGGACCCGACGGGCTGGCACGCCCAGAAGCGTTCCACTCTCGCGGCGAGCCTGGTGTTCACCTCTCCCGGCATCCCGATGGTGTTCCAGGGGCAGGAGTTCCTGCAGGGCGGCTGGTTCCGCGACGACGTGCCGCTGGACTGGTTCCAGAACGAGCGGTTCCAGGGCATCGTGCGCCTCTACCGCGACCTGATCCGGCTGCGCCGGAACTTCGAGGACGACACCCGCGGGCTGCGCGGCCACGGGCTGGCGGTCCACCACGTCCACCAGGACATGAACGTCCTCGCCTTCCACCGCTGGGAGTTCGGCGGATCGCACGACGACGTCGTGGTGGTCGCCAACCTGGGCGGCGTGCCGCGCGGGGACTACCGGATCGGCATGCCCGCGACGGGCCTGTGGCGACTGAAGTTCAACTCGGACGCCCGTCAGTACTCCGAGATCTTCTCGGATCACCCGTCGTCGGACGTCATCGCGTGGGACGAGCCGCAGGACGGCATGCCGGCCCGCGCGAGCCTCGACATCGGACCGTACTCGGTCCTGGTGTACTCCCGCGCGTGAATGCCCTGCGTGCCCCCTCCCGCTCGGAGGGGGCACGCGGCGGTTGTGGAAGACTTGACCCATGGAGAGGCTTCGCGGGCGGGTGATCCTTCCGGACGCCACCCTTCCTGACGGGATCGTCGAGTACGACGGCGCCACGATCACCCGGGTGGCTCCCGTGGACCGGGTGGAGGGTCCCCTCCCCCCCAGCTCGGACGACCTCCTGGTACCGGGCCTTGTGGACATCCACTGCCACGGCGGCGGTGGGACGTCCTTCCCCGACATCCGGGACGGCGAGGAGGCAATGGTGGCGGTGCGCGAGCACCGCGCCCACGGCACGACGACGCTCGTCGCCTCCCTCGTGACCGCGCCGGGCGAGGTGCTGCTCGCCTCCACCCAGATCCTCGCGTCCCTCGCCGATGCCGGCGAGCTCGCCGGCATCCACCACGAGGGCCCGTTCATCTCGGCCGGCCACCCCGGAGCACAGGACCCGGCCGCGATCCGGGACCCTGACCCGGTCCTGACCGCGGACCTCCTCGCCGCGGGGCGAGGACACGTGGTATCGATGACGATCGCCCCGGAGACGCCCGGCGCGGCCGAGGTGGCCACGCTCCTCGTCGAGGGCGGTGCAGTGCCGTCCTGGGGTCACACGAGCGCCAGCGCGGCCGAGGCACGTGCCACCCTGCTCTCCCTCGAACCCCTGCTCGCCCGCCATGGCCGCCGCGCCACCGTGACCCACCTCTACAACGGGATGGCGCCGCCCCACCACCGCGAGCCCGGGCCCGTGCTCGAGTTCCTCGCTGCCGCGCGGCAGGGCCGGCTCGTCGTCGAGCTCATCGGTGACGGCGTGCACCTCCACCCGGACACGGTCCGAGCGACCTGGCAGATCGTCGGGCGGGACAACGCCATCTTCGTCACGGACGCGATGGCCGCCGCCGGTATGGCGGACGGCGACCACGTTCTCGGGGGCCTCGCGGTCAGGGTTCGCGACGGCGTCGCCCGCCTTGCCGAGGGCGGCGCCCTCGCCGGCGGGACGGCCCACCTGATCGACATCCTGCGGACGTCGGTGCGGGGCGGGGTCCCCCTGGTGGACGCCGTCGCCATGGCCGCGACCACTCCTGCAGCCGTCCTCAGCCGCACCGACGTCGGGAGGCTCGTGGCGGGGGCACGCGCCGACGTGCTCGTCCTCGATCCGGACCTCGGGCTCCGGCGGGTGCTGCGTGGCGGAAGGGACGTCGCATGACGCCCTTCGTCCTCGGTGCGGCGACGGCGAGCACTCCCTCCTCCGATCACCTCCCGGCACCGGTCCGGATCGGTGCCGATGTCTACCGCTTCCCGGCGCGGTGGGACCGGCTCCAGCCGTCCGGCCGCGGTGAACTCGACGGCGACGCCGTCGCGCACCTGACCGGCTTTCTCGACCGCCTCCTCGAGGCCGGTACGAGGCCCGCCCTGGTCCTCCATCGCTCGGGACTGCCCCCGGCACTCGCGGAGGCCGGCGGCTGGTCGAACCGTGCGACCTCCGACGCGTTCGCGGGGTATGCGCAGGCCATGGCCCGCGCCCTCGGGTCGCGGGTCGACCTGTGGACCACCTTCGACGAGCCTCCGGCCCCCACCGGCCCCGGCACAGCGGAACTGGCCGACGCCCTCGCGGCGGCCCACCACCTCGTCCTCGCCCACGGGCTGGCCGCGATCGCGATCCGCGACGAGAGCGCGGACGCGAGGGTCTCCATCTCCCTCCCGATCCGGGTGACGCGACCCGTGGACGAACTGGACACGACCCACCTCGAGGCGGTGGGCGCCGTCGACCTCCTGCGCAACCACGTCTTCCTGGGGCCCCTGCTCGACGGCTCGTATCCCACGGAGCTCGTCGCAAGCACCCGTCACCTCTGCGACTGGTCCTTCGTCCGGGGCGGCGACCTCGTCACCACGCGGCAGCGGCTCGACCTGCTCCAGATCACCTACCGCGACACCGTCCAGGTTCGCCGGGGCACGGACGGCGAGATCGAGGAGTTCATCCCACCGGGTCGGACGACCTCGCGGATCGTCGACCCGCAGGGCCTGACCGACCTGCTCCGGTCGATGGACGTCGTGTTCCCCGGCGTGGAGCTCATGGTGGGCGCCACCTGTCCTTCGCCGCCGGACGGGGACGAGGGGGGCCCCGACTGCCCCACCTACCTCGAGGCACACCTCGCCCGCGTGGAGCAGGCTGCCACGGACGGGATCGACGTGCGTGGATTCCTCCTGCAGTACGATGACGGCCCGGCTGCGGACTGGTACGCCGAGGCCCTCGCCCGGCACAGGGCGGCACGGGCTGCGGCAGAGGCCCTGGAGGAGGAGCGCGCGAGCGCCGAGTCCGCCCGGCCCGGACTCCTCCGACGGCTGCTGCGGAGGCGAAGCTGAGTGCGCCGCTCACGCAAGAGACCGTACGGGGACGGACACATCCCGCTGGACATGGACAGGCTCCAGTCCATGGCCCGCAGCGAGGACGGTCCCGGCGGCTTCGGCCACACGGTGCGCCAGGTACGAGGCTCGGCGAAGTCCTACGTCTGTCCCGGCTGCAACGGGACCATCGCTCCGGGGGTCACCCACGTGGTGGCGTGGTCCAACGAGCACCTGTTCGGCGCGCAGGCCGCGCTCGCCGAGCGGCGCCACTGGCACACGGGGTGCTGGCGCCGGCTGGCACGTTGACGGTGCGACCGGACACCACGGGACGGGTCGACGATGGAATGCTGGAGCCATGAGTGACATCGCCCTGCACTTCAACGCACGTCCGGCGGGGATCCCCCTCGTCCTCCTTCCCGCGTTCCCGCTCGACGGGCGCATGTTCCGGGGGGTACGGAAGTACCTCGATGGCTGGGTGATAACGGCCGACACGCCGGGGTTCGGGGACTCGGCACCCGCGCGTACGTTGTCCGCCCACCTGGGCGAACCATCGGAGCCGTCCCTCCGGACCTATGCGCGCGGACTCGCACTGGCGCTCGACGAGGTCGGGGCCGGCAAGGTGGTGCTGGCCGGGGTGTCCATCGGCGGCTACACCACACTGGCCTTCGCCGAACTGTTCCCGGAGCGGCTGGCCGGGATCGGCCTGCTCGACACCAGGGCGGACCGGGATGACATCGACATGCGGGAGTACCGCCTGCGCATGGCGGACGCCCTGGGCGCGAACGAACCGGCCGTCCGTTACCTCGCACCGCTCCTCGACCACGTCGTGTCCCCGGTCACCAAGCGCGAGAGGGAGGACACCTTCGAGATGCTGGCCGAGAGCTTCGAGCAGGCGCCGGCGGCGGGAATCGCCTGGGCGCAGCGGGCAATGGCGGCGCGGCCGGACCGGTTGGAGGTCCTGCGCCGCCTCCACGTCCCTTCCCTTGTGCTGCGCGGCGAGGACGACTCGGTCTCGAGTCCTGCGCAGGCGGCGGCGATGGCCGAGGCGCTCGGGACGATCGTCGTCGAGGTGCCGGAGGCGGGGCACATGGCGGCCGTTGAGAACCCGGGACCGGTGGCACGGGCCCTGACGGACCTGTGGGAGCGGGCGCGGGAGTCCGCGGAGGGTTCCTAGACGTCGGGGTCCTGGACGTCGGGGTCCTGGACGTCGGGGTCCTGGGCGTCGGGGTCCTGGGCGTCGCGCCAGCCGGGCAGGACGCGGTCGAGCGCGTCGGCGAGGTCGATGGAGTCGCCGTCGCGACCGCCTGCGCCGATCACGAGTGGCGGCTCGATCATCGGTGTCAGCTCGACTCCGCGGAGCACGTCAAGGAGACTGAGAGGCATGGTGAGGACGTAGAGCCTCCCATCGGTGCCGACCCCCATGGAGTGGTCGTTCCGCACGTACCAGCCCTCGATGTTCGACGAGGCACGCCGTCTGCCGCCGCTGACCTGGAGGTTCGTGGTCTCGACGCCGGTGCGCAGGGCCGCCGCGGTGAACTCGTCGAGCATCGCCTGCGCTCGGGAACTCTGCGCCGCCTGCCGGCGGCGCAGTCGCTCCGCGTGCTCGTCGGCGGCCTCACGCCGCTTCTGGGACCAATCGGAAGTCACGACCACAGCCTAAGTCCGACCGGCGCTACGATCACGGCATGTGGAGCTCAGATTCACTTCCCGAGGCACCGTCGAGGCACGAACAGGTGGTGCGCCTCCTCCGGGAGTCGATCGCCGCGGGAGAGTTCGCCCAGGGTGACAGGCTCCCCACCGTCCGCGCGCTCTCCGAATCCCTGGGCCTGGCGGTGAACACGGTCGCACGGGCGTACCGCGAGGCCGAGCGTGCCGGTGTCATCGAGACGCGCGGGCGCAGCGGCAGCTTCGTGTCGTCGCCGGACGCTTCACACGCCCTCAAGGAGCAGGCGAGTGCTTACGCCGCACGGGCCCGCGATCTGGGTTTCAGCCCTGCGGATGCCCTGCGGGCGGTGGAGGAGGCGTGGTCGAACCTCCCGAGGTGAGGAGCGAGCGCATCTCGTCCAGGTAGCTGGAGATCGAGTCCCGCTGCCGCGAGAGCTCCGCGACCCGGGCGTCAGCCTCTCGGCGCGCCTCCGCCGCGGCCTCCTCGGCCTCGGAGCGCAAGCGGGCCGACTCCTCCCGCGCGGTCCCGAGCAGTTCCTCAGCTTCCGAGCGCGCCGCCTCGAGGCGATCTCGTGCCCGCCGGTCGGCGTCCTCGCGCACCGTCTGCGCACGCTCCAGTGCGGAGCGCACCTGCTCCTCGGCCGCCTGGGACTGGGTGCGGGTGGCCTCGACGACCTCTTGGTTCGCCTTGCGCGCCTTCTCCAGCCGTGCCGCATTGCCCTTCTCCGCCAGTTCGCGGGCGAGGGCCAGCTCCCGGTCGAGGGCGGCGCGCACCGAGCGTGCGTCGCCGACGGCCTGTTCGCGCAGGGTTGCGGCCTCCGCCTCCGCGGCCACGCGCATCTCGTCCAACTCCCGCATCGTGTTCTCACGCAGTTCCTGCAACTCGGAGTCGTGGTCCTGGTGCTGTTCGAGGATCTCGCGGCCCGCGGCCGCATGGGCCGCGGCCACCTCGCTGTCCAGCTCCGCACGTGCCTGAGCGAGCTCGGTCGCGAGCTCGGCGCGGAGCCGTTCTGCCTCCCGCTCAGCCGAGGCGACGAGCTCAACTGCCTTGGCCCTGGCGTCCTCCAGTGTGGTTGTGGCCTCGCCGTGAGCTGCCTCCAGCTCGTTCGAGGCGTCCAGCCGCGCCGTCGACAGGATCTGCGCGGCCTCCTGCGCACTGCGAGAGGAGATGGATTCTGCCTCCGCCCGGGCGCGGCGGACCTCCTCCTCGGCCTCCTTCTGCGAGCGGAGGGTGAGGGCCTCGGCCTGCTCCTCGGCGGTGCGCAGCAACTGCTCGAGCCGCGCGCCCAGGCCGGCGTAGGTGGGCTTGGCCCGTTCCTTGAGCTGTCTGGTGGCGGTCGCGAGTTCGGATTCGAGCCGCACCACGCGCGCGTCGAGCTCGTCCACCTCGCGCCGGGCCTCGTCGAGTGCCGCTCTGAGGTCAGCGATGCGCTGGTCCACCTGGGCGCGGTCGTAGCCGCGCATCACCACCGGGAACTCTTCGCCGTTCACGCCTGTCTCCTCTTGTCCTGATGGCCCACAGCCTAGCGCGCCTGGCATCCGGAACCGGGCCACACCGGGGGTCGGCAACGCGGGGAACGGCCGACGCAACTACGATCGGAGGTGTGCCACTACACAAGGGGCGAAATCCCGCCACATTGCCCGTAACCTTGTCTGGAACCCGCGAACGTTAGGAACCTCGTGATCCGTCGAATCCTCGCGGCCGTCCTGGTCGTCCTCGGTCTGGTCGCCGTCGGGCTCGCGGTGGCCTCTGCGACGGTCTGGCGGCCGTCAGACACGGTGACCGCCTCGATGCCGGCGCAGCCCACCGCCCCGGTCGTGATCGTCGAGCCGGGCGTCCTCGCGATGGTGGCGGACACCGTCACCCTGACTGCCAGCGCCGCCGCCGAGGACGACCCCGTCGTGCTCGCCTTCGCCCCCACCGGGGACGTCATGGCGTGGGTGGGCCCGGCGGCCCACGTGGCGGTCACGGGGATGTCCTCGTGGACCGACCTCCGCGTGGAGGAGGTCGAGGGCGAGGAATCGGTGCCGAATCCCGCCGGAGCCGACCTGTGGACCTCCGAGCTGACGGACACGGGCGAGCTCGTGGTCGAGCTCAGCCCCGATCCCGGAGACGTCGCGATGATCGCCGCCACGGACGGCACCCGGGCAGCACCTTCGATCACGCTCACGTGGACGGTTCCGGTCACCAACCCCTACCTGGTCCCGTTGGTGGCCGCAGGCGTCGCCCTGCTCGTCCTCGGCCTCGCGGTCCTCGCCTACGACATCCTCGTACGGCGCGAGGTGCGCGCCCGGGAGAACGCACGTGAGGCCCGCCGGACCGCGGACGCGACCGCGACCTCCCAGCTCTCCCTCGACTCCATCGCCGCCGAGGCCGCCGAGCCCGTGGAGACTGTGGAGGCCGCAGCGACGGCGGGTCCCGCCACGCTCACGCGGCGGCAACGCCGCGAGCTCGAGCGGCGCCGTCGGCAGGAGGACCCCCGGCTCGCCGCGGACGGGCCGGTGGCCCGCAGCGGGGGAATGGCCGGGGCCGGTATCGTGCCCGCCGTCCTCGACCCGGAGCGCCACCGTGCCCTCCGCTACGTGGACGTCCCCGAGGAGGCCCCGGAGCCGGCGCAGGAACCGGTCCCCGCACCGAGCGCCGAGCGCGACGCCGGACCGGCGCGCGGCAGTGCCATCGTGCCCGGCGTGGCGGACCCGGAGCACCACCGCCAGGAGCCTTCCGAACCCGAACGAACCTCATGGCGCTCCCTCTGGGGCTTCGGTGAGGAGGAGCAGCGATGAGAACGACCGTCCGCGCAGCCCTGGCCACCGCCGCGCTCTCACTCATCCTCTCGGCCTGCGGCCCGGAGCCCGTGCCGGAGCCGCTGGAGGTCCCGACGAACGAGGCGCCGGGGGCCGTCGTCGATCAGGACCAGCTCGACGGTATCCTCGCGGCGGTGATGGAGACCCTCGTGGCGGCCGACGCCGCGGCCGAGGCCGAGCAGCTCGGCGGCCGGGTGACGGGGCCCGCCCGCGCGATGCGGGAGGCGGAGTACGAACTCGCCCGGACTTCGGAGGGGGATTACACGGTCACGCCCCTCGTGACCGACGCACAGGTGGCCGTCGTCGGCGCCACGAGCCAGTGGCCCAGGGTGGTCCAGGTGGTCACCACGATTCCCGAGGGCGCCAACCTGCCCCGGCTCATCACGCTGGTCCAGGCCGACCCGCGGGCGGACTACGAACTGTGGTCGTGGGTGCGGCTCCTCCCGGGCACCGAGATGCCTGCCACCGTCAACCCCGCCACCGGCTCGCCGGTCGTGCCCGCCGACTCCGACACGCTGCTCGCCAGCCCCCAGGAGGTGATCGAGCGGTACGTCGACGTGATCAACGACGAGGAGTCCGAGCACGCCGGGTCGTTCGCGGACGACGAACTGCGCGATCTCTTCTCCCGCGAGCTCGCCTCCCTCTCGGAGGGCGCGGCGGAGGCGGGCACCGTCGAACAGTCGGTGGCCGTGTCCGAGCACGGCACCTACGCCCTCGGGACGAACGACGGCGGCGCGATCGTCGTCGGGGCCATCGAGCGGGACGTGACGTTCACGCGCACGATCGAGGGCTCCACCCTCCAGGTCGGCTCGAACATCGCCCTCGGCGGGGCCACCGAGGTCGAGGGGTCGCACACCGCGACGTACCTCGTCGCCCTCGCGTTCCACGTGCCCGCAGCGGGCGGCGACGGCCAGGTCGAGCTGCTCGGGACCGAGCGGATCCTCGTCGGCGTGACACGCGACGATTCGGTCTCACCGGACTGAGTCCTACGATGGGTGTATGAACCCATTGAATGTGCACGGCGCCGTCGACCTGTCGTCGCTCGCCGCACCCCGCCGGACCACCGCACCCGCACGCCCCGGAATCGTCGTCGACATCACGGATGCGACCTTCGAATCGCTGGTGCAACGCTCCGCCACGGTTCCCGTCGTGGTCGACCTCTGGGCCGAGTGGTGCCAGCCCTGCAAGACGCTCGGCCCCCTTCTCGAGAAGCTCGCCGCCGAGTACAGCGGCCGGTTCCAGCTCGCGAAGATCGACGTCGACGCCAACCCGCAGGTTGCCGCTGCCTTCCAGGTGCAGTCGATCCCCACGGTCGTGGCGCTCCTCGGCGGGCAGGCGGTGCCGCTCTTCCAGGGCGCCCATCCCGAGGCACAGATCCGCCAGGTGCTCGACCAACTCCTGGGGGTCGCGGCCCAGAACGGCATCACCGGGACCGTGGGCACGGTCGAGGATGAGCCGGAGGAGGAGCCGGAGCCGGACCTGCCGCCCCTGCACGCCGCGGGCGAGGCAGCGATCGAGGCCGGTGACTGGGCGGCCGCGGAGGATGCCTACCAGAAGGCGCTCAAGGAGAACCCCGCCGACGCGGACGCGAGGGCGGCGCTCGCCCAGGTGCAGTTGCTGGCCCGGCTCGACGGTCTCGACCCCGCCGCCGTCATCGCGGGGGCACGTGACGGCGACCCGGAGTCGCAACTCCTCGCCGCCGACGCGGAGCTGGCCACCGGCCAGTACCGGGCAGCGTTCGACCGCCTCATCGACGTGGTGCGAACGGGCGACCGCGAGCAGGCGCGCAGGCGCCTCGTGGAGTACTTCGACATCGTGGGGTCCTCGCACCCGGATGTCGTGAGCGCCCGCCGGATGCTCGCGGCCGCCCTCTACTAGCGGACAACCACCCACCAGCGGACCACCACGGGAAAGGGGAGGGGCCCTGCGGCACCCTCCCCGTCCCGGGTCACTTCCGGGTCATTGCGGCTCGCCCATGGCCTTGTCCGGGACCAGCCACAGCGCACCGAGCGGCGGTACGCGGAGCCGCACGGAGAAGGACCGTCCCTGCCACGGGATCTCCTCGGCCTCCACCCGGCCGAGGTTCCCGACGCCGGAGCCGCCGTACTCGACGGCGTCGGTGTTGAGCGCCTCGAGCCAGTCGCCACCGTGGGGCAGGCCCACCCGGTAGCCCTCGTGCGGCACGCCCGCGAAGTTCACGATGCACACCATGTGCTCGGAGAAGTCGGGGGTCCTGCGCATGTAGATGATCGTGTTGTGGTCGCCGTCCCCGGCCTCGATCCACTCGAAGCCCTCATGGGAGAAGTCGTCCGCCCACAGCGCGGGGCTCGCCTTGTAGAGCTCGTTCATCCGGGCGACCAGGTCCGCGACTCCCGCGTGGGTCGGATTGTCGAGGTGCCACCAGTCCAGCCCCCGGGACTCGTTCCACTCCGCCTCCTGGGCGAACTCCTGTCCCATGAAGATCAGTTGCTTGCCGGGGTGCGACCACTGGTAGGCCAGCAGGGCTCGCACTCCGGCAAGCTGCTGCCACCAGTCGCCCGGCATCTTGCGCATGATCGAGCCCTTGCCGTGCACGACCTCGTCGTGGGACAGCGGCAGGATGAACTGCTCCGAGAAGGCGTAGATGAGCGAGAAGGTCAGCTCGCCGTGGTGATAACGCCGGTTGATCGGCAGCTCGGAGAGGTAGCGCAGGGTGTCGTTCATCCACCCCATGTTCCACTTGAGGCCGAACCCGAGCCCACCGATGTTGGTGGGGGCGGTGACGCCGGGCCACGCGGTCGACTCCTCGGCGATCATCAGGACGCCGGGCACCTTCTTGTACGCCGTCGCGTTCGCCTCCTGGAGGAAGGAGATCGCCTCGAGGTTCTCACGGCCGCCGTGCGCGTTCGGGCGCCACTGGCCATCCTTGCGCGAGTAGTCGAGGTAGAGCATGGAGGCAACCGCGTCCACGCGCAGTCCGTCGATGTGGAACTCCTGCAACCAGTACAGCGCGTTCGCGACGAGGAAGTTGCGGACCTCGCGCCGCCCGAAGTTGAAGATCATGGTGCCCCAGTCGGGGTGCTCGCCCCGCAGCGGGTCCGGGTCCTCGTACAACGCGGTGCCGTCGAAGCGGGCGAGGGCCCACATGTCCTTCGGGAAGTGCGCGGGCACCCAGTCGATGATCACGCCGATTCCGGCCTGGTGCAGCTTGTCCACGAGGTATCGGAAGTCGTCCGGCACGCCGAGTCGCGCGGTCGGCGCGTAGTAGGAGGTGACCTGGTAGCCCCACGACCCGCCGAAGGGGTGCTCGGCCACCGGCATGAACTCGACGTGGGTGAAGCCGAGGCGCGAGACGTACTCGACGAGCTCGTCCGCGAGCTCACGGTAGCCCAGCCCCTGCCTCCAGGACGCGAGGTGCACCTCGTAGATCGACATCGGCGCGGCGTGCGGCTGGGTCTGCGCACGCTTCTCCAGCCACTCGTCGTCCCCCCACTCGTGGGAGGACTCTGTGATGACCGACGCGGTCGACGGCGGGACCTCCGTCGCCCTGGCCATCGGGTCGGCCTTCTCGTGCCAGGAGCCGTCACGCGAGGCGATCTCGAACTTGTACCGGTGGCCGGTCTCCGCTCCTGGGACGAAGATCTCCCACACGCCGGAGGCGCCCAACGACCGCATCGCCGCCAGCGTTCCGTTCCAGGAGTTGAAGTCACCCTTGACCCGCACCGAC
>JBNJCY010000030.1:0-14149 GCA_051744325.1 Actinomycetota bacterium
GGTGAGCTCGCCGATCCCGTCGCGGAGCTCGCGACGGCCCTCGTCCTCGGGTGCGACCGTCGCCACCATGGCGGTGAGCCGGGTGACCCGTTCCCGCCGCGCCGAGGCGAGGACCGCCAGCGCCCCCTCGTACACCAGGGGGCCGAGTTCCTGCGCGGCGAAGAACGGGTGGCGCACGTGGGTGTACCAGGCGTCCAGCGCCACGAGGTTGGCAATGTAGTCCAGGTTCTTCTCCACCACGCGGCGCAACTTGCGGTGGGTGTGGACCGCCATCGGCCTCGTGACTCCGGCAGCCGGTGGGGCGATCACGAACTGGCCGTCGTCGAGGACGTCGTCGCGAAGAACCGATCCCGCCCCGATGACGGTCCCGAAACCGGTCACCACGGGGCCGACCGCGCCACCCTGCCCGCCGAGGAAGATCGGCCGCTCGCGCAGCATGACCCCGCGCGGCACATCCCCGAAGAGCGAGGGAGTTGCCTTCGTGCCGTCCGGGGTGAAGTTGAAGTGGATGTAGGAGGAGCCGACCTCGGAGTGGTCCTTGCGGCTCGTCCCGCCCGCCATCAGGCAGTCGCAGAAATTGATCAGGCTGCCGAGCGTGACGAACGGAAGGAGGATCGTCTGCTTGAGGCCAACGCAGTGCGCACCGCCCGCCTCCTCCTCGAGGAGGGTGCCCTCCCGTACCTGCGCGCCCAGGCCCATGTTTGCCTTCTCGAGGAACACTGACCCGCTGAAGGAGCCGCCCTTGAGCTGGACGTCGGGACCGAGGCGGCAGTTGTCCAGGGTGACGGGCCCTTCCGCGCCGAGATTCACGCCGGCGGAGATGACCGTCTCCGCGCCGCGGATGCGGCAGCCGGCGTGGAGTGTGACGCCGTCCCCCGAGATGCGACCGATGTCGACCTCGAGACCGACGTCGAGTGACAGGGGATTGGGGATGGAGACCCCCTTGGCGATCAGTGCGCGAACCGTGTCGTGCCCACGGGGCTCAAACTCCATCGGTCATCCTCACGTCCTCGGGTGGCGGCGGGTGAATGCTACCGCGCCGCCCACGTCCGTACTGGGCCCGTCGTCCCGCCTCACCGGGCGAGGTATTCCGCCGCGGCCTCCTGTTCCGCACGGACGACACGGTCGAGTGCGGAGACGGCGGCCGACTCGAGCTTCTTCCCGACAATCGGAATGGACGCCGTCACGTCCCCGCTGTAGACGCGCTCGCTGCCCTCCGCGGCGGCGTCGAGACGGAAGCTGGCGGAGGCGCGGGCGGGCAGCCCTTCGACCTCGATCGTCATCGTGCCGGTCGGGGAGCGGTCACCGGCCTCCGGCTGCCAGAGCTCGATCAGGTGGATCCGGAGCTTTGGCGGGACGAACCGCCGGTAGTTCGCGGGCACCATCGAGGAGGGCACCGTGGCTCTCACCGAGATCCGTGGTGCGCCGTCGCGCGTCTCCACGGACTGCTCGAGGGCCTCGATGCCGAGTTTGCGGAGGCGGAACTCCAGGTAGCCGGGATCGAGGAGCAGCGCGGTCGTCGCCGCGAGGTCCCCGGGGTAGCGGACGGTCGATTCGAACTTCATGATGTGCCTCCTGCATGAAGACTATCGGGCCGACCCCTAGTCTGGGGGTGTGGCGAACCTGGGCGAGATGCTGCGCATCCATGGCAACCTCCTGCCGAATGAGACGGAGTGGCTCCACCTCCTCGTGGTCGACTGGCAGGTGGTCGCGGATCTGTCCTTCTCGGACCTGGTGCTCTGGATCGAGCAGGACGACGGTTTCGTCGCCGTCGCCCATTCCCGGCCCTCCACCGGCGTGACGGTCCACCAGGACGACGTGGTGGGACAACGGCTCCCGCCCGCGCGGGTGGAGCTGATGTGGCGCGCGCTGCGGGAGTCCGCCATCCAGCACTCGCAGGAGCCCCGTTGGACGGGGTCGTACGCCGTCCGCGAGGACCTGGTCCCCGTGGTGTGCGACGGGCGGGCGATCGCGGTCATGGCGAGGGAGGCCAACCTCGGGATCGCGCGCTCCCCCTCCCGGCTTGAGGTGAACTACCTCGCCCTCGCCGACGAGTTGTGCGGGATGATCGCGCGCGGGGAGTTCCCCAACCTCGCGGCTCCGGCCGCCCGACGAGGCTCACCGCGCGTCGGGGACGGAACCGTGCGGCTCGACGCCGACGGGGTCGTGCTGTACGCGAGTCCGAACGCGATGAGTGGCTTCCACCGGCTCGGGGTCGCGGGACCCCTCGTGGGGACGGTGCTCGCGACGGGCGTGGCCGAGAGGATCGAGGTGCACAGCACCGTTGATGAGACCCTCGCCGTGGTCCTGATGGGCAGGGCCGCCTGGCGCACCGAGGTGGAGTCGCACGGCGTCTCGCTGTCGCTCCGGTCCATTCCCCTCACCGAGTACGGGCGTAGGCGTGGCGGCCTGCTCCTGGTGCGTGACGTCTCCGAGATCCGCCTGCGCGAGCGTGAGCTCCTCACCAAGGACGCGACGATCCGGGAGATCCACCACCGCGTCAAGAACAACCTGCAGACAGTCTCCGCGCTGCTGCGGCTGCAGGCTCGCAGGTCGACCTCACCGGAGACCCGTGGTGCCCTCGGTGAGGCACAGCGCCGGGTCGCGACGATCGCAGTGGTCCACGAGACCCTGTCCCAGACCATCGACGAGTCCGTTGACTTCGACGAGCTCATCGGCCGCATCCTCTCGATGACCGCCGATATCGCGACGCCGGAGAAGCCGGTGTCCACCCGCTTCGAGGGCAGCTTCGGCAGGATCTATGCGAATGTCGCAACCTCGCTCGCCGTCGTGCTGACCGAGTTGGTCGCCAATGCGGTCGAGCACGGACTCGGGAGCACGGGGGGCGAGGTCGTCGTCCGGGCCCGCCGGGTGGATGACGACCTGGAGGTGGAGGTCGTCGACCACGGCGTCGGACTGGTGGACGGGACACCCGGTCCCGGCCTCGGGACCCAGATCGTCCGGACTCTCGTCACCGGCGAACTGCGCGGCGGGATAGTCTGGGGGAAGGGCGGGGGCAGCGGCACGGTGGTCACCCTCCACGCAATCCTCCGGGAACCGGCGGTGCGCCGCGGCCCGGGCGATGACTGACAGCGGGGAAGACGAAGGAGGGGGCACCTCGGTGCCCCCTCCTTGACGACGTCTGTCAGCCGGCCCGGCGGGCCCTGGCTGTGCGGCGCTTCAGCGCACGGCGCTCGTCCTCGCTCAGGCCGCCCCACACCCCGGCATCCTGACCTGTCTCGAGGGCCCATTTGAGGCATGTGTCCATCACGGGGCAGCGGTGGCACACGGCCTTCGCCTCCTCGATCTGGATGAGGGCCGGGCCGGTGTTGCCGATCGGGAAGAACAGCTCGGGGTCTTCCTCGAGGCATGCGGCACGGTGGCGCCAGTCCATCAACAACTCCTTCTGGGCGCGCAGATCATCGTCACAATTTCCTCCGGCGAATTCCTGCACCCTGATAGCTTCATTCAGAAATCTAGCTTCACACGGCCTCCACAGGCTGACAAGGGTTCCACGCCGGGCCGCAGGGTGTGCTTGCTCACACCTGCGAGCTGTCCTCCGGCCACCTGGGAGGCGTCCGCTCACTCACTAGACTCGCCCCATGGCCGCTCCTCGTCCCCGCTCGGTGGTCCTGGCCGCCTCGGTCACGATCGCCATGGCCATGGTCTTCGCGGCGGTCGCGGTCTGGGACCTGATCGTCGGGGACACCGCCGGCCCACGCGTCGGGACGAACCTGTACTACATCATCGTGGCCGCCCTCCTGGTCCCCGCGTCGCTGGCGCTCCTGAAAGGACGCGCCTGGCCCCGCGGGGTGCTCGTGACCTCCCATCTCCTCGTGATCCTCTCGATGATCGCACTGGGATCCGTGCTCGGTTGGTTCGCAGCCTTCGTGGTGGGACTGTCCGCCGCCGCCCTGGTCGCGTTGGCGACCCCGAGCGCACGGGAGTTCCTCTCCGGCGGGCGCCGGGACCACTTCCTCGACGACTGAGGCGAGGGCGGTCGCGAGCCGCAGCGCGCTTGCCCTGCCTCGGTGCACGAGGACCGCGTATCCGGGCGATCCCGGCTCCAGCTCGGCGGCGTAGTCCAGGCCAGGGAGCCGCGGGTGGAGGTCCGGGCGCAGCAGCAGCACCGTCCCGGCGGCCCGCAGCCGCGCAAGGACACCCGACCAGGACGCCGAGAGGTCCCCCGGGGTGGCGGTGGCGACGATCGGGCGTGCGACGTCCTCATGCTCGCCGTCCTGGAACACGCTGCCCGGATGCTGCTGGTGGATGAGCCGGGCGGTCATGGAGCGGCCGCTCCCCGGCGGGCCCACCACCACCACGTCCCCCGCGGCCTCGATGCTCAGCTCGCCCGAGGATGTGGCACCCAGGACGATGCGCCCGGGGAGAGGCCTTGCCTCTCCCCGTGCGGGCAGGGGCACGAATCGCACGGCCCTTCCCGGTGGGACAGGCGGCGGGTCGTCCCATCTTGCGAGTTGCATCAGCAGCCCGTCCGGCATCAGGAGCCCGCGGCCGGGTGCCACCGGACCGCAGACATCCGGAGCCACCGTCCTGGGGACGCCGCAGGCCATGGCAGTGGCGGTGTCGAGTCCGGCGAGGTGCAGGTGACGGGTGAGCGGGGCCGCCCACCGTGCGTGCACCATCCCGGGCGGCGTCACGGCGACCACCCGAGTGCCGCCCGATCGCGCGGCGCGGACGAAGGCGGCGAGCTCACCTGTCGCGGTCCCTTCACCGTGCAGCGCGTCGTGCGCATCGACCCAGAGTTCGAGGTCGTCGAAGACCAGCGTGCGCCTCCGGTCGTCCGTGTGGGCCAGGTGCCGCAGCAGGTTTCCCACCAGGCGTGTCTCGCGGGGATGGAGGATCCCGCCGAAGGCCCCGCGGCCGGTCCACGGAAGGGCCTGCGCCGTCACCAGCCACACCTCGTCCCCCTGGGCGAGGGCGGCGGCCGCGACGGTGGCGGCCGCGGTGGAGCGTCCGCTGCCAGGGTTCCCGAGGATGAGGAGCGCATCGGGAAGGGCCACCGGACGTTGGCGGAGCAGGTCGGGTTCGTCCGCCAGCCCGATGTCCCCGGGTCGCACGAGCGACGCAGGGAGCACGCGGGGCAGGGGAGGGCACCACGGCGGAGCGGCGGGCGGGCCGTCCCACTGCGCGACGAGCCCCGCCACGCGGTTGGCGACCGAGGTGCCGTCACCGGACCAGCTGACCTGGATCCGCGTGAGGGACTCACCACGGACCAGGGCACGCCCCGGAACCGGTTCGAGCCGGGCCGCGTCGGGCACCGCGACGACGTCGAGGGAGTCAGCGGCCTCCGCCACCCGTAGGCAGAGCCGAAGCGGCATGTTCGCCCGCAGCTCCGGGCTGACGGCGCCCGCTGGCCTCTGCGTGGCGGCGACGAGGTGGACGCCGAGCGAGCGGCCCTGGTGGGCGAGGTGGAGGAACTGCTCGAGGAGTTCGGGGTGGTCGAGGGCGAGGGCGCGAAACTCGTCGATGACCACGACGAGGAGCGGCAGGGACCGGCCGTCGCGCGCGTTGTACTCCGTGACGTCCCGGCAACGTGCCGCGGCGACGAGCTCCTTGCGCCTGCGCAGCTGTGCACGCAGGGAGGCGAGGGCGCGGCGGGTCGCGCCCTCGTCGAGGTCGGTCAGGACGCCCACACAGTGGGGCAGCGGTGCGAGGTGGTTGAAGGCGGCCCCGCCCTTGAAGTCGACGAGGATGAACTGGAGCAGCGACGGCGGATTCCGCTGGGCGAGCTCCAGGAGCCACGTGGTGAGGAGTTCCGACTTGCCGGCCCCACTCATGCCCGCCACCAGGGCGTGGGGCCCGACACGGACCAGGTCGACGACGAACGGGCCATCCTGCGACTCGCCGAGTGGGACCGCCAGGTCGGCCCGCGGCCGGTCCCAGTGCCGGCGCACCTCGGCGGCGGGAAGCACACTCGCGTGCACCGCCAGGGGTGGGCGTGCGGCCGGGCCCCCCGCCTGCAGCGAGCGGGCCCACGCGGTCCCGGCCGCGGCCCATGCGGGCGGGCGCAGGACGATGGCCCACTGCGGTGGCCGGTCCTTCGCCCACGTGACCATCGCCTGTCCCGTGGCCGGCCCGCTGCCACGTTCCTCGAAGCGCACCTCCAGTCCGGCCCCGAGCGTGGTGAGCCACGGCGACGTCACCCGGAGCACGTCCGGGTCGTTGTGGACAGCGAGGAAGCCGGCGAGCCAGGTGGCCTGCTGCTCCGCCCGCGGCCCGAGGACGCACCACCCGGTCCCGCCCAGCGGTCGGCGCAGGACCCGCAACTCCCGGGGCACCACGGGTTCCGCGTGGAATGCCCGCCCTTCCCCGGACGCCAGCAGCACGTGCGCCGGGTGCGAGGAGCGGAGGATCTCGGACTCACGGCTCCGGGCGAGCAGCGCGACAGCGGCGAGCGGTGCCACCACCATCACCCACCGCCACGGAGGGCCGCCGAGCGCGAACGGCACGAGCGCGGCGGCCATCGCCAGCGGGACCAGCATTCGGGCCAGCGTGTCGGGCCCCCAGCGTCGCTCCCGGAACGGGCCGGGCTGCCCCGCCAACCGGTAGGCGCCGGCTCCCAGCTCGAGGACTGCACCGCGCCGGAGCGGGATCCAGGCGGCACCGATCCGTCTCCTGATCCGGCCCTTGCGCAGGTGGGAGCCGTTCGACGATCCCGCGTCCGCGCAGCGTACGGTGTGGCCGCGCGCACGCAGGCGCAGGTGGGTGCGCGACAGGGCGGCGTCGTCGACGGCGATGTCGCCCTCGCGGCCGAGCACATGCGAACCGGTCAGCTCCCAGCACATGCCAAGCGCGGGGCCGCCGACGGCGGTGAGGAGTCGGGGCATGACCGCCAGTGAAGCAGGGGGGAGGCGGGGGGCCGGTCGTGACGGCCTGGGGGTGTGGACGGCGGTGCGCTTGGCGCGCGATGGTCACCGTTCCTTGTCGGTGGGTACCCACTGCCAAGATGGGGGGTGTGGATCTGAAGACCGCCCGCACCCGCTGGACCGAACTCGCGACCCTCATCGACGAGGCGCAGTTCAACTACTACGTCAGGGACGCCCCGACGATCTCGGACGCCGAGTACGACTCGGCCCTGCGAGAGCTGGAACAGCTCGAGCACGAGCACCCGGAGCTGCAGTCGTCCGATTCCCCGACCCAACGGGTCGGGGGTGGGCACACGAACGAGTTCGCGCCCGTCGAGCACCTCGAGCGCATGCTGAGCCTCGACGACGTCTTCTCGCTCGACGAGCTGCGCCAGTGGACCGCACGGGTCCAGGCAGCGATCAGGCAGGAATCCGTCCCGATGACCTGCGAGCTCAAGGTGGACGGCCTGGCGGTCAGCCTCGTCTACGAGAGGGGCCGGCTCGTGCGAGCGGCGACGCGGGGGGATGGCAGGGTGGGGGAGGACGTCACCGTCAACGTGCGCACGATCGGGGTGATCCCACAGGTCCTCCGTGCCGTGGCACCGCCAGATGTCGTCGAGGTGCGCGGCGAGATCTACTTCCCCGTCGCCGACTTCGAGCGCCTCAACGCCTCGCTGGTCGAGGCCGGCCGCGCGCCTTTCGCCAACCCCCGCAACGCGGCAGCCGGGTCAATCCGGCAGAAGGACCCGAGGGTGACCGCGTCGCGGCCGCTCTCGATGATCGCGCACGGTGTGGGTGCCTTCGTCCACCCGGACGGACATGTACCGGGGACCCAGTGGCAGCTGTACGCGCTCTTCCGGGAGTGGGGGCTGCCGGTGTCCCCCCACAACCGTCTCGCCACGGCGACGGCCGACGTCGAGGAGATGATCGCGTACTTCGGCGAGCACCGGCACGCCGTCGAGCACGAGATCGACGGCGTCGTGGTCAAGGTGGATGACCGTGCCCTGCAGCGCGCGATGGGGACCACCTCCCGTGCCCCTCGCTGGGCCTGCGCGTACAAGTACCCGCCCGAGGAGGTCAACACCCGGCTCCTGGACATCCGCACCCACGTGGGACGCACGGGACGGGTGACGCCCTTCGGGGTCATGGAACCAGTGAAGGTCTCCGGCTCGACCGTCTCGATGGCCACCCTCCACAACGCCGCCGAGGTGAGGCGCAAGGGCGTGCTGATCGGGGACGTCGTGGTGCTGCGGAAGGCGGGGGACGTGATTCCCGAGATCGTCGCTCCCGTGGTCGACCTCCGCGACGGCACCGAACACGAGTTCGTCATGCCCTCGCGCTGCCCGTCGTGCGGCACCCCGCTCGCACCCGCGAAGGAGGGAGACATCGACCTGCGCTGTCCCAACAGCGAGTCCTGTCCCGCCCAGATCACCGAGCGGGTCGCCCACATCGGTTCCCGAGGAGCGCTGGACATCGAGGCGCTCGGCGACGAGACAGCGCTCGCGCTCACGAACCCGGAGGCGAACCGCGAGTACGTGATCGGCGTGGACCCCATGCCAACGCCGCAGGTGCCCGTTCTCCGGAACGAGGCGGGCCTCTTCACGATGCGGGTCGAGGACCTCGCGGACGTGAAGGTCTGGCGCGAGCGGAGAAGGTCGGGCGAACTCACCGGGGAGTGGGAGCAGGTCCTGTTCTTCCACACCGCCCCCAGGCACAGGAGGGACGGGACGGTGAATGCGCCCTCGGTGCCCCGCACCACCACCGTCAGGATGCTGGAGCAGATCGAGGAGGCGAAGGGGCGGCCCCTCTGGCGTTTCCTCGTCGCCCTGTCGATCCGCCACGTCGGCCCGACTGCGGCGCGCGCCCTGGCGGACCGGTATCGCTCGCTGGGTGGAATCGAGTCCGCGACCGTCGAGGACCTCGCCGAGACGGAGGGCGTGGGGACCGTGATCGCCCAGTCGATCCTGGACTGGCTGGACGTCGGATGGCACCAGGACATCGTCCGCGCCTGGCGCGCGGCGGGCGTCTCCTTCGAGGACGCCCCGCCCACCGGGACCGCACCCCGGGTTCTCGAGGGCCTGACCGTCGTCGTCACTGGATCACTCCCGGGTTTCACGAGGGACGAGGCGAAGGAGGCGATCACGTCGCGGGGTGGCAGGGCGGCCGGCTCCGTCTCGGCGAGGACGGACTACGTCGTCGTCGGGGACAACGCCGGGTCCAAGCAGGTGAAGGCGAGGGAGCTCGGCCTGACGGTCCTGGACGAGGACGGGTTCCGCCGGCTGCTGGAGGGCGGCCCGGCCGCGCTCTGAGCGCGCAGTCAGAGGAGGGGCGCCACGGGGCGCAGCACCTGCTCGACCACGCGCTTGTAGGCGGGTCTGGCCTCCCACTCCTCGCGGGTCAGTTCCCGGGCGTTGCCGAGGTCGGAGGCGAACACCTCGCCCATCCTGCGTGCCAGCTCGTCGTCGTACACCTCGATGTTGATCTCGAAGTTCCCGAACATCGAGAGCCGGTCGATGTTCGTCGTGCCGATGGTGGTCCAGCGCCCGTCGACCGTGGCCGTCTTGGCGTGGACCATGGCGTGCTCGAACAGGAAGATGCGCACACCACCTGCGAGCAGGCGGGAGAGGAGGCCGCGGGCGACCCAGTCGGCCACCACGTGGTTGGAGAACTCCGGGACAAGCACGCGGACCTCGACACCGCGGTTCACGGCGCGGAGCAGTGCGTCGATGACTTCCTCATCGGGGAGGAAGTAGCCCTGCGTGATGTCGACGGACTCGACGGACCGTTCGATGGCGTCGATGTACATCCCGCGCACCGGGAAGAGCAGCCGGTTGGGGAGATTCAGAGAGGCGCGGATCCGGGCGTCCCACTTCCGGGCGCCACGGTCAGGCAGTCCGGGGTGCCGGTCCTTCTTGTAGTAGTTCCAGAAGTCCACGAAGGCGTTGGAGAGTTCCCAGGCAGCCGGTCCCTCGATCCGGAGGTGCGTGTCCCGCCAGGTGTCGGAGTACAGCTTGCCGACGTTGTACCCGCCGACGTACCCCACGCGCTCGTCCACGACGAGCAGCTTGCGGTGGTCGCGCGCGTAGGTGCGCGGTGAGAGGGGGAAGCGCCCGTTGACGAGGCCGAAGGGCAGAACCTGCAGGCGATCGTCGAATTCCTTGAACGAGCGTGGGACCACCAGGTTCGCGAAGGTGTCGTAGATGACGTAGACCGCGACCCCCCTGTCAGCCGCGGCGGTCAGCTCCGCCTTGAACAGCTTGCCGACCTCGTCGCCCTTCCAGATGTAGGTCTCGAACAAGATGGTCTCCCGGGCGCCACGGATGTCGGCGAGCATCGCCTCGTATAGCTCGTCACCGTCGGTGTAGACGGTGAGCCGGCTGCCGTGCGCCTCGACCTGCTCCGGGGACATGCGCGGGAATCTGCCGCTCGGGGGGAAGCGGCGCTTGCGCAGGGCGTCCGCCGCCATCAGCGCGAGTGCGGCCCCCACCTGCACCGTGATGACGGTGAGCCCCGTCCAGGCCAGGACCCGGCGAACGGAGAGACGAGGGGCGGTGGGCATGCCTCAAATGTATCGGCTGCGGCCGGTCCCAGCCCGCGCCACCCGCGAACTAGACTTGCGGGCATGTCCACCATCTCCCGCGAGGAAGTCGTGCGCGTCGCGGCGTTGGCCCGCATCGAGTTGACGGAGGCCGAGTTCGACCGCCTGGCCGGCGAACTCGACGTCATCGCCTCCGCCGTTGCCCGGGTCGGTGAGGTCGCGACGCCCGAAGTGCCCGCCACCTCGCACCCTGTGCCCATGGCGAACGTGATGCGCGAGGACGTCCCGGTCGCGCCACTCCCGGTCGAGGAGGTCCTGGCTGCAGCCCCGGAGGCTCTGGACGGCCAGTTCGCGGTTCCCCAAATCCTGGAGGAGGAGGCGTGAACGTCCTGGAGGAGGAGGCATGAACGAGCTGGTGCGTCTCGGCGCTGCTGAACTGGCACAGAGGCTGGCGTCGGGTGAGGTGTCGAGCGTCGAGGCGACGCGGGCGCACCTCGAACGCATCGAGCAGGTCGACGGCATCCACCACGCGTTCCTGCGCACCGACGTCGAGGGTGCGCTCGCGACCGCGGCCGCCGTCGACGCGGCACGCGCAACGGGTGAGGACCTTCCCACGCTCGCGGGCGTCCCTGTGGCGGTGAAGGACAACATCGTGACGCGCGGCCTCGAGACCACCGCGGGCTCCCGGATCCTCGAGGGCTGGGTCCCGCCCTATGACGCCACCCTCGTCACACTGCTGCGATCCGCAGGGATGCCCATCCTCGGCAAGACGAACCTCGACGAGTTCGCGATGGGCTCGTCGACCGAGCACTCCGCGTTCGGGCCGACCCGCAACCCCTGGGATCCGGACCGGATCCCCGGAGGGTCCGGTGGCGGCTCGGCCGCAGCGGTCGCGTCACTCCAGGCGCCCCTCGCCGTCGGCTCGGACACCGGCGGTTCGATCCGCCAGCCGGGTGCGGTCACCGGGACGGTGGGCGTCAAGCCGACCTACGGCGGCGTCTCCCGCTACGGACTCATCGCGCTCGCCTCGTCCCTTGACCAGATCGGACCCGTGGCACGTCGGGTGGGTGACGCGGCGCTCCTCCATGAGGTGATCGCCGGACACGACCCGCTCGACTCCACATCGCTCGCGGACCCAGTAGGCCGATTCGCCGAGGCCGCCCGTGCCGGCGACGTCGCGGGGATGCGGATCGGTGTCGTGCGCGAACTCGGGGGAGACGGATACCAACAGGGCGTGCGGGCCTCGTTCGACGCCGCGCTCGCCCTTCTCGAGGAGGCCGGGGCGGAGGTCGTCGAGGTCTCCTGTCCGTCGTTCGACTACGCGCTCGCCGCCTACTACCTGATCCTGCCGGCTGAGGCGTCGTCGAACCTGGCCCGGTTCGACGGCATGCGGTTCGGGTTGCGGATTCTGCCGAGCGACGGACCGGTCACCGCGGAGCGCGTCATGGCCGCCACACGTGGCGCCGGTTTCGGCGACGAGGTGAAGCGGCGCATCATCCTCGGGACGCATGCCCTGTCCGCCGGCTACTTCGACGCCTACTACGGCTCGGCGCAGAAGGTCCGCACCCTCATCCAGCGGGACTTCGCGGTGGCGTTCTCGCAGGCAGACCTTCTCGTGTCGCCCACGGCGCCCACCACCGCCTTCCGGTTCGGCGAGAAGATGGACAACCCCCTTGCCATGTACCTCAACGACATCGCGACGATCCCCGCCAACCTGGCCGGTGTGCCGGGGATGTCGCTCCCGTCGGGAGTGAGTGACGACGACCTGCCCGTGGGCTTCCAGATCCTCGCACCGGCTCATGAGGACGTCCGGATGTACCGCGCGGCGGGCGTGCTCGAACGGGCGCTGGAGCAGGAGTGGGGCGGCCGGCTGCTCGAGGTGCACGGAGTGAACGGAGAGGCGCGATGAGCGACCTGGTCGAGTACGAGGAGGCGGTGGCGGCGTTCGACCCGGTGCTGGGAATCGAGGTGCACGTGGAGCTCAGCACCCGCACGAAGATGTTCGATGGCGCTCCCGTGGCGTTCGGCGGCGAGCCCAACACCCGGGTGACACCCGTGTCGCTCGGGCTCCCCGGGGCACTGCCCAAGGTGAACCGGGCCGCGGTGGAGTCCGCCATCCGGATCGGCCTCGCCCTCGGGTGCGAGATCGCCGAGTCCTCCCGATTCGCCCGGAAGAACTACTTCTACCCGGACATGCCGAAGAACTTCCAGACCTCCCAGTACGACGAGCCGATCGCCCGCGACGGCCACCTGGACGTCGAACTCGCGGACGGCACCGTGTTCCGGATTGAGATCGAGCGTGCACACATGGAGGAGGACGCCGGGAAGAACACGCACATCGGTGGAGACGCCGGGCGCATCCACAGCGCCGAGTACTCGCTGGTGGACTACAACCGCGCCGGCGTGCCGCTCGTGGAGATCGTGACCAGGCCGATCACCGGCGCGGGCGCGCGTGCGCCGGAGGTGGCGAGCGCGTATGTGCAGGCACTCCGGGGCATCTTCCGGGCCCTCGACGTCTCGGAGGCGCGCATGGAGCGCGGCAACGTGCGCGCGGACGTGAACGTCTCGCTCCGACCCTCGCCCGCGGCCCCACTCGGGACACGTACCGAGACCAAGAACGTGAACTCCTTCCGGTCGATCGAACGCGCGGTGCGGTACGAGATCAGCCGACAGGCGGGTGTCCTGACGTCAGGCCGAGCGGTGGTGCAGGAGACCCGCCACTGGCACGAGGACACCGGCGAGACCTCGCCCGGCCGCGTCAAGTCCGACGCCGAGGATTACCGGTACTTCCCCGAACCCGACCTCATGCCGATCGTGCCCGACAGGGCGTGGATCGAGGACCTGCGTGACCACATGCCTGAGCTCCCGGCGGCCCGGAGGCGGAGGCTGCAGCGGGAGTGGGGTTTCACCGACCTCGAGATGAGGGACGCCGCCCCCGCGCTCGACCTCATCGCCGAGACGGTCGCGGCGGGTGCGTCGCCCGGATCGGCGCGGAAGTGGTGGACCGGCGAGCTCGCCCGTGTCGCCAACTCCCGTGCGGTGCCCCTCGAGGACGTGCCCGTCTCACCCTCCCAGGTCTTCCAACTCGTGGCACTCGTGGAGGCAGGGGTGCTGACCGACAAGCTCGCCCGTCAGGCGCTCGACGGTGTCCTGGCTGGTGAGGGCGACCCGGCCGACGTCGTCGCCGCAAGGGGGCTGCGGGTCGTGTCCGACGACGCCGCGCTCCTCGCCGCGATTGACAGCGTGGTCGCCGCCAACCCGGACATTGTGGCTCGCATCCGCGGCGGGAGGATTCAGGCTGTTGGCGCGCTTGTCGGGGGCGTCATGAAGGCCACCCGCGGGCAGGCCGACGCCGCTCGGGTGCGGGAACTGATCGCTCGCCGCCTCGGCGGATGAGTCGGCGGGCGCCACGTCACTCCGGATTGACCGCGCGGTCAACCGCTCTGTAAGCTCGGTGAGCCCGGTTCGGGAGGAACGGACGCCATGATGATGCGGCCGGTCCCGGCAGGGAGGAGCAACCAGACGGACCTCACGGTCCAGACCGGTGCGCTCCGGACGCAGGACGGGATCAGCGGATTGACACCGAGGGTCCGGATCTCTAAGATGGAGAAGTTGCCCCAAGGCGAGAGTGGCCGGATAGTTGCTCGAGCGTGGTGTGTGTTTGTTGTTTGATATCTCAACAGTGTGTTTGTTTTTTGATGCCATTTGGCCATGCCCTGTGGGGTGTGGTTGTTTTTTTGATCGC
>JBNJCY010000031.1:0-13832 GCA_051744325.1 Actinomycetota bacterium
CCCGCACGAGGCGCGTCGCCTCGCGTACCTTCTCCACCTCGGCGCCGGAGCCGGATTCACCGGTGGAGTAGGAGAGCATGGCGATGCGGGGCTCCACTCCGAACTGGATGGCTGTCTCGGCGGAGGAGACCGCGATGTCCGCGAGTTGCTCCGCGGTCGGATCTGGATTCACCGCACAGTCGCCGTAGACGAGGACTCGGTCCTCCATGAGCATGAGGAACACCGAGGACACGATGGAGACCCCCGGCTTGGTCTTGATGATCTCGAAGGACGGCCGGATCGTGTGGGCGGTCGTGTGGGCCGCGCCGGAGACCATGCCGTCAGCGAGCCCCAGATGCACCATCATCGTGCCGAAGTAGGAGACGCCGCGCACGATCTCGCGCGCGCGTTCCACGGTCACGCCCTTGTGGGCGCGCAGTTCCGCGTATTCCTCGGCGAAACGGTCGACGAGTTCGGGGTCGTCGGTCGAGATCACCGTGGCGTCGTCGATGTTGAGGCCGAGTTCCTTGGCACGAGCACGGACGGCGGTCTCGTCTCCGAGGATGACGAGCTCGGCCACCTGGCGGGCCAGCAGGGTGGAGGCGGCGCGCAGGATGCGGTCGTCGCTGCCCTCGGGCAGGACGATGCGCTTCCGGTCCCCACGGGCCCGGTCCAGCAGTTCCGCCTCGAACATGAGGGGGGTCACCACGGACGACCGGGTGAAGTCCAGCTTGCTGAGGATCGACTCCGCCGAGATGTTCTCCTCGAAGGTGGACAGTGCAAGGTCGATCTTGCGCTGGGTGCGGGGCGTCACTGTCCCCCGCGTCATCGAGCAGATCTGCGCGGTCTGGTAGCTGTCGTGCAGCGTCTCCACGACAGGGAGCCGCTGGCCGAAACCGCGAATCAGCCTGGAGACGGTCGGAGGCACCTCGTGCCCGCCGTTGAGGATGATCGCGGACAGCGAGGGGAAGCCGTCCGCGGCGTGGGCCGCCATCAGCGCGATGAGGATCTCGTTTCGGTCCGAGGGCGTGATGACGACCTGGCCCTCCTTGAGCCGCTCCAGGACGTGCTCGGTGTTCATGCCCGCGATGAGGAGGTGCTCCGCCTCGCGACTGAGGAGGGTCTCGTCCCCGAACGCGAGTGAGCCACCCAGCTCTCGCATCAGTTCGCCCACGGTGGCGGAGGACAGCAGTTCGATCTCGGGGAGGGTCCAGACCGGGAGATCGAACCCGTCGACGGCTGTGGCGTAGGACTCGACGTTTTCGCCGAGGATCCTGTTCACGACGATCCCGATGACCTGCGCGTGGTTCGACCTGATCTCCTCGATGGCGAGCATCGTCGCCTGTGAGACCTCTTCCGGGCCACGGTCCATGGCGCGGACGACGAGCAGCATGGACGACCCGAGGTTTGCGGCGATCCGCGAGTTGTACTCGAGCTCCGCCGGTCCGGCGATGTCCGTGTAGTCCGAGCCCACCACCACGACTGTGTCGAGGTCGTGCTCCAGGGCGCGGTACTTGTGGATGATGCGCGAGAGCGCCTCCTCCGGGTTCGCGTGGACATCCGCGTACGTGACCCCCACGCACTGGTCGTATTCCAAGCTGGGCAGGCTCGCGAGGAGCAGTTCGAGCACCCGGTCGCGTTCAGCGCCGCCGCGGACCACCGGCCGGAACACCCCCACGTTCTGGACGTTGCCCGAGAGCAGATTGACCAGTCCCAGGGCGACCGTCGACTTGCCGGTGCGGCCCTCCATCGAGACCACGTAGATCGAGCGCGCCACGTTGCGACTCCTTCCCTTGAAAGTTTGGGGAGAGGGCCCCGAAGTGCCCTCTCCCCAGCCTAGTGTCCGAGCCGGTTACTCGTTGTCTCCTCCGGTGAAGAGCCTCGCGTCGACCTCCTGCTCAGAGGCGGCATCGCCGGCGTCGTTCCACACCCAGTCCTGCACCTCGGGGATGTCCTCGCCGTGGTCGTAGGCGTAGGCCTCCGCGAGGATTCGCTTGTCCGCCATGTACTGGCGCAGGTTCGCGTGCCGGGAACCCAGTGTCGGCACGCGGTCGATCACGTCCATCACCAGGTGGTAGCGGTCGAGGTCGTTGCGCATGACCATGTCGAACGGCGTGGTCGTGGTCCCCTCCTCCTTGAAGCCGCGCACGTGGAGGTTCCAGTGCCCGGTGCGGCGGTAGGTGAGCCGGTGGATGAGCCACGGGTAGCCGTGGTAGGCGAAGATGACCGGCTTGTCCTCGGTGAAATAGTTGTCGTACTCCTTGTTGGACAGGCCGTGCGGGTGCTCCTTCTCGTCCTGCAGGCGCATGAGGTCGACGACGTTGACCAGGCGCACCTTCAGGTCCGGGATCGCCTCGCGCAGGATCTTCGCCGCCGCCAGCGCCTCGATGGTCGGGATGTCACCGGCGCAGGCGAGCACGACGTCCGGGTCCTCGCCGTCCACCTCGGTACCTGCCCACTTCCAGATGCCGAGCCCGCGCGTGCAGTGCTTGATGGCATCCTCCATGGACAGCCAGTTCGGGGTGGGCTGCTTGCCCGCGACGACCACGTTGACGTACTGCCGCGACCGCAGGCAGTGGTCCCAGGTGGACAGCAGGGTGTTCGTGTCCGGTGGCAGGTACACACGGATGATCTCGGACTTCTTGTTGACCACGTGGTCGATGAAGCCGGGGTCCTGGTGGCTGAAGCCATTGTGGTCCTGGCGCCACACGTGGCTCGAGAGCAGGTAGTTCAGCGAGGCGATCGGCCGCCGCCAGCCGATGTGGTTGCTGACCTTGAGCCACTTCGCGTGCTGGTTGAACATCGAGTCGATGAGGTGGATGAAGGCCTCGTAGGAGCTCATCATGCCGTGGCGGCCGGTGAGCAGGTAGCCCTCCAGCCAGCCCTCGCACTGGTGCTCCGAAAGCATCTCCATGACACGGCCGTGCGGAGCGAGCGGGTCATCGGCGTCAGTGGGCAGGAAGATGGCGTTCCACTGCTTGTCGGTCACCTCGTAGGTGTCCTGCAGCCGGTTCGAGGCGTGCTCGTCCGGAGCGAACATGCGGAAGTTGTTCGGATTCAGCTTGATGACGTCGCGGAACCAGGCTCCGAGGCGGCGGGTCGGCTCGGTCACGATCACACCCGGGTTCTTGACATCGACCGCGTACTCCCGGAAGTCCGGCAGGATCAGGTTCTTCAGCAACTGGCCGCCGTTGGACGACGGGTTGGCACTCATGCGAAGGGTGCCCTCCGGTGCCAGCTCGGCGATCTCGGGGAAGAAGCGGCCGTCGTCGTCGAACAGCTCGGCGGGACGGTAGCTGAGCAGCCAGGTCTTGAGTTCCTCGAGATGGGCGTCGGTGTCGCGGGCGCTCGCCAGCGGGACCTGGTGCGAGCGCCACGAGCCCTCGGTGCGCTTGCCGTCGATCTCCTTGGGGCCGGTCCAGCCCTTGGGGGTGCGGAAGACGATCATCGGCCACTGCGGGCGCGGTTCGTCCTTGCCCTCCGGGCGGCTCTTGATCTCCGCGATCTCGTCGAGCACCTCGTCGAGGAGGACGGAGAACCGCTTGTGCACATCGATGATGTCCTCGTCGTCGAATCCGCCGACGAAGAAGTGCGGCTTGTGGCCGTAGCCACGCATGAGGGCTTCCAGCTCCTCGTCCGGGACACGAGCCAGCACGGTCGGGTTGGCGATCTTGTATCCGTTGAGGTGCAGGACGGGGAGCACCACGCCGTCGGTCTCGGTGTTGGTGAACTTGTTCGAGTGCCAGGAGGTGGCCAGCGGGCCTGTCTCCGCCTCGCCGTCGCCGACCACGGTGAAGGCGAGGAGCCTGGGGTTGTCGAACACCGCGCCGTACGCATGGGACAGGGAGTAGCCGAGCTCGCCGCCCTCGTGGATGGAGCCGGGCGTCTCGGGCGCCACGTGGGAGGGGATGCCGCCGGGGAAGCTGAACTGCTTGAACAGTTTCTGCAGGCCGTCCAGGTCCTCGGTGATGTTCGGGTAGGTCTCGGTGTAGGTGTGCTCGAGGTAGGTGTTCGCCACGAGGCCGGGGCCACCATGACCCGGTCCGGTGATGTAGATCGCCTCGACGCCGCGCTGCTTGATGGCACGGTTCATGTGCGCGTAGAGGAAGTTCAGGCCGGGGGTCGTGCCCCAGTGGCCCAGGAGGCGTGGCTTCACGTGGTCGCGTGTCAGGGGCTCGCGGAGGAGCGGGTTGTCGAGCAGGTAGATCTGACCGACCGAGATGTAGTTCGCCGCACGCCACCAGGCGTCGATCTGGCGAGCCTCCTCGTCGGTGATTGGGTGCGACTGGCCACTCGGCCAGCTGGGTGCCACGCTCATGGGATCTCCCGAATAGCAGGTGTCTGTCCCTTCGAGAGTAGTCGAGGGCAGCGCCAGAGTGTGGTTCGTTGCACACCTAGGATGGCGTCATGGAACGGGTGACTGGGCGCGAGTGGCTGAGGTCCGCGTCGAAGCCCGGGATGATCGCACTTCTCGTCGCGGTGGCCGTGGTCGCTTACCTGTTCATCCAGCTCGGAGCGTGGCAACTGGACCGTGCGGCCCTGCGCGGTGCCGAGGAGGCGCGCCGGGTGGAGGCGGCGAAGCTCGCTGCCGACCCGGTGCCTCTCGCGGACGCCCTGGCGGTCGGCCAGGTGTTCCGGACGGAACAGCAGCTCCTCAAGGTACGGGTCTCCGGCGAGTTCCGCGAGCAGGTGCTGGTCCCGGGCCGATCCGTCAACGGGAGCGACGCCGTCCTCGTCGTCACGGCGCTGTGGACCACCGACGGTGAGGCCACGACCATGATCCCAGTGCTCCGCGGTTGGGTGACGCCGTCGGACGTCACCACGGCGGACGGAGCGGCTGGGGCGGCGACGGCGGCGGCCGCGGCGCTCCTCGACGTGCCGGCTGGTCCCGTGTCCCTGGTGGGATACCTGAGCGACAGCGAGAAGGCGGTCGTGGGCGACTTCCCGGATGGGATGGTCGGTGCCATCTCCGCGGGGGAGCTCGCCAACCTGTGGGGTGGGCCCACCTATACGGGCTTCCTGGTGCTGGCGGAGTCGGAGCCGGCCTCGGCACTTCCCGTCGTCCCGCCCCCCAGCTATGACAGGCAGGGCGGGATGAACCTGCAGAATCTGTTCTACGCCGCGGAGTGGTTCATCTTCGGCGGGTTCGCTGTGTTCGTGTGGTGGCGCTTCGTCCGTGAGGACGCGATCCGGGACAGGGAGGCGGCGGTTCTGGCAAACGTGGGTGGGTCCAACACCTGAGGGGGAGGCTCCCGACTCGCGTCCAGCCTCGCCTCCCGACTCGCGTCCAGCCTCGCCTCCCGACTAGCCCCCTGCCTCGTGGGGTGGACTCGTCGCGCCGGCATGACAATCCCATCCCACGAGTCTTTGACGCCACGGCAGTTGCGGGTTATCCACAGTGTGAACCCGCCCAGCTTCGAGCAGGGGCCGGTGCCGTATCGTGGGTGGAATGGGGAGCAGGCTTTCAGCGCGTCGCGCGCTCATCTCGCTGGTTCTTGTGGGGGCGTTGTCCGGGTGCGGGGACGACGCCGATGTGGTGGCAACAACCACTCCCGAGCCAACAGTCACTTCGGCGGCACCTGAACCGTCGCCAACGCCCACGCCTTTGCCGACATCGGTGTCCCTTCCCGTCATGCCGCCGGAGATGGCGAACAACGACGCAGCGGGTGCGGAGGCGGCAGCGCGATACTTCGTTGATCTTTACGGGTACACCTATCTTTCGAGAGACCTCAGTTTCTTTGAGAAGATGTCTGATGACGACTGCGTTTTTTGTAATTCGGTAATCTTGGAGGTTAACCAAATGATTTCCGATGGAGAGACTCAAGCGGGTGGGCTAGTTTTTGTTGATGCAATCATTGCGAATGAATATCACCAAACCGTCGACGCCCACATCTTGGAACTCCAAACGACTCAGAATTCCTATGTTGAGATTGACAAGAATAGTGAGGTTATCGCAGAGAATAGCGGAGGGAGCCTTAGTATATCTATTCTCGTCCAGATGATGCCAGATGGCTGGATCGTTCTTGAAGCAGGTTCGGACGAACGGGAATGAAGAAACAACCACTATTCGGGTTCACCATCGTGTCGGGAACGGCACTATTCTTCTCCGTTTGCATGTTTCCTGCTAGCGCTGAGGATAGCAACTCACGCTGGGAGACTTCGATGGGAGCGGCGTCCTTCAATATCGGAGCAAAGAAGGACGTTGTTGAAAACTCGAGTGCGTCACCAGTCGGAAATTGGGAGCAGGACACGCCGGCCACTATCGACGACTGCTCCGTCTTCCTCGCCTATGGCTCGCGCGACGACCCGACCGTCGTCGACTGTGTCGGCGTTGAGATAAGGAGCGCGGATTTCGAGATGCCTCCTTTTCCGTACTTCCTGATGAACGCCACCGGCGAGGTCATCGACAGGGCGGACATCCCGGTCGTGGTGACCCTTGCGGAATTCCAATCGCTGCCCATCGACGGCGGCGTGCTCGAGATGCAGCCCGCCGCGGCCCAGGTGCTGGTGAACATCGAGACCGTCGCCTGGTCGACCGCCCGCACCCACATCCTCGGCACCACGATCCTTGGAACCCCGGTGGCCGTGCGCGCCACCCCGGTGCAGTGGTCGTGGGACTTCGGCGCCGGGACCGAGCCCTTCGTCACTACAACTCCGGGCGGACCGTACCCGAACCTCGCCGTCTCCCGCGTCTACGCCCGGACGGCCGCGTCGCAGTCGATCGGCCTCACGGTCACGTGGACGGGCGAGTACCAGGTGAATGGCGCGGGTCCCTGGCTCCCGATCGCCGGGACCACGACGACTTCGTCCGCCAGCCCGCCGTTCGACGTCGTCGAGGCCCCGGCTCGCCTGGTGGTGGGGGCGCTGGACGAGGGCTGACCCCGCCTCCTCATTCCTGCTGCCAGGACTTCCAGAGCGCGGCGTACCCGCCCCCGTGTGCCACGAGCTCCTCGTGCGGGCCGATCTCCACGATCCGCCCGTTCTCCATCACGGCCACGCGGTCCGCGTCGTGCGCGGTGTGCAACCGGTGCGCGATCGCCAGGACGGTGCGCCCCGCGAGTACGGCGTTCAGCGTGCGCTCCAGGTGCCGAGCCGCCCGCGGGTCGAGGAGGCTTGTCGCCTCGTCCAGCACCAGGGTGTGCGGATCCAGCAGCACGAGCCGGGCGAGCGCGAGCTGCTGCGCCTGCGCCGGGGTGGGTGTGAGGGCACCGCTCCCCACCTTCGTCGCCATTCCTTCCGCGAGGGATTCCACCCAGTCGAGCGCGTCCACGGCGAGGAGGGCACGGCGCATGTCCTCCTCGGAGGCATCCGCCCTCGCGAGACGGAGGTTGTCCGCGATCGTCCCCACGAACACGTGGTGCTCCTGGGTCACGAGGGCCACCTCGGAGCGCAACTCCTCCTCGGTGAGGTCAACGAGCCGCACCCCGCCCACCGTCACGGACCCGCCCGTCGGGGGATGGATGCCGGCGAGCATACGGCCGAGCGTCGACTTCCCGGCGCCGGACGGCCCCACGATCGCGAGCCTCTCCCCACGCCGGAGGTCGAGCGACACCGCGTGCAGCACGTCGTGTCCCGCCCGGTAGGCGTAGTCCACGTCCCGTGCCACGATGTCCTCGCCTGCGGGCGTCTGGTGGGACGGGTACCGGTCCGGCTCCACGAGGTTGACGCCGAGGATCCGGGAGAGGGAGGCGGTGGCCACCTGGATCTCGTCGATCCAGAACAGCAGCTCGCCGATCGAGTGCCGGACCTGCACGGAGTACAGCGCCACGGTGGAGACCGCCCCCACTGTGGCGAGGCCGCTGCCCACCAGCCACGCACCCCAGACCACCACCACGGCAGTGGGAATCACGTACCCGAACACCATCCCGGTGAACAGGATCGCCCGCAGGAAAAGCGTCCGGTCCTCCCAGTGCCAGGCCTCGCGCAGTGCCGCCGTCATCCGGTCGCGGCGCCGCGCTCCCAGCGAGAGCTGGTCGACCGTGGCGGCGTGCTCCACCGACTCGGTCATGACCCCGTTGATGTCCGCCCAGGCCCGGGAGCCCTTCAGGTAGGCGGGCGTGGCGCGCCTCAGGTACCACCGTGCGAACGCCACGAGCAGCGGCAGGCCGGTCAGCAGTGCGAACGCCGTCAGCGGCGAGGCGAGGAAGGCGGCGACGAGGGTGAGCGCGATCGTCGTCGTCGTCACCAGGACGCGCGGCACGCCGAAGCGCACCACCCACTGCACGCGGTCGACGTCGTTGGTCGTGCGGCCCAGGAGGTCTCCCGTGCCGGCGCGCTCCACCGTCGAGAGCGGCAGGTGCGTCACGATGTGCAGAAACTGCTCGCGCAGCTGCGCGAAGATGGTCTCGCCCAGCACCATCGCCTGCCGCTGCCCGACCCCGGCGAACAGCGTCTGCAGCAGGATCGCGAGCGTGAGGAGGACTCCCACCTGAGTCACGGTCTCGCGGGCGGTGCCCTCGCGCACGGCGTCGACGAGGCCGCCCAGCATCCAGGGGACGGCCAGCGCGGCGATCGCGGCGGCCGCCTGGAGGGCGACGACGCCGAGCAGCGCCGCGCGGTGGTCGCGCAGGAGCCGGCGCGAGTAGGTCCAGACCGCGCTCGTGTCAGCGACGGGCAGCAGCATCGTTCACCTCCTCGGTCTCGCGACTCACGACCCGGCGGTAGGCCATGGCCGCGGGCTCGCCGTCCTGCGCCCGCAGTAGCAGGTCGCGATGGGAGCCGCGCGTGCGCACCCCGGTGGCGTCCAGGAAGACCACCTCGTCCGCATGCTCGAGGACGAGCGGCGAGGCGGTCACCACCACAGTCGTCAGGCCCGCCCGCTGATGTTTCAGGTTGTTGGCGATCCGGTGCTCGGTGTGGGCGTCGACAGCGCTCGTCGGCTCCACAAGCAGGAGCACCGGGGCGCGGGTGAGGGTGGCCCGGGCGAGTGCAACGCGCTGGCGCTGCCCACCGGACAGGGAGCGGCCCTTCTCGGTGATCTCGCCGTCGAGTCCCTCGGGGAGCGATTCGAGCACGTCCCGGGCGTCGGCGACCGCGAGCGCCTCCACCACTCGGAACTGGTCGCCCGAGTCGAGGACGTCCACCTCTTGGCGGAGCGTCCCCGTGAACAGCTGCGGCGTCGCGTCCGAGAGCACCACGGTGCGGCGCACCGCCGCGAGCGGCTGTTGCACGACTGGCCGGCCCGCGAGGGTGACGTCGGCGGACTCGGTGTCGTCGAGGCGCGCGAGGCGTCGCAGTACCACCGCCGACGTCTCCGGGGTGGGGGAGACGAGGACCGTGAGCAAGCCCTGCCTGATGACGACGCCGGAGCCCGGGTCGTGCAGCGCGACCTCGCCATCGAGGGGGATCGGGTCCGCGTCCGCATCCGCCTCCCCGAGCCGGCCCGCGGCGGGCGTCACGTCGAGAACCCTCGAGATCTTGCGGGCGGCGACGAGTGCCCGGGTGAGGAACTGGATGAACTGGCTCACCTGGCGCAACGGCTCGGCGAGGAAGGCGGTGTACCCGTAGAAGGCCACCAGTTGGCCCACCGTGATCTCGCCGGTGATCGCCAGGTTCGCGCCGAACCAGACCACGCCAACCACGAACAGTCCGGGCAGGAGGACCTGGAGCGCCGCCAGGAAGGACTGCGTGTTGGCCACGCCCACCCCGGCCCGCCGCACGGCCTGCGACTGTTCGCGGTAGCGCGCTGCGAACACGTCCTCGCCGCCGATGCCGCGCAACACGCGCAGCCCCGAGACGGTGTCCGACGCCAGCGACGTGAGCTCGCCGGTCGCCTCCCGGTGCCGCGCCTGGCGCCGTTGCAGCGGCGGGACGAGGACGGCCACGGAGGCGGTCACCAGGGGGAGGCCGACCAGGACCGCCAGGCCCAGGACGAGCGACTGCTGGAGCAGCAGCGCGGCGATGAAGAAGTACGAGACGAGCCCACCGAGGAACATGGGCAGGGATTCCATGAGGTTCCCCATGTGCACCGCGTCGGTGGCGACCGTTGCGACGACCTCGCCCGTCGCGAGCTTCCGTGTCACCTGGTCCCCGGTGCGGGTGACGTGCTTGCCCAGCATGTCCGAGCAGGTGAAGGCGGCCCGCATCCAGTTCGCGACCTCTGCGATGTGCCGCAGGGACGCGGCCGCCGCGGTGACGGCGCCCAGCGCGAGCAGCAGGCCGCCGTACCGCCAGAGCTCCGCCGTCGCGCCCCGCTCGAGGCCGGCGTCGACGGCCTCGCCGAGCAGGTACGGGGTCAGCGCGAGCGCGACGAAGTTCAGCGCGGAGACCACCGTGGCACCGAGCAGGAGCCACGCCTGACGGGCGGCGAGCCATGCCAGGAACCGCACGGGTTGGCCGAGCGGCGGGTCGTGGGGGAAGGTGTCGGGGTAGCGGAACACTCCGCTGAGCGTAGTCGGGGCCGGCGACGAACTCGATCCTTCATCGGAGCCACCGGGGCATGGAGGCGCCAGTGGTTTCAACTACTCTGGAGCGGTGACACCGAATCCCCCTGAAGACGTTGCCGCGGCAACGGAGAGACGTGCTCGCGGCATCTACTCCCGCTACCGGATCATGGCGATGATCACCGGGGGCATGCTGCTCCTCCTGACCCTGGAGATGGTGCTGAAGTACGTCTTCCAGGCGACCGGTGTGTCCGCGTCCGGCGCGCCCCGGCCCGTGCTGGGCACCTGGGTGGCGACCGTCCATGGCTGGATCTACGTGGTGTACGCCGTCACCGTTTTCCAGCTCTGGTCGTTCATGCGCTGGTCGCTGGCCCGGCTCGCCCTGTTGATCCTGGGTGGCGTGGTACCGGTCCTGTCCTTCGTCATGGAGGCGCGCGCACGCTCCTGGTTCGCGGCCGGCCTGCCGGAGCGCGTCGAGCGCGCGCTCCGCCTCGCCGCCGCCAGGCGGGGGTGAGGGCCGTGGGGGATCACCGGCCCGTCCTCGTCGTCGACTTCGGGGCCCAGTACGCCCAGCTGATCGCCCGCCGCGTCCGCGAGGCGAGCGTGTACTCGGAGATCGTGCCCCATTCGATGCCGCTCGAGGAGATGCTCCGGCGTGATCCGGCCGCGATCGTCCTGTCCGGGGGCCCGGCCTCCGTCTACGCGGACGGCGCCCCGAGCGTGGACTCGGCCCTCTTCGAGGCCGGGGTGCCCGTGCTCGGCATCTGCTACGGCTTCCAGGCCATGGCGCGCGCACTCGGAGGCGAGGTGGGCCGAACCGGGATCCGGGAGTACGGCTCCACGACGGTGACGGTGGCGCACGAGGGCACCCTCCTGCGCGGCTCCCCGGCCACGCAGGCGGTGTGGATGAGCCACGGGGACTCCGTGCAGCGGGCCCCGGAGGGCTTCACCGTCCTCGCAACGTCCCCGGGATCCCCGGTCGCGGCGTTCGAGGACGTGGACCGGCGCCTCCACGGCATGCAGTGGCACCCCGAGGTCCGCCACTCGGTCCTCGGCCAGGAGGCCCTCGAGCACTTCCTGTACCAGGGCGCCGGGATCGCTCCCACCTGGACGCCCGGCAACGTCATCGCCGATCAGGTGGAGCGCATCCGGGCCCAGGTCGGCACCGGTCGGGTGATCTGCGGGCTCTCCGGCGGAGTGGACTCCTCGGTGGCCGCCGCACTGGTGCAGCGCGCCGTGGGGGACCAGCTCACCTGCGTGTTCGTGGACCACGGGTTGCTGCGGGAGGGCGAGGCGGAGCAGGTGGAGGAGGATTTCGTCGCAGCCACCGGGATCGACCTCGTGGTCGTCGATGCCTCCGAGAGGTTCCTCGCCGCGCTCGCCGGGGTCACGGAACCCGAGGCGAAGCGCAAGGTCATCGGCCGGGAGTTCATCCACGCGTTCGAGGGCGCCGCGCGGGAGATCGTGGCGGGTGAGGGCGAGGTCGAGTTCCTGGTGCAGGGCACCCTGTACCCGGACGTGGTGGAGTCGGGCGGCGGCGAGGGTGCCGCGAACATCAAGTCCCACCACAACGTGGGAGGACTGCCCGAGGACCTCCAGTTCTCCCTCGTGGAACCGCTGCGCACCCTGTTCAAGGACGAGGTCCGCGCGGTCGGCCTGGAACTGGGGGTCCCCGAGGGGATCGTGTGGCGCCAGCCCTTCCCCGGCCCCGGGCTGGGGATCCGCATCATCGGCGAGGTGACGCGGGAGCGGCTGGACGTCCTGCGCAGGGCGGACGCGATCGCCCGCGCCGAGCTCACGGCCGCCGGCCTGGACCGCGAGATCTGGCAGTGCCCCGTGGTGCTCCTCGCCGAGGTCCGCTCCGTGGGCGTGCAGGGCGACGGACGGACCTACGGCCACCCGGTCGTGCTGCGGCCCGTCTCCTCCGAGGATGCGATGACGGCGGACTGGTCCCGGGTGCCCTACGAGGTGCTGGCCCGGATCTCCAACCGCATCACCAATGCGGTTCCGGAGGTCAACCGGGTGGTCCTCGACATCACCTCCAAGCCGCCGGGCACCATCGAGTGGGAGTGACGGCTCACCCTCGCAGCGCGGCCGCCGCGGCGTAGACCCGAGCCGTGCGCTCCAGCACGTCGTCCCAGTCGTAGGGCGGGGGTGTCGTCCGGTTGCGTGCCGTGATCGCCTCCAGCAGGCCCGGCTCGCGGACCAGGCGGACGACGGCGGAGGCGAGGCCGGCGTCGTCGTCCGCCAGGAGGGCGTCCACGCCATCCGTGAGGCGTTCCGCGGCCCCCGACTGGGCGCGCACCACGACCGCCAGGCCGGCCGCCTGTGCCTCGAGCACGGCAATCGAGAACGCCTCGAGCACGACCGGGGCGAGGTAGGCGTCGGCCCGGCGGTAGAGCTCCTGCAGGCCCGCTCGGTCGAGCCGGCCCGGCAGGTGGACCCACCCCTCCATGCCGTGGCGTCGCACCCACGCGCGGGCGGACTCGAGCTGGGGCCCGTCCCCGGCGATGGTGGCGCGCAGCGGGGCGCCTGGTCCCAGCTGGTCGCGGGCTGTCTCCAGCACCCGCAGCAGGGCCCCGATCCGCTTGCGCCGAGCGAAGCGCGTGGCGCTGACCACGTGCACCCCGTCGTGGGGGAGCGGGTCCAGCCGCCACGCATCGATGTCGATGCCGTTGCCCACGACCATCACGGGCGTGCCCGTGGCAGCCTCGACGGGCCGGGCGCAGAGCTCTGAGACGGTGGAGAGCTGGATGCGCCAGGACGGGAACCGGGTGATTGCGGACAGGGCGCGGTAAGAGGCCGACACCCCCGGTGTCCAGACGCTGTGGACGGTCAGGACGGTCGGGCGGTCGCCGACGGAGCGGAGCGAGCACTGGACCGACGGAGCCGTACCCCCCATGTGGAAGTGGACGACATCGGGATCCACTCTGTCCGCCAGCTCCCGCAGGTGTCGGCACGCGAGCGGATGGACGGGCATGCCGAGCGGCATGCGTGCGGCGGCGCGGTACACGTCGACCGGTCCGTGCGCCTCGCGCGACCTGCCCTGGCCGCCTGGGCCCGGCATCGTGGTGGTGAAGACCGCCACCTCGTGGGACCCGGCCTGGTGCGCCGCAAGCTGGGACACCTGGACCTCGATCCCGCCGAGCAGGGGCAGGTAGCAGTCCGTGACGTGGAGGATCAGCACGGACACCACTGTCCCACGGGCGTCCGTTGGGTGGCGTCGCACCGTCTCCGCGCGTGGCAATAGTGGGACACTCCGCGCGTGGCAATAGTGGGACCGGAGTCCCAGTTTCACTCACCGGAAATTCACAAATTGGGGCAAAGGGCCCATCTCTGCGGTACCGTGAGAGTGAAGCGGGGTTCCCCGGGCGTCCCGGCGGGACCCTCCCGATGACCGAACCGGGCGGGCCTCGGCTCGCCGGACGTCCCTCGAAAGGACCTTCAGACCATGGCCAACTCATCCACACC
>JBNJCY010000032.1:0-13603 GCA_051744325.1 Actinomycetota bacterium
CAGTGCGGCAAGGACCTGCATCGGCTCCCTCAGGCTCGGTGGGCGCGCCGTGCGCGCCCGACGACGTCTCCGACGACCGCGACGAAGGCCGCGACGTCGGCGGTGGTGGTGTCCCACCCCACGCTACAACGCAGCGTGCCCCGGGCATGTTCCGCGCCCCAGCCCATGGCGAGCGCGACGTGCGACGGCTCGTGCACCCCCGCGCGGCATGCGGACCCCGTGGACGCGGCGATGCCGGCCCGGTCGAGCGCGAAGAGCAGCGCGTCCGCGTCCACGCCGTCGATCACCGCGTGGGCGATGCCGGGATGGCGCTGGCCGGCCGGCAGGGCGATGCCGGTGGGGTGGACGCCGTCGAGGGTCGCGAGCGCGGCCAGGATCCCGTCCCGCAGGACCCGCTGGCGCTCCGTCTCCCGCTCGAGGTCCGCGACCGCGACGGCGAGCGCGGTCGCGAGCGCAACGGCACCGGGCACGTTCGCCGTCCCGGACCTCACCCCGCGCTCCTGGCCGCCGCCGTGGCTGAGCGGCACGAGCGGGACGTCGCGCCGTGCCAGGAGCGCCCCGATCCCCACCGGGGCGCCGACCTTGTGGCCCGAGAGGCTGAGCAGGTCCACGCCCGCGGCCCGGAAGTCCACCGGCAGGTGTCCCACCGCCTGCACGGCGTCGGTGTGCACGGGGACCCGGAGGGCGCGGGCGCGCTCAACCACCGCGTCCAGCGGCTGCAGCACGCCGTTCTCATTGTTGGCCCACATCGCCGAGACGATCGCGGTGTCCCCGGTGAGCGCGTCCAGCGCAGCGGGAGCCAGTCGACCGTCGCCGTCCACGGGCAGCACGTCGATGTCGAAGCCCTCCCCTGCCAGCGCGTCCGCCGCGTCGAGCACGGCGTGGTGCTCCACGGCACTGACCGCGACGCGGCGCGCCCCTGCCGGGCGGCGAGCGCGCGCGGTACCGATCACGGCGAGGTTGTCCGCCTCCGTCCCACCGGAGGTGAAGATCACCTCGGCCGGGTCGCACCCGAGGAGGCCCGCCACGGTCTCGCGAGCCTCGTCGAGCAGGCTGCGGGCCACCCGCCCAGCGGCGTGGACGGCGGAGGGGTTGCCGGTGTGCCCGAGGGCCTCCAGGTACGCCGCCCTCGCCTCCGGCCGCACGGTCGTGGTGGCGGCGTGGTCGAGGTACGTCACTCGCGGAGCGCCGCGATGGCCTGCGGGAGGACGTCCCCGAGGTCGCCCACCACGCCGAAGTCCGCGAGTTCGAAGATCGGCGCGTCGGGGTCGGAGTTGACCGCCACGACCACCTCTGCCCCCTGCAGGGCGGCGGTGTGGTGGATCGCACCCGAGACGCCGACCCCCACGTACAGCCGCGGCGAGATGGTGGCCCCCGTCTGACCGATCTGGGCGCCGTGGTCGATCCAGCCCTCATCGGTGGCCACCCGCGTCGCACCGACGGCGCCACCGAGGACGTCCGCGAGCTCGTCCACGAGGCTGAAGTCCCCCTCGACCCCGCGTCCCCCGGCGACGACGACGCGGGCCTCATCGAGCGCGGGACGTCCGGAGGAGGGGTGGTCGTCCCGTGCCTCGACCGTGACGGCACGGGTGGCGGCACCGAGCGTGACCTCGAAGCGCTCGACCCGCGGTTCCGGCACGGATGACTCGCCCGCCTCGAACGCGGTCGGCTTCACGGTGATCACCGCGGGTCCCCGCGTCACGGCGCACTCCGTGGCCCAGCTCCCCTGCAGCACCGCCTTGGAGGCGATGACGGTCGTCCCCTCGGAGCGCAGGGAGGTGACGTCTGTGATGGCGCCGCAGTCGAGGAGGACGGCGAGGCGGCCCGCGACGGCCTTGCCGGCGAAGGACGAGGTGAGCAGGACGGCGTCGGGCGCGACCATGCGCACCGCGGCCACGGCGGCGTCGGCCACGGCGGCCGGCTCGGTGGTCCCGGGCATCTCGGGGACCAGGACACGGGCGACGCCGTGGTGTGCGAGCGTCGCCACGTCCGGATCACCGGTGACGAGCGCCGTGACGGTGCCCAGGGTGCGGGCGGCCGCGATCACCTCGAGGTGGGCGGGCGAGAGGCGGGACGGGAGAACGACGAGGACGTGCATTCAGGCCAGCCCCCTCTCCCGGAGGAACGCGGCGAGGCGTTGGCCCGCGTCACCCGTGTCGGTGACGATCGTGCCGGGCGCCCGGGGCGGCCGGGGGTCGGCGGAGAGGACTGCCGTGGCGGGCCGGACGTCGTCGAGTCCGAGTTGGGTCAGGCCGACGGTCCTGATTGGACGCCTGCGGGCCGCCTTCATCGAGGCGAAGTTGGGGATACGTGGCTCGTTGGCCTGGTCCGTCACGGAGAGCAGCGCCGGCAGCGGCGCGGACAGGACCTCGGTGCGCTCCCCGATGGTGCGCCTGATCCGGGCGATGGTGCCGTCGCACTCGACGCCGGCCGCGAGGGTGAGTGCGGGCAGGGCGAGGGCGACGGCGAGCGCGTCGGGCAGCATCGAGGTCAGCGAGTCCATGGTGGCCATCCCGGTCACGACGAGGTCGACGGGGCCGTTCGCCTCCACGTGTCGCACCGCGGCGGCGAGAACGCGTGCGGTCACGCCCACGTCCGCCCCCGCCAGGGCGTCGTCCGCGACGTGGACGGCGTCGTCCGCGCCCATCTGGAGGGCACGCCGGAGGGCGTCGTCGGCCCCAGCGGGCCCCATCGTCAGGGCGGTGACGGTGCCGCCGAGTCGCTCGGCCAGAGAGACCGCCGCCTCGACCGCATTCTCGTCGAGCTCGTTGAGCCCGTCGTCGAGCCCACGCACGACTCGGCCGTCCTCCATGGTCCGCTCGGACTGGATGTCCGGGACCTGCTTCACGCAGACGACGATCTTCATCCCACCAGCGTGCCATCCCCCCTTCCCGCCGGGCCACCGCGCGGGGGGACGGAACGGCAAACGTGACGAAGGTCCCACGACACGGCGTCCACAGGTTTCCATGGATTCCCGGCGGGCAATGGAAGTACGGTTGAATGAACGGATGACGTTCGTCGAGGCCCCACCGAATCCGGTCGTGGCGCCCGCCCGCGACATGCACCGGATGGGCGTCCACCTCGTGGGCGACGGCGTCGACATCGCCGTGGTCGCGACGCGGGCGAGCCGGGTCGACGTGTGCTTCCTCCACGACGGGTTCGAGGTCAACCACACGCTCGCGGGCCCGAACCTCGGCATCTGGCACGGGCACGTCCCGGGGGTGACTGCGAGCACCCGGTACGGCTTTCGCGTCTGGGGCCGGTGGGATCCGGCGGCCGGACTCCGCCACAACCCCGCCAAGCTGCTCCTGGATCCCTACGCCCGCGCGATCGAGGGTGAGCTGTCGCACGGCGCGGAGGTCTACGACTACGTGTGGGAGGGCGGCAGGCCCGGAACACCGCACCTGGCCTCCCCTCTCGACTCCGCACACCACGTCCCCCACGGAGTCGTCGTCGACTCGCCCTTCAGCGCCTACAGTTCCAGGCCGCGCCGCGCCTGGGATGACACCGTCGTCTACGAGGCGCACGTCCGTGGCCTCACCATGCTCCTGCCGGACATGCCGGAGCACCTTCGGGGCACCTACGCCGGTCTGGCCCACCCGTACACGATCTCGCACCTGAAGCGACTCGGGGTCACCGCGCTCGAACTCCTCCCGATCCACGCCAAGGCGCCGGAGCCCGCCCTCGTCCAGCGCGGCTTCCAGAACTACTGGGGCTACAACACGCTGGCGTTCTTCGCCCCCGAACCGACCTACGCGACGGCCGGTTCGCAGGCCGCCGGGGGCGCAGCTGTGCTGGCCGAGTTCAAGGGGATGGTGCACCTCCTCCACGAGGCGGGCATCGAGGTCATCCTCGACGTGGTCTACAACCACACGGCCGAAGGCGGGACGGACGGCCCCACGTTGTCCCTCCGGGGCCTCGACAACCCCACCTACTACCTGATGGACGAGGCCGACCAGTACCTCGACTACACCGGCTGTGGGAACACGGTCGACTTCCGCCACACCCGTGCCGTCCAGCTCACCCTCGACTCACTGCGGTACTGGGTGAGCGAGGTCGGGATCGACGGCTTCCGCTTCGACCTGGCGGTCACCCTCGGCCGGCACAAGGAGCACTTCACGCCGTACCACGCCTTCCTCGTCGCCATGACCACCGACCCCGTGCTGCGGGACACCAAACTGATCTCGGAGCCCTGGGACCTCGGGCCGCACGGCTGGCGAACGGGCCAGTTCCCGGCCCCGATGGCGGACTGGAACGACCGGTACCGCAACTCCCTGCGCACGTTCTGGCTCTCCGACGCCGCCGCCCAGTCGAAGGGGCACCCCGGCCAGTCGCCCGCGGACCTGGGCTACCGGCTGGCCGGTTCCGCCGACCTCTTCGGCCATGGCGAGGTCCCCGGCGGCCGGTCCCCGCTCGCCTCGGTCAACTTCGTCACCGCGCACGACGGGTTCACGCTGCGCGACCTGACCTCCTACGACCGGAAGCACAACGAGGCGAACGGCGAGGACAACCGCGACGGCAGCAACGACAACCATTCGTGGAACCACGGCTCCGAAGGCCCGGCGTCGTCCGAGGACCTGAACGGCGTCATCCTCGCGCTCCGGCGCCGCTCGATGCGCAACCTCCTCGGATCCCTCCTCATCTCAGCCGGAACGCCGATGCTCGTGGCGGGCGACGAGATCGGTCGCACGCAGCGCGGCAACAACAACGCCTACTGCCAGGACAACGAGATATCGTGGGTCGACTGGGAACTGGAGCCCTGGCAGGAGTCACTCTTCGCCACGGTCGCGCAGCTCATCAGGCTGCGGCGCGAGCATCCATCCCTCCGTCCCGCACGGTTCGCCACCGGGCGCCCGCTCCCCGGCGACACGATCCCGGACCTCGCATGGTACGGCGCGGACGGGCAGCCCAAGCCCGCCCATGCCTGGCACGATCCGCACCAGCGCCTCATCCAGTTGCTGCGCTCCGGACACCCCCACGGCCGGGACTCGCTCGTCGTCGTCAACGGGCAGCTCGATCCCGTGGACGTGACCATCCCGACGGGCCGGGGCCACAACTACACACTGGTGTGGGACTCCGAGAGGGAGAACCCACCCAGGGTTCCCGACACCGTCGCCCCGGGTGAGGTCGTCACGGTCGAGGCCCTGTCGATGCAGGTCTACCTCGCGACCGCCACCTAGACTGGGAGAATGACAGCCGACATCGACCTGGCCGACTCCGCGTCCGCCGCTTCGCTGGAGCGCACCCGCCTCCGCTCCCTCGAGATCGAGCGGGAGATCGCCGTCGACCCGTCCGGCTTCCGGATCCTCACCGGCGACCGCCCCACCGGACGGCTGCACATCGGCCACTACTTCGGGTCGCTCGCGAACCGGGTGCGCCTGCAGGACCTCGGAGTGGAGTCCTTCCTCGTCGTCGCGGACTACCAGGTCATCTACGACCGTGACGGAGTCGGCGAGATCCAGGAGAATGTCCTGAGCGCGTTGGCCGACTACCTCGCCATCGGGATCGACCCGGCCCGGACGACCATCTTCACCCACTCCTCGGTGCCGGCGCTCAACCAGCTCGTCCTGCCGTTCCTGTCCCTCGTGAGCGACTCGGAGCTGCGACGCAATCCCACGGTCAAGGACGAGCTGGAGTCCTCGGGCCGTCCGATGACGGCCCTGATGCTCACGTTCCCGGTCCACCAGGCGGCCGACATCCTGTTCTGCAGGGCGAATCTGGTCCCGGTCGGGAAGGACCAGCTCCCCCACATCGAGCAGAGCCGCGTGATCGCTCGCAGGTTCGACGAGCGCTACGGCCGCGCGGTCGCCTCAGAACCTGTGTTCACCCAACCGGAGGCGCTGCTGTCAGCCGTCCCACTGCTCCTGGGCATGGACGGCACCAAGATGTCCAAGTCGAAGGGGAACACCATCGAACTGGGCATGGACGCCGACGTGACCGCAAGGCTCATCAGGAAGGCCGTCACCGACGCGGACCGGCACATCACCTTCGACCCGGTGGGACGCCCCGAGGTGTCCAACCTCGTGCTGCTCGCCGCGCTGTGCCTCGACCGTGACCCGGTCGAGGTGGCCGAGGAACTCGGGGATGCGGGCGGCGGTGGCCTGAAGAAGTTGGTGACGGAAGCCGTCAACGAGCGCTTCTCACCTGTCCGCGCCCGGCGCTCCGAGTTCCTGGCGGATCCCGGAGCGCTCCGGGAGGTGCTGAGCGAGGGGATCGAGCGCGCCAACGCCGTCGCCGAGGCCACGCTGGACGACGTCCGTACCGCCATGAAGATGGTGTACTGACGAGCCGGACGGTGTACTGACCAGCTCGAGGGCCCCGCGGAGCGGATCCGCGGGGCCCTCGGGCGCGGCGCTACTGGGACGCGTTGGCCACGAGTCCGAGCTCCGTGTACCCGGCGAGACCGGGGTGTGCCGAGACGACCCGAACCGCGTACCCGAAGGGCCCGGCCACGCCCAGCTCGTGGGTGAGGCTGAAGACGAACCGTCCGCCGCCGAGGTCCTCCGCCTGCTCGATCGGCACCACCTGGAAGTCGCTGAGGGAGTCGTCCTCGGCCACGCGGCCGTGCACCATCTGCACCTCGACGTCCTCAGGGCTCAGCTCGCCGAGGTTGACGTAGGCGTTCAGCGCGAGCGTGTCGCCGATGGACACCTCGTCGGGCATGCCCTCGGACTCCACATGCTCCACCTGGACCTGTGACCATCCCGCGCGCACACGGGCCTTCCACTCCGCCAGCTCGCGGGCACCGGCGAAGTCCTCGTTCATCTGCCGGTAGGAGGCCGCGGTCGGCGTGTAGAGCCGCTCCACGTAGTCCCGCACCATCCGGGTGGCCTGGACCCTGGGGCCGAGGTCGGACAGCGTGTGCCGCATGTTCTCGAGCCAGCGGCGCGGAATGCCATCGGCGTCCCGGTCGTAGAAGCGCGGAGCGACCACGTTCTCGATGAGGTCGTACAGCGCCGCGGACTCGAGTTCGTCCCGGCGGTTCGGGTCGTCGACGCCGTCGGCGGTCGGGATCGCCCAGCCGTTGCGGCCGTCGTACATCTCATCCCACCAGCCGTCGAGGATCGAGAGGTTGAGCGCGCCGTTCAGGGCGCACTTCATCCCCGACGTGCCGGAGGCCTCCAGTGGCCGCAGCGGGTTGTTCAGCCACACGTCACAGCCGGGCATGAGGGTCTGTGCCATCGCGATGTCGTAGTTCGGCAGGAAGGCGATGCGGTGACGCACCCCCTCCTGATCGGCGAACTGGACGAGCCGCTGGATGAGGCCGACTCCCTGTTCGTCCGCGGGGTGGGACTTGCCCGCAATGAGGATCTGCACCGGGCGCTCGGGATCGGTGAGGAGGGCCCGCAGCTTCTCGGGGTTGTTGAGCATGAGGGTCAGGCGCTTGTACGTGGGGACGCGCCGCGCGAACCCGATCGTGAGGACGTCGGGATCGAGGACGTCCTCGGTCCAGCCGAGTTCGGCCGGGGAGGCGCCCCGCTCGAGCCACGCCTCTCGCACGCGGGTGCGGGCTGCCTCGACCAGCTTGGACCGCAGCGACCGGCGCACACGCCAGAGCTCCTCGTCCGTCACGCCGCCCTGGTCACCCGGGACCAGCCACCCCTCGCCGCTCTCGAGCTGCTCGGCCGTGAACCGCTCCTCGGCGAGCTGGGAGAGTTCGGGGTCCGTCCACGTCGGGCCGTGCACCCCGTTGGTGACCGAGGTGATCGGAACCTCGGTGACGTCGAAGCCCGGCCACATGGCCTGGAACATCCCGCGGGAGACCCTGCCGTGGAGCTTGGCGACGCCGTTGGCACGCTTCGAGGTCCGCAGTCCCATGACCGCCATGTTGAATACGCCCGGCGCACCGCCCTCGAAGTCCTCGGCGCCGAGCGCGACAAGGTCCTCGACCTCGATGCCCCGCACCGCGGCGTCGCCGTCGAAGTGTGTCCGCACGAGGTTGGCGTCGAAGCGGTCGATGCCGGCGGGCACCGGGGTGTGCGTCGTGAAGACCGTCCCGGCCTTCACGCTCTCCAGTGCCTGGGCGAAGGTGAGGCCCTCGGCCGCGATCAGCTCGCGTGCCCGCTCGATGCCGAGGAATCCGGCGTGACCCTCGTTGCAGTGGAACACCTGGGGGGCAGCGACCCCGGAGAGCCGCTGGAAGAGGCGAACCGCCTTGACTCCGCCCACACCGAGGAGGAGCTCCTGCTGGAGGCGGTGCTCGGCGGAACCGCCGTACAGGCGGTCGGTGACGTGCCGTCCGACCTCGTCGTTCTCCGGGACGTTGGAATCGAGGAGGAGGAGGGGCACGCGGCCGACGCGTGCGAGCCACACCTGGGCGGCGAGGGTCCGGCCGGGCAGGGTGAGGGAGACGCGCGCCGGGGTGCCGTCGTCCTCGCGAAGCAGTGCCAGGGGAAGGTTGTCGGGGTCGATGACCGGGTAGGTCTCGGCCTGCCAGCCGTCCCGGGTGAGAGACTGGCGGAAGTATCCCGCACCGTAGAGCAATCCGACACCGATGATCGGGACACCGAGGTCGGAAGCCGACTTCAGGTGGTCGCCCGCGAGGATTCCGAGGCCCCCCGAGTACTGCGGGAGGACGGCGGTGATGCCGAACTCGGCCGAGAAGTAGGCGATCGCGTCCGGCTTGTCCGCCTCGTCGAAGGTCTCCTGGTACCAGCGCGGCTCGGTGAGGTAGGCCTTGAGGTCGGCGTCAGCGGCCTCGACCCGCGCGACGACCACCGGGTCCGCGGCGAGCTGCTCGAGACGGTCGACGCCCAGCAGCCCGAGGAAGGCGGTCGGGTCATGACGGCTCTCCTCCCAGCGTGCGGGGTCGAGCGAGCGGAGGAGCTCGCGGGTCGGAGCGTGCCACGACCAGCGAAGGTTCATGGCGAGGGCATTCAGGGGGGCCAGGGCTTCGGGCAGCACGGGGCGAACGGTGAATCTACGGATGGCTTTCACGACCGCAAGTCTAGGTGAGACAGCTGCTTCGCCATCAATCGCCCTTCAGGTGGTGACGTGAGATATCCCGCATCCGGTGCGTCCCGCGGCCGAGCCGGGATGGACACGACACGGTGCGCGGACCGGATGTGCCGGAGGGTGGATCGCTAGTAGCGTGCTGTTGTGAGTACCGAACGCACCTCCGCAGCCTCCGCCACGCCGCGCATCACCCGACTGATCGGCCGGATACCCGTCACCGAGGTGTTCCCGGTCATCGAGGACGGCGATTGGCCGGCCAAGGGAACGGTGGGCGAGCCGTTCCCAGTGCGCGCCACCGTGTTCCGCGAGGGTCACGACGCCGTCGCCGCCACCGCCGTCCTGGTGGCACCGGACGGCACGGACCACTCGCGGGCGGCGATGAAGGACATCGCCAAGGGCCTGGATCGCTACGAGGCGTGGTTGTGCCCCGATGCACCCGGGCCCTGGTCCTTCCGGATCGAGGGATGGTCCGACCCGTACGCGACCTGGGTCCACGACGGCACCATCAAGGTCGATGCCGGGGTCGACGTCGACCTGATGCTCACGGAGGGATCCCTCCTCATGGCGCGGGCCGCCGACCGCGACCTCCCCGATGGTGCGGCCGAGACGCTGCGGAACGCCGCTGCGAGGCTGGCGGACACCTCGCTCGAGCCCGCCGAACGGCTCGCCGCCGGGCTGTCGGACGACGTCGTCGCCGTCCTCGCGGCCGCTCCCCTACGAGACATGGTCTCCCCCACCGTCTCCTACCCGATCCAGGTGGACCGGCGGCTCGCCCAGACCGGCGCGTGGTACGAGATGTTCCCGCGATCGGAGGGCGCCCACTTCGACCTCGCCACCGGACGCTGGGTCTCGGGCACGTTCCGAACCGCAATGCCACGCATCGACGCGATCGCGGACATGGGTTTCGAAGTCCTCTACATCACCCCCGTCCACCCGATCGGGACGACCAACCGCAAGGGCCGCAACAACTCCCTCAACGCCCGGCCCGGCGACCCGGGCTCGCCGTACGGCATCGGCTCCGCGGAGGGCGGGCACGACGCGATCCATCCCGATCTCGGCACGTTCGAGGACTTCGACGCCTTCGTCGCCCACGCCCGCAGCCGTGGCATGGAGGTCGCACTCGACATGGCGCTGCAGTGCTCACCGGACCACCCCTGGGTGACCGAACACCCGGAATGGTTCACCACCCGGGCCGACGGCACCATCGCCTACGCCGAGAACCCTCCGAAGAAGTACCAGGACATCTACCCCCTGAACTTCGACAACGACCCCGAGGGAATCTACGTCGCGATCCGCGACCTGCTCGAACACTGGGTGTCGCACGGCGTCACCCTGTTCCGCGTGGACAACCCGCACACGAAGCCGCTGCAGTTCTGGCAACAGCTCCTGGCGGAGTTCCGCGAGAACCACCCGGACGTGGTGTTCCTCGCGGAGGCCTTCACCCGCCCGGCCATGATGCGCCACCTCGGTGCCGTCGGGTACCACCAGTCGTACACGTACTTCGCGTGGCGCACCACCAAGCAGGAGCTCGCCGAGTACCTGACCGAAGTGTCGACGGAGACGAGCCATCTTCTCCGGCCCGCCTTCTGGCCCACCACCCACGACATCCTGACGCCCTTCATGCAGCAGGGCGGCACCGCGGCCTTCGCGCTGAGGGCGGTCCTCGCGGCGACGGGTTCACCGACCTACGGCATCTACGCGGGCTACGAACTGGTCGAGAACATCGCCCGGCCGGGAGTCGAGGAGCAGATCGACAACGAGAAGTACGAGTTCAAGCCGCGCGACTGGGGCCGGGCGGGCTCGACGGGCATCGCCCTCCTGCTGGTCACGCTCAACCGGATCCGCCGCGAACACCCCGCCCTGCGGCAGTTGCACCGGCTCACGGTCCACCCCACCTCGAACGACTCCGTGCTGGCGTACTCGAAGACGATCGAGGCGGAGTTCTCGCCCACCGGCGAGATGGACACGGTGCTCGTCGTGGTGAACCTCGACCCGTACCTCACGCACGAGTCCCTCATCTACCTCGACATGGAGGCGCTCGGGCTGGACGGCAACGAGTCGTTCCGGGTCGTCGACGAGCTGACCGGCGAGGAGCACAACTGGGGTCCGACGGCGTGGGTGCGCCTTGACCCGCGCGTGCAGACCGCCCACGTCATGACGGTGAAGCCGCTGTGAGCCAGCGCATCCCGGTCACGGTCCCCACCACCGCGATCCTCGCAACCGTCCGGAACCACGGGCGCACGCCCGTCCAGCCGGATCCGGAGTGGTTCAAGACCGCCGTGTTCTACGAGGTCCTCCTGCGCGCCTTCGCCGATTCCGACGGGGACGGCACCGGCGACCTGCGCGGCCTCATCGACCATCTGGACTACCTCGCCTGGCTTGGAGTCGACTGCCTCTGGCTTCCGCCGTTCTATCCCTCCCCCATGCGGGACGGTGGCTACGACGTCGCGGACTACACCTCGATCGCCTCCCAGTACGGGACGGTGGAGGACTTCACCGAGTTGATGGACGCCGCCCACGAGCGCGGCATGAGGGTGATCGTCGACCTCGTCATGAACCACACGTCGGACGCGCACCCGTGGTTCCAGTCCTCGCGGTCCGACCCCACGGGCCCCTACGGCGACTTCTTCGTCTGGACCGATGACAACACCGAGTACTCGGACGCCCGGATCATCTTCGTGGACACCGAGGTGTCCAACTGGACCTTCGATCCGGTACGCCGCCAGTACTTCTGGCACCGGTTCTTCTCGCACCAGCCGGACCTCAACTTCGAGAACCCGGACGTGCAGCGGGCGCTGTTCGACGTCGTTCGCCACTGGTGCAGGATCGGCGTGGACGGCTTCCGGCTCGACGCCATCCCCTACCTGTTCGAGGAGGAGGGCACCAACTGCGAGAACCTCCCCCAGACCCACGAGTTCCTCCGCTCGCTGCGCGTGATGGTCGACGAGGAGTTCCCGGGCACGATCATGCTCGCCGAGGCCAACCAGTGGCCGCACGACGTCGTCGCGTACTACGGCACCGAGGACGAGCCCGAGTGCCACATGTGCTTCCACTTCCCCGTGATGCCACGCCTCTACTATGCGCTGCGGGACCAGAAGGCACGAGCGATCGAGCACATCCTCGCGGACACTCCCGCGATCCCCTCGCACGGCCAGTGGGGCACCTTCCTGCGGAACCACGACGAGCTGACCCTCGAGATGGTCACCTCCGAGGAACGTGCCGCCATGTACGGCTGGTACGCGGAGGATCCGCGCATGCGCGCGAACGTCGGCATCCGGAGGCGGCTCTCCACCCTGTTGGGGAACTCGCGGGCGGAGATCGAGCTGGCGCACGCCCTCCTTCTCTCCCTGCCGGGCAGCCCGTGCCTGTACTACGGGGACGAGATCGGGATGGGGGACAACATCTGGCTCCCGGACCGCGACTCGGTGCGGACCCCGATGCAGTGGACGCCCGACCGCAACGCCGCCTTCTCGGTGGCGGACCCCGGCAAGCTCTACCTCCCACCCATCCAGTCCCTCGTGCACAACTTCACGGCAGTGAACATCGAGGCGCAGATCGTCACCCCCACATCGCTCCTGCACTGGCTGCGCGGCATGCTGGAGATCCGGCGTGCGCACCCGGTCTTCGGGAACGGGAGCGCGGAGATCCTCACCTCCAGCCATGAGGCCGTGCTGGCCTACCTGCGACGCAACAGGGAGGAGACTGTCCTGTGCGTCGCGAACCTCGCGAACACCGCCCGGGCGGCCACGGTCATACTGCCCGGCCTCGGGGGCGCCACCGTGCGCGACGCCTTCGGAGGTGCCGAGTTCCCGCCCGTCCCCAGGGATGGCAGGCTCACACTCACGATGGGCGCACGCGACTTCTTCTGGCTGGTGGTGTCGAAATGATTCCGGACCTGCGCGAGCTGCTCACGGGGTGGTTGCCCCGCCAACGGTGGTACTCCACCAAGAATGCGACCCCGAGGATCACCGACCTCGATGTCCAGGTCCTCACCACGACGGGCGGGGTGCACGTCGCCCGCGCGATGGTCTGCGACGAGGCCTCCGGTTCGCCCGTCGTGTACCAGGTGCCGCTCACTCTGCACGGCGAGCGGGCCGACCTTCCCGAATCCGCCCTCATCGGCGTGGCCTCGGGCGGCTGGGTCTACGACGGCTGCGCCGATCCGGCACACGCCGCCTGGCTGCTCGACCGCACCACCCCGGGCCACACGCTGCACAGCGCCAAGGTCCTCTCCGGGGAGCAGTCGAACACGTCGATCATCTGCGAGGTGGAGGACGGCGGTGGCGGGCAGCGTACCGTGATCGCCAAGGTCTTCCGCGTGCTCGCCGACGGCGTCAACCCGGACATCGAACTCCAGGAGGTTCTGAGCCAGGCGGGGACGCCCCGAGTGCCGATGTTCCTCGGCGCGCTGCGGGGCACGTGGACCAGGGCGGGCGAGGACGAGTCCGGCGACCTCGCCGTCACGCAGGAGTTCATCGCCGGGGCGCAGGACGCCTGGCGGGTGGCCCTCGACTGCCTTCGCACGGGCGAGGACTTCGACGCCGCCTCCTTGGGGACGGCGACGGCGGAGGTGCACCGCCTGCTCGCGGCCGAGTGCGGGACCCGTGAGGTGACGGACGGGGACCGCGACCAGTTGCTCACCCAGTGG
>JBNJCY010000033.1:0-13551 GCA_051744325.1 Actinomycetota bacterium
GCGCGCTCCGGGAGCGCCGTCGCCGCCGCGTGGGCGTAGTGGTCGACGCGCTCGGACCAGCTGGGGTGCCGCTGCAGCGAGAGCACCCCGGATGGCAGCCGGTCGAGGACGGCCATCGTGGCGTCGAAGGTGGCAACCGGATCGGCGAGCCCCCGAGCGAGAAAGTTGGCGAGCGGCGTTCCGGACGCCGGCGACAGCACGAGGAGGCCGTCCGGATCGGCGTGGAGCACGCGGGGGGTGGGGAACCCTGCCCCGGTGAGGAGCTCGTGACGGCCCATCAGGTCGGGGAAGACCCGTGGGCGGACCACCTTGACGAAGGCCCGCACCGTCTCGCCGTCCGTGAGTTTGAGCACGCAGCGCCGGGTGGGACGGTAGGCGACCATGTGGACCGCGACGTCCCGTCCGAGCGCCGCGGACATCGTCCGCGCGTCACAGGCGGGCGGAAGGGCGGGCAGCTCCGGGTCGTGGGGGTGGCGCCACACGTGCACGGTGACGCGCCCGCTGGGGTGGTCGAGCCGCACGAGGCCGGGGGCACCCTCGTCCGTGAGGCGGGAGGTGGTCGCGCAGACGTACTGGGAGACCTCCGTCCCGCCGGCATCCGTCACCTGGAGGGTGTACCCGACGGAGACCCCCGCGGAGGGCCGGTGGTGGAGCGCGTGCACGTCCCACCGCGTGATCGTGGCACCCTCGGTGCCGAGGGCCGCCTCGAGGATCGTCCCCGCATCCGGACCGGTGAGGAGTTCGACCTGCTCGAGTTCGCTCATCGGCTCCATGGATACAAGTTCACCACGAGATGGGTGTGCCGTCCCGCGCGGGCCCTGCTTGCGCGCGGGAGGATGGGAGTGATGCGCGACCTGACCAGGCTCCCGAAGGCCCACCTGCACCTCCACTTCACGGGGTCGCTTCGGCTGGCGTCGCTGGTGGCGATGGCCGAGGAGCGCGGAGTCCGGCTGCCCAGTGCGATCACGGACGCCGATCCCCTCCGGGTCCCGGCCGACCAGCGGGGCTGGTTCCGCTTCCAGCGCCAGTACGACGCAGCCCGGGCGGTGGTGCGGGGCGAGGCCGCGATCCGGAGAGTGGTGCGGGAGGCCGCGATCGACGACTCCGCGGAGGGCTCGCGCCGCCTCGAGCTCCAGGTTGAGCCGAGCTCCTACGCACCCCACGTGGGCGGCCTCACCCCCGCCCTCGAGATCATCCTCGACGAGGCACGCCTGGCGAGCCGGGCCACCGGAGTGGAGGTGGGAATCATCGTCGCGGCCTCCCGGATCCGCCACCCCCTCGACGCGCGCACGCTGGCACGCCTCGCGGTGCGGCACGCCGGCCAGGGCCCGGGCGAGGTCGTCGGCTTCGGGCTGTCCAACGACGAGCGCCGTGGGACCACGTCCGACTTCGCACCCGCCTTCGCGATCGTCCGCCGCGCCGGGCTGCCCACGGTGCCGCACGGGGGCGAACTGCTGGGTCCCGCGCACGTGCGCGACGTCGTCGCGCACCTGGGCCCCACGCGGCTCGGTCACGGGGTGCGGGCCATCGAGGACCCGGCGCTGCTGGACCACCTCGCCGCCGACGGGATCGCGCTGGAGGTGTGCCCGGCATCGAACGTCTCCCTCGGGGTCTACCCGTCCCTCTCCTCCGTGCCGCTGCGTCCGCTGTTCGACGCCGGCCTGAGCGTGGCCCTCGGCGCCGACGATCCCCTCCTGTTCCACTCGCGCCTGGTGGACCAGTACGAGGCCGCCCGGGCGAGTGGCTTCACGGACCGTGAACTCGCCACGCTCGCCAGATACTCGATCGACGCGTCCTTCGCGGGCGAGGACGCGAAGCGTCGGATGCGGACCGACGCGGACGCGTGGCTCCGGGAGGAAGAATGAGCATCGACTGGCGCGTACGGCGCTCGCCGCGCCTCGACGCGCGGCGCTTCTGGCGCCAGGACGACCCCCTGGGTCACATGGTCCCGACCGTGGTCCGGACGCGCCCCGGCCACTGGCTGCGGGTCCACTACCTGCCGGGTCCGCACGGCCTGCCGACTCCATTCGGCCACAACGCCGACGACCCGGACTTCGTCCTCGTGCACGGCATCGGCGTCTCCTCCCGGTACTTCTTCCCACTCGCCGAGGAGCTCTCCCGTACGGGCGACGTATACCTGATCGACCTGCCGGGGTTCGCCCGGCTCCCCCGCCCCCGCCGGCCGCTCACCATCGCGGGCTTCGCCGCCGCTCTCGACGCGATCGTCGGCGAGCTCGCACTCGACCAGCCGGTGTTCGTCGGCCACTCGATGGGGGCCCAGGTGGTCACCGAACTGCTCGCCACGGGCCGGAACACCGCCCACTTCGCCGGCGAGGCCGGGGCCGTCCTCATCGGCCCGCCGGTCAACCACCGCGAGCGCCGCCTGCTCCCACTCATCTGGCGCTTCCTGCAGTCCTCCCGCCACGAGCCGTCCGCGATCCGCCGGATCGCCTTCTCCGCCTACCTCTCCACCGGGCCGGAGTGGTTCTTCTCCGTCCTCCCCCACATGATGAACTACCCGATCGAGGACCGGATCCGGCACGTCCCGTGCCCCGTGACGCTCCTGCGTGGCGAGTACGACGCCGTCGCCCCCCAGACGTGGATCGACCTCCTCGCCCGCAACGCGGGTACCGATTCCGCCGACCCGCGCGCCGGGAGCTGCGCCCACGTGACCGTGGAAGGCGCCGCGCACTCCGTCATCTACGACCACGACGAGACGGTGTACCGGGCAGTGCTGCACCTGGTGGAACACCATGCGCCCCACTGAGTGGGTCCGGGCCGGGCTGCGGAACCTCCGGCACGCCCGCCCCTGGACGGCCGACTACTGGTACTCCGGGGTGCAGCTCGCCCGGGGCGCGCTGTCCGTGGCCATTCGGGAGGACCCGCGCTCCTGGCTGGAGGTCGATGGCGCCCCCGCCCTGCCGGTGGTGGTGCTCCCCGGCATCTACGAGACGTGGCGGATGATGCGGCCCGTGGCCGACGCGCTGCGCCGGGCTGGCCACCCGGTCCACGTCGTCCCCGAAGTCGGGCTGAACCTCCGGAGGATCCCGGAAGTGGCGCGGGACGTCGTCGACCACGTCGTGGAAGCGGGACTCGACCGGTTCGCGCTCGTCGCGCACTCCAAGGGCGGCCTCGTGGGCAAGGCCGTGCTGCTGCATCCCACGGTCGGAGACCGGGTGACGGTGCTCGTCACCGTCGCGACGCCGTTCGCGGGATCGTCCTGGGCGGTGTGGGCGCCGCCGGGGACGGGGATACGGTCCCTGACCCCGTGGTCACGCGGGGTCCGTACACTGTCCCGGGAGGCCAGGGCGAACGCGAGGATCGTCTCCCTCGTGCCCCGCTGGGACCCACACGTCCCCGAACACGCGGCGGTCGCGGGCGGCACCAACATCCGTCTGGAGGAGACGGGACACTTCGCGCCGTTGGGCTCGCCCGCTGTGCACCGGACGATCCTGGATCACCTGGGGCCGTCAGGTCAGGAGCGCGGCGGGATGTAGTTGGGGTCCGCCCGGTGGTGGGTGCCTGCCGGGCCGCGGCCGCCGTTCAGGCGGTCCCCCTCCGAGAGCACGCCATGGACGGCGTTGTAGCCTGCCGGCACCGAGCCGACGGGAACGATCTCCTTGCCGAAGGGGAAGAGACTGATCGGAATCATCTTGACGTTGGCGATCGCCAACGGGATCCCGATGATGGTGACGGCCTGCGCCGCCGCCGTGGTCACGTGGCCGACGACGATCGGGATTCCCGCGATGAGCAGCCAGACGACGTTCGCGACCACTGAGCCGGCTCCCGCCCCGGGCTTCGCGACCACCGTGCGGCCGAAGGGCCACAACGCATAGTTGGCCATCCGGAACGAGGCCACGCCGAAGGGAATCGTGATGATGAGCAGGAAGGCCAGCAGGCCGAGCGCGGCATAGCCGAGCGCGAGCCAGAAGCCCGCGAACACGAGCCAGATGATGTTGAGGATGACGCGCACTGTGTGGTTCCGTTTCCGTGAGGTGGGTGCCACCTGTCTCAACGCCGGGAGGGGTCCCCCTGTTCCCCGCCCGAGACCGACTGACCCCGGACGTCCCCGTGCGACCACGGCACCGCCGTCCGCTTGACACCGGCCTGCCCGAAGAACACCATTGTGTTGCGTCATTGATTCAATTCCGGAGGTCTGCCGTGGGGCTCACCCGCCTGGTTCTCGTCGTCCTGATGATCGGGGTCATCGCCTTCATGGTCACGCTCAGCCTCCGCTCCCGCCGGGTGGTGCCAACCGAGCTGGCCATGGAACGCGCGCTCGCCCGCTTGAACACCACCACCCTGATGGCCACGGTCGGCGGCCTCGCGTTCGCTCTGTGGGCCTGGTTCACCCTGCCGGTGGTCAACGTGGACGCCGCCGAGGTCCCAGGTCTGCTCGCCGCGCTCGGCCCCGTTCTCGCCGGACTGGTGTACCTCGCGATCACCGCGGCCGGCGAGGCATCGTGGCGGGCGCCGAGCGGCCCTCGGCGCACCGCAGTCCTCACGCGGCGGCCTCTCTTCTCGCGCGCCGCCCCGTGGGCGAACCACATTCTCTGGGCGTGGGCGGCGCTGCTGACCGCCGCCCTCGTCGCGTTCGGCGCCGTCGCCGAGCCGGACGGCCGCAGCATCGCTCACGTGGGCGGCGCCTGCGTGGTGGACGGCGCCACCGTGCCGTGCACCGGCGCCTCCGGCCCTTTCCCCGGATGGCCCTACGGCATCCCGCTCGTGGTCGGCGCCGCCCTCGTGGTCGCAGCGACGCTCGGGGTGCTCTCCCTCATCGCCCGCCGACCCGCCGTGCGCGACACCATCCCTGCGGATGACGAGCTGTTGCGCACCATCTCCGCCACCCGGGTGGTCCGGGGCGCGCAGCTGTCGCTCGGCGCCACCCTCGCCGGGGTGCTCCTCTTCGCGGGCACCGCCGCCGCGAACGCGGGATGGGGCTGGGCATGGCCGGCCATCATCGGTGCGGCTGCCGTGCTGGGCACCTCGTTCGCCGTGACGTTCCGGCGGGTGGGTCCGTGAGCGCCGCCATCACCGTCGACATCACGTCCGGAGTGCCACCCTACGAGCAGATCCGCGCCCAGGTCGCCTCCCTGATCGCCACCGGCGCCCTGCCGGCCGGGACACACCTGCCCACGGTGCGTGACCTCGCCTCCGACCTCGGTGTCGCGGTCGGGACGGTGGGGCGGGCCTACCGCGAGCTGGAGACCTCCGGGCTCGTGACCTCCCGGCGGCGCAGCGGCACGGTCGTGGCTCCCGGCCGCACGCTCGGCAACGCGTCCGTCCACGCGTCCGTGGCCGCGCTGGTGGCGGTGGCGCGCCGCAGCGGCGTGCCCGACGACGACGTCCTCGCCCTGGTCCGGGGAGCACTCCTGGGCGGACGCGAGCCCTCCTAGAGGATCACGGGTTCCGGGACCAGTTCGATCCCGAACGCTTCGAGGACGCCCCGGCGAACCTCGTCGGCGAGAGCCCGGATGTCCGCCGCCCGCGCCCCACCACGGTTGGTGAGCGCGAGCACGTGCTTGGTGGACAACGCGGCCGGCCCGGGGAGCCCGTGCCCCTTCGTGAACCCGGCGTGCGCGATCAGCCAGGCCGCAGAGGTCTTCACGAGGCCCTCGACGGGAACCGGTTCGCCGCCGATCTGGTGGATCGCGGAGTGGTCCGCCACGGGGAAGCGGGGAGCATCCTCGGGCAGGGCGGCGGCCTGATCGGCCGTCACGACCGGGTTGGTGAAGAAGGAGCCCGCGGACCAGGTGTCGTGGTCGGCCGCGTTCAGCACCATGCCCTTGCCCCGGCGCAGTTCCAGGACGGCGTCCCGCACCTCACGGCTCGGAGCCCTGTCCCCGACCCCGACGCCCAGGGTGCGGGCGAGTTCGGCATAGCGGATCGGGGCTGAGAGGCTGGCGAGGCGGAACTGGAAGCTCACCTCGAGGACCACCCACCGTCCCGTCGGTCCCCACACCCTGCCGCCACCCGCCTCCGGGTCCCGGAGCGAGCGCTTGAGCACCGAGTCCCGGTAACCCAGCCGCAGCTCGCCCAGGGAGAAGAGACGGGGGCGCCGCTCGAGCCGGTCCCACACGCGCACCGATGAGATGGTCTCGGCGACCTCCTGCCCGTACGCGCCCACGTTCTGCACCGGGGTGGCCCCCGTGCTGCCCGGAATGCCCGACAGCGCCTCCATCCCCATCCACTCCTCCGCCACGGCCCGGGCGACCACGTCGTCCCACGGGTGCCCAGCGGGCACGTCCATCGCGGCGCCCGCGCAGGTGGAGAACGACTCGGCCCTGATCCCACGGCGCATGTCCCGGACCACCGTGCCGGGGAACGGGTCGTCGGAGGCGAGCAGGTTGGACCCGCCGCCCAGGACCAGGAGGGGCGCGCCGTCCTCGTCCGCCGCGATGACCGCCGCGATGAACTCCTCCTCGGAGTGCACCTCCACGTGGTGCGCGACCGCTCCGCCCACCCGGAAGGTGGTCAGTTCCGCGAGCGTGGGCGTCGGTCCCATGGGGCCAGGGGCGGCCAGGCCCTCCACCGGGAGCACCTCGGGGCCGTCCGCGGGCTCGGGTTCCACGCAGCTCAGGCTCATGCCGGAAGGATACTCGCCGGACCGGGACGCCGGGGGGCGAGGGGCCGCGTCGCGGGGATCAGGAGGAACGAGACCGCGAGCGGAATCGCGACGAACAGAAGGGCGCCCCGGTAGCCGAACACCTCCGCCAGGAGCCCGATGAGCGGCGGCCCCGCCATGAACGCGGTGTAGCCGATGGTGGCGACCACCGAGATGCGGGCGGCGGCGCGGGCAGGCTCGTCGGACGCCGCCGACATCCCGACCGGGAACCCCAGCGCCGCCCCGAGGCCCCAGAGGGCCACCCCGGCCAGGGCGAGCGGGAACGAAGGGGAGAGCGTGAAGAGGAGCAGGCCCGCGATCGCCAGCCCGGTGGACACGCGCAGGGTGTTCACGCGCCCGTGGCGCTCGAGCAGGCCGGTACCCAGCATCCTCATCAGCGTCATGAAGGCGACGAACAGCGCGAAGGCGAGGGCACCGACGGCGTTGGGCTGCTCGAAGCCGTCGACGACGGCGAGGGCCACCCAGTCGTTGGCGGCCCCTTCGGTCAGGCCGGCCGCGAGGACGACGAAGCCGACCAGGAGGGTACGGGGCTCCCGCCAGACGGCGAACGTGGAGGGCTTCTCGTGGTGCTCGTGCACCTCCGGCGGGTCGGAGATGAACCAGCGCAGGGCGTACGCGACCGCGGCGACCGTGAGCACCATCACCACCGGGATGTGGACCTGGAGCGGGACCCCGAATCTTGCGGTCGCGGCGCCGAGGAGCGCTCCGCCCACGGTGCCCACGGAGAAGCCCGCGTGGAACCGCGGCATGATCGCACGCCCGACTCCCCGCTCGACGACCGTCCCCTCCACGTTCATCGCGACGTCCCATCCCGCGACTCCCGCCGAGGCGGCGAACAGCGCCACGGCGACCCACGCGGGCTGGCCGGCGGCGACCATCAGCGCGACGACGGCCAGCGCGGACGCGGTCGTCGTGGCGGCCCCGATGACCGTGCGCCGGATGCCGATCCGCTCGATCACCCAGCCCGCCAACGGCAGGGCGACGGTGGACCCCATCGAGCCGATGAACAGGATCGCGCCAACCTGTGCCGGCCGGAGTGCGAGCTGGTCACGGACGGCGGGCAGGCGCGCGATCCAGGTGGACAGGGCGAACCCGTTCAGGGCGAACACCGCGAAGGTCGCCCACGCGGCCCGGGTGGCGACGTCGGGATTGGGCAGCGGCACTCAGCGCCCCACCGGCGGCTCGACCACGGCTTGGCACTTGGCGAGGACAGCCCGGCCCCCGACGGTCACGCCGAGGTCCACGCGGACGGTCCCGTCGTCGTCCACCGCGCCGACCCTGCCGGTGACGAGGACGGTGACCTCGCCCGGGTCCGGGACGGGGACGGGACGGGAGAACCTGGTGGACAGGGACGCGATCCGGCCGGGGTCCCCCACCCACTCCTCGAGGGCAGCGGCCGCGATCCCCATCGTGAGCATGCCGTGGGCGATCACGCCGTCGAGGCCCACCTCGCGGGCGAACCGATCGTTCCAGTGGATCGGGTTGAAGTCGCCGGACGCCCCCGCGTATCGGACGAGTCGCGCCCGGTCGATCGTGGCGGACGACTCGAAGAGGACCTCCCCCACCTCGTGTCGGTTCATGAACCCTCCCCCCGCACGGCGAGCGTCGAGACGACCGTCGAGACGGGCAGGCCCTCGGCGTCGGTGAGTTCGGCGCGGGTGGTGACCATCGAGATGTTCCCGCGGTGGGTGACGGAATCGACGTGGACCTCCGCGGACACCACGTCCCCGGCGTACAGCGCCCGGTGGTGGCGGAAGGACTCCTCGGCGTGCACCACCCGCGAGAAGTCCACTCCAGCCGCAGGATCGTTGATGTAGGCCGCCTCGGCCCGCTGGGCGATCACGACGGCGAACGTGGGGGGCGCGATGACGTCGCGGTGGCCGGCGCCGCGGGCGGCGTCGCGGTCGACGTGGAGGGGGCTGGCCGCACCGGTGGCGGTGGCGAACTCGGCGATCTTCGCCGCGCTCACCTCGTAGCGTTCGGTGGCGGGATACGACGAACCCACGAGCGCGTCGTTGGCGCCCGTGGGTGTCGGGGCTGCTGCGTTCACGTCCCCAGCCTAGGGGACGCGGGGTTCAGCGCGTCTCGCGGTGGTTCGTGTGGGCGTTGCAGCGCGGGCAGTACTTGGTGATGTTGAGCCGGTCGGGGGTGTTCCGCCGGTTCTTCTTGGTGATGTAGTTGCGCTCCTTGCACGTCTCGCACGCCAAGGTGATCTTCGGACGGATGTCCTGGGTCTTGCTCGCCACGGTTCCTCGCTTCTGGTCGCATCGATCTCGGTAGCGGGAGCGGGGCTTGAACCCGCGACCTCACGATTATGAGTCGTGCGCTCTCACCAACTGAGCTACCCCGCCGCGTGTGCCGTCAAGGCACGGTCGTCAGACGACCTGAGCCCCGAAAGGGAATCGAACCCTTGACCTTCTCCTTACCATGGAGACGCTCTGCCGACTGAGCTATCGGGGCAGCGCCGATCAGCTTACGCGACCGGTGTTCCCTTGGGAAATCCGTGGGGGTGGAATGCCACCGGCCTGCCGTGCCCGCTGGGGCGCGCCGACCCTGTACGGGCCGGCCGTGGCGGGTGAGGGATTCGAACCCCCGAAGCATTCCGCAACTGATTTACAGTCAGCTCCCTTTGGCCACTCGGGTAACCCGCCGTGCACCGTGGTGCGAAGAAGAGGTTACCAGTTCCGATGGGGCGGTGTGGAACGCGATGAGGCAAGATGGGCGCGATGACGGCGTTGCGCGGCGCGCAACGTGACCAGGACCACCGAAGGGAAGCGCAATGGCAGCGGATTCGTCGTTCGACGTCGTGAGCAAGGTCGACCGGCAGGAGGTCGACAACGCACTGAACCAGGCCGCCAAGGAGATCGCCCAACGGTACGACTTCAAGGGAGTGGGGGCCTCCATCTCGTGGAGCGGGGACACGGTGCTCATGGTGGCGAACTCACCGGAGCGGGTGAAGGCCGTGCTCGACGTCTTCCAGACGAAGCTCATCCGCCGGAACGTCTCGCTGAAGGCGATCGACACTCCCGAAGAGCCGCAGCCGTCCGGCAAGGAGTACCGCCTCGTGGGCACGCTGCGGGAGGGGCTGAGCCAGGAGAACGCGAAGAGGATCACCAAGCTGATCCGCGACCAGGGGCCCAGGGGTGTCAAGGCCCAGGTGACGGGCGACGAGGTCCGTGTCAGTTCGAAGTCCCGGAACGACCTGCAGGCCGTCATCGTCCTCCTGAAGGGCGCGGACGACATCGATGCCGCTCTCCAGTTCGTGAACTACCGCTAGTAACCCGCCATCCGCTCGAGGCGCGCGATGCGCTCCTCCATGGGCGGGTGGGTGGAGAACATCCTGGAGAAGCCCCCACCTCGGAATGGATTCGCGATCATCATGTGCGAGACCGACTCGGTGGCCGGCGTGGGGGCCAGCGGGCGCCGCCGTGTGCCGGCGTCGAGCTTCGCCAGCGCGGAGGCCAGCGCGAGCGGGTCCCCCGTCAGCCTGGCGCCGTCCTCGTCCGCGTCGAACTCGCGGGTGCGGGAGATCGCCATCTGGATGACCATGGCGGCGAACGGTGCGAGCAGGAGCATGAGGAGGCCGGCGAACGGGTTGCCGCCGTCCCGGCCCCGGCCTCCGAAGAAGAACATGAACTGGGCCACGGAGGTGATCAGGCCGGCGATCGCGGCTGCCACGGACGACGTGAGGATGTCGCGGTTGTACACGTGCATGAGCTCGTGGCCGAGCACGCCCCGCAACTCACGGGGCTCCAGGATCTCGAGGATGCCGCGGGTGACGCACACGGCCGCGTTCCGCGGGTTCCGCCCGGTTGCAAAGGCGTTGGGGGCGGCCGTCGGGGAGACGAAGATGCGCGGCATGGGCTGGCCGGCGCTGGTGGCCAGCTCGCGCACCATGGCATGGATCTGCGGTGCCTCCACCTCGGAGACGGGACGCGCCTGCATCGAGCGCAGCGCAATCCGGTCGGAGAACCAGTAGGAGACGAACGTGCTCACCAGGCCGAAGCCGGCGAAGAGCAGGATGAAGGCAGGCGAGTCGGTGGAGCTCGCGACCAACCAACCGAGGCCGAGCAGGACGGCCCACAGCACCCCGAACAGGCCGGCCGTCCTCAGTCCGTTGTGGTGACGGGTTCCCATGTCATCTCCAACGCCGACGGGCGCACCGCTGTTCCGCCATTCAGGCCAGCCGCCCGTCGTGCGGCTCCTCGCGGCTGATTGCCGTCATGGTCTCGCGCTCCACGACCTTCACGCGCTCACGGTCCTCGGCCGCGCCGAGCTCGCGCTCGTAGGCGTCCAGCATCTCCCAGCCCTCCCAGGTGGTGTAGCGCACCCCGGCCGCCTCGAGCGCGCGGATCATGCCACCGGGGCCGTGGGCCGCCCTCCCCAGCCTTCCGGCCTGCACGTCCTCGACGAGGTGCGCGATGGTCTGCCGCGCGTCCGACTTCGTGGACCCGATGAGTCCGACCGGCCCGCGCTTCACCCAGCCCGTGGCGTAGAGCCCTGGGATGGGGCGGTTCTCGGTGTCCAGAACCCGGCCCTCCGAGTTGGGGACAACACCGCGGGTGCCGTCGAACGGGACGCCCTCGATGGGCGAGCCGAAGTAGCCGACGGCGCGGTACACCCCCTGCACGGGGGTGTCGACGAACTCGCCGGTCGCACGGGCCGTGCCGTCCCCCACGAGGGCGGTCCGCACGGTGCGCAGGGCGACGACGTGTCCGCCCTCCCCCAGCACCTCGACCGGCTGGTGCAGGAAGTGCAGGTGGATGCGCCGGGACGCCTGGAGGTCCTCGGGCTCCTTGAGCGTCCAGTCCACGAGCGTCCTGACCACCTGCTTGACCTGGTTGGAGGACCGGATCGCGATCTCGGAGGCCTCGTCGAAGTCGAAGTCCTCCTCGTACACGATGACGTCCACGTCCGGGATCTGTCCCAGCTCACGGAGTTCGAGGGGTGTGAACTTGGCCTGCGCCGGACCACGCCGGCCGAACACGTGCACATCGGTCACAGGATTGCGCGCCAGGCCCTCGATCACGTTGGCGGGGATCTCGGTGGGCAGCAGGTCCTCGACATGCTTGGTGAGCATGCGGGCGACATCGAGCGCCACGTTGCCGACACCGAGCACCGCCACCTCCCTCGCCTCCAGTGGCCACGTGCGCGGCACGTCGGGGTGGCCGTCGTACCAGAACACGAACTCGCTCGCGCCGTAGACCTCTGGCAGGTCCGCTCCCGGGATCTCCAGCGGGGCGTCCCGGTCCGAGCCGGTGGCGAGGATGATCGCGTCGTAGTGCTCGCGGAGCATCGCGATGGTGACGTCACGTCCCACCTCCACGTTGCCCAGGAGACGGATGTCCCCCCGCTGCAGGATCCTCAGGAGCGCCACGATGATCTGCTTTATCCGGGGGTGGTCCGGGGCCACTCCGTAGCGGACCAGCCCGTACGGGGCGGGCAGGCGCTCGAAGAGGTCTATGGCGACATCCAGGCCGGACTTCGAGAGGATGTCGGCGGCGTAGATACCCGCCGGCCCTGCGCCGACGACGGCGACGCTCAGTGGGCGTGGATCACTCACGGGTACCTTCCGTTCGGGGTCAGCCAGGAGCGCACGGCGCGCTCCGGACAAGTCTATTGTCCGCACCGCACGAGGCCCACATGGGGGATGCCCGGGGCGCCGCGGTCCCCGCGCGTGGGACGATCCCCGGGTGCGGATACGGTCAGGAGCAGCCCTCGGGATGGCGGCCTACCTCCTCTGGGGGCTGTTCCCGCTGTACTTCCGGCTGTTGGAGCGCTCCGGCCCCTTCGAGATCGTCGCCCACCGGGCGCTGTGGTCCCTCGTGTTCTGCGCACTCGCACTCACCGTCCTCACCCGCTGGGACCAGGTCCGTACGGCGGCCCGTGACAGGCGGGGCACCGCGATGCTCGCGGCCGGCGGCCTGCTGGTGGCCGTGAACTGGACGCTGTACGTCTGGGGCGTGAACACAGGACGTACCCTCGACGCCGCGCTCGGATACTACATCAACCCCCTGCTGACCGCGCTGCTGGGCGTGCTCCTCCTGGGCGAGCGGCTGCGGACGGCCCAGTGGGTGGCCTTCGTGCTCGGGGGCGCAGCCGTCGTCGTCCTCGTCGTCGCGTACGGCGAGGTGCCCGTGGTCGCGTTCGGGGTTGCGACGTCGTTCGCGCTCTACGGGCTGGTGAAGAACCGGGCGGGCCGGTCCGTGCCGGCCCTGCCCGGGCTGGCCCTCGAGACGGCCGCAATCGCTCCCCTCGCGCTGGCGTTCCTCGTGTGGCTCGAGTGGCGGGGGGCGGACACCGTCGAGCTGCTCAGCCCGTACGGGCTCCTCATGGCGACCAGCGGGATCGTCACTGCCGTCCCCCTGCTGCTCTTCGCCGCGGCCGCCGCTCGCATCCCGCTGGTGACGATCGGGATGATCCAGTACCTGACCCCCACGCTGCAGTTCCTCGTGGGCTGGCTCCTGTTCCACGAGCCGATGCCGCCGGAGCGCTGGGCCGGGTTCGTTCTCGTGTGGATCGCCGTCACCCTCTTCGCCGTCGACGGCGCCCGCCACCACCGCTGGCCCCGCCTCGCCGCCCGCCGGGCGGGCGAGCGCTAGTGAAGCCGGTCCACCAGCAGGACTGCGAACTGCTCGAGGGCATCGCGAACCTCACCCTCGGGCAGCGCACCGAGCTCGGCGACGGCGTCGTCCGCCCAGGCCCGGGCCATGGCCCGGGCCTCCTCCACGACGGGGTGGTCACGCAGGTCCGCCACGACCTGGTCCAGCGCGGAGCCGTCGAGCTCGGTGGCCAGGCGGGCGAGGATCGCCTCCCCTGCCTCGTCGAGGGTACCGGCGGACCGGCGCCGCCTCAGGAGCAGGACGGGCATCGTGTCGACGCCCTCCTTGAGGTCCGTGCCCGGAGTCTTGCCGCTGGTGGCTGAG
>JBNJCY010000034.1:0-13087 GCA_051744325.1 Actinomycetota bacterium
CCAGGCGCAGCGGGGCGAGCGGCCGCGCCCCGCTGTCGGGCTCGGAGCGGAACATCAGGTAGCTGTCCGCCATGCCGAGCGGCCGGAAGATGCGCTCGTGCAGCAGGTCGTGGAAGGCCCGCCCGGTGACGTGCTCCAGCAGCAGCCCGAGCAGGATGTACCCGGTGTCCGAGTAGCTGAACCGCTCCCCCGGCCTCCCCACGGGCCGCTGCCGGGTCCGCGTGAACTCCAACAGGTCCGCGGGCTCCCAGAACCGGTCCGGCTCGCGGATGATCAGCTCGGTGACTCGCGGGCCCGCCGTGGTCCGCCCCTCGAAGTAGTCGCCCACACCGGACGTGTGCGTCAAGAGCTGCTCCACCGTGACCTCGCTCGCCCGGTCCACGCCGTCGACGACGTACAGCCCGTCCAACGTCCCTGCCGGTAGGAGGTCCGTGGCGTGGGATCCGAGGGAGATGACGCCGTCGTCGACCAGCTGCATCACCAGCACCGCCGTCGCGGCCTTCCCGATGCTGGCACCGTGGAACGGGGTCTCGCGAGGGCCGTGGCTGAACTCGTACTCCGGCGTGCGGACCAGGACCTGCGGTGGCCCCAGGCGACGACGGCGGCGCGTGACGCCGTCGAGGTGTGCGGCGAGGCCGGCGGTGAGCGAGTCCGCAACGGTGGCGGGGGTGGTCATGGGATCATCTCCTTGTCAGCAACCATCAGTAATGTACCTATTAGCAATATAGGGCAGGAGGCGCCGATGGGCAACGTGATCCTCGGGCTGCTGCTCGCCGGCCCCCAGACCCTGTACTCGCTGCGCAAGCACTTCGAGCGCGTGATCTCCCTCTTCTACAGCGCGAGCCTGGGAAGCCTGCGCACGGCAGTGCTGGCGCTGGAGCGGCGCGGCCTCGTCACGGCGAGCGACGGCGTCGAGAACGGCCGCAACAAGCGCACCTACGCGATCACCGACGCCGGGCGGGAGGCATTCCAGGCGTGGATGGCCGAGCCGATCACCGGCGACCTCGAGAAGACCGCCCTGGCGAAGCTGTTCTTCCTCGGAAACGTGGCCGAGGAGAGGCGGCCACAGGTGCTTGCGACCATCACCACCCGCGTGGAGCAGGACGAGGCCCAGCTCCAGGCACTGGCTGGCGAGCTCGACGCCCTCGACATCCCCGCCGAACTCCGCGAGCAGTTCCACCACCAGCGGCTCGTGCTGGAGTACGGCCTGCGCGCCCACCGGATGGGCCGGGAGTTCTTCGCGGAGGTCGCTGAGGCCGCGGCAGGCGCCACGGAACCGATTGGCGGCTGACATGTCCCACGCCGTCGACTCCCTCCGCGAGATCATCGCCTCCGCCCGGAACATCGTGTTCTTCGGCGGGGCGGGCGTCTCCACCGAGAGCGGGATCCCGGACTTCCGCTCGGCGGACGGGCTCTACGCCGCCCAATCCACCTTCGGCCACGCGCCCGAGGACATCCTTTCTCACCAGTTCTTCGAGGAGCGCCCGGACGTCTTCTTCGACTACTACGTCCACCAGATCCTCCACCTCGACGCCCAGCCGAACGCCGCCCACCGCGCGCTGTCACGCCTCGAGGACGAGGGCCGTCTGCGCGCAGTCGTCACCCAGAACATCGACGGCCTGCACCAGCTCGCCGGGAGCCGCACCGTCCACGAACTGCACGGCTCGGTGCTCCGCAACCGTTGCCGGGACTGTGGCGAGGCGTACGACGTCGCCGCGATCGTGGCGGGGGCCGCCTCCCCCGGCGGCGTGCCGCGGTGTGACCGGTGCGGCGGCGTCGTCAGGCCCGACGTCGTGCTGTACGGCGAGATGCTGGACGACGGCGTGGTGGCGGCCGCCGTCGAGGCGATCCGCGCGGCGGACGTGCTGATCGTGGGCGGGACCTCGCTGGTGGTGTACCCGGCCGCAGGCCTGGTCAACCACTTTCGCGGGGACCGGCTCGTCCTGATCAACCGGGACGCCACCCCCTACGACGGCTTCGCCCACCTCGTCATCCGCGCCCCCATCGGGCAGGCGCTGGATGCGGCGGTGCTGCGGGAGTAGGTCGCCCGGCTCACCCGTGGTGCCCGTGGTGGGCGTGCTCCTCGTTCCGGAAGGCGTGCTCCTGGCAGGCGGTCTCACGGGTGGCGGTCTGGAGGCGTCCGCTCCGCCACTGCTCCATGGCGTCGGCGACGGTTCCGGAGGCCCCCGCACAGACGGCGATCCCGGCCTCCTCGAACATCGCCACGGCCCGTCGGCCGAGGCCGCCGCACAGCATCGCCTCGCCGCCGTGGCGGGCGATGAGGTCGGGCGGGTAGCCCTCGCCACCCACGTGGAGCGTGGTGTTGACGACGACGTCGACCGCACCGGTCTCGTTGTCCACGAACGTGTACGCGCCCGCCCTACCGAAGTGTTCGCAGACCGTGTCGCGCAGTCCGGCCTGTCCCACCGTGGGGATGCAGACTCTCGTCATCTCATGCTCCTCGTCCCGTCGTTGCCGATGCACATCGGTTTCGACAGTATGTCAGGACTGCTTGACACGCACAAGATCCGACGAGTGCGGCCCTGAATACCCCGGAGAGACTCGGAGGAGGAGGATTGGTGCGGAGGCAAATCGCGTCAGGAGGTGCGGCATGTGGTTCTCCTTCGGCATGGCCACGCTGCTGCTCGTCATCGGCCTGCTGGTGCACGCCTTCAAGATGCACTTCCTCATCTCCGGCTACAACACCATGTCGAAGGCCAAGCGGGAGAAGGTGGACGTCCGGAAGGTGGCGCGGATCATCGGCCTGTGGTCCTACGCGAACGCGGCGGTCTTCACGGTGGTGGGCTTCCTGCTGGCGCTGGAGGTGCAGGTCCCGATCGAGGCGCCGCTGGTGTTCTTCGGGGTCACCACGCTCGTCCTCCTCTTCCGGGCCCAGAAGTACGACGGCAACATCTTCGACGAGAACGGCAACCTCCGCCCCGGTGCGGGAAGGGAACTGGCCCTCGCGGGTGCTGTGATGGGCGCCCTCGTGATCGGCATCATCCTGCTCCTCTTCCTCCTCTCGCGGCCCTTGGAGATCACCGCCAGCGACGACGGCGTGGAGATCCCGGGCCTGTACGGCACCACCCTGGCGTGGGACACCATCACCGAGGTCGAACTCCTGGAGGAACTGCCCCGGATCGAGATACGCACGAACGGTTCCGCCGTCGGGTCACAGTTGCGCGGCCACTTCCGGACGGCCGGGTACGGTCCGGTGAGGTTGTTCGTCGACTCTGACGCTCCCCCGTTCATCCTCACGGAGAGCGACGGGGACATCGTGATAATGAACCTCGGGTCCGCCGCGGAGACCGAGGGCTTGTTCGAGCAGATCGAGGACGCGCTGGCTGAGCGGACGGCGGCGCCCCAGGGCTGAGCCTCCGCCCGGGTCGTCCCACGGACGGAGATGGTCACCCACATGGACCAGTCCCGGTTCAGCGCCGCCGCGCGGGGAGACAATGGAGGGACAGAGCAATCGATCACCTGATTGGGGTGTGAGATGAACACGGACGCGACGACCACCTCGGGGATCCTCCATCCCGCCGTCATCATGATCATCGAGGGGCGGGTCCCTCCCGGCGGCCGGGAGGCTCTCGAGGCCTTCTTCACCGAGGCGCACGCCCTCATCGACCTGCACCGCACCATGCTGATGCGCCTGCAGTGGAACGCGGACGACGCCCTGCGGTTCCGCGCGGTCTTCGGGTATGCGACCGAGCGCGACTTCGAGCCGGAGGACCGCCGCTCCGGCGCCGTCCGCGACGTCGTCGACTACCGGTCCCAACTCGACAGCCTCGTGGAGGCACAACCAGTGGTCACGATCTGGCGAGAGACGAGCCGCCAGTTCAGTGAGGACCTGATCAGGGCCTACTGGGACCTGGTGGACGCGCGCGAGTGGGACGCCCTCGGAGGCATCCTGGCGCCCGACGTCGTCATGGAGTGGCCGGCGACCGGCGAACGACTCGACGGGGCTGCGAACCTGATCGCGGCCAACCGTGACGACCCGGACGGCTGGACCGTCGCCGTGCGCTCGATCATCGCAGTGGGCGAGCACGTGGCGAGCGATGTGGAGCAGATCCTCGACGATGGCCGGTCCTTCCGGGTCGTCACGCTGTGGACAGTCCGGCAGCACAGGATCGTCGGTGGCACCGAGTTCCGGACCGCCGTCGGACAGGCGGCCGCTCCCCCGTGGCGGCAGCGGTACTCGACGAGCCTCGACTGAACCACGCACACCAGGCACTGGACCATTGACCTCTGATGCCGCCATTCCGGTGGACTAGGGTCGGAGATGACGAAGGAGGTCATCATGTCCGACTACCCGGACCCGACCCCACCCCCCTACCTGTCGAGTCCCGAGTTCGAGGCACGCACCGCAGCCAGGAAGAGGATCGAGGCTCGGCGGGGCCTTGCCACCCACGCAGTCGTCTACGTCGTGGTGAATGCCTTCCTCGTCGGAGTCTGGTGGTGGACCGGTGCCGGCTCCTTCTGGCCTGGTTGGGTCCTCGGTGGCTGGGGGATCGGCCTCGTCATGAATGCGTGGGACGTCCTGTTCCGTCCCCCGATCACCGAGGATGACATCGACCGTGAGTTGCGGCGTCGTTCTGGCCCCTGACCGGGGGCTCGGAAGCCCGGGGTTCAGAAGTCCACGAGCTCCAGCTCCACCTCGACCTCGTCGCCCTCCTCGATGCCCTCGGAGTCACGCACGGCCCTCTTCACGGGCAACAGGTACGGACCGGCCCTGCTGGGGAAGATCGAGGTGCGCCATCGCGAACCTCCCAGCACCACGTCCACCCGAAGGGACCTGAATCCCCGGGTGAACCCCGCCGTCAGCTCGCGGATCTCCTCCGACAGCTCCGGCGGCAGCAGCACGAAGTGCCACGCGCCCGCGTTGGTCTCGGTGCGTGCCAACTCGCCGTCGAAGGCCACCATCACGCCTGCGACCCTACAGTGGCCCCGTGACCATCCGCATCGGCTCGTCTGGCTGGAGCCATGACCACTGGGACGGCGTGCTCCACCCACCGGGCCTGCCCGCGCCTGACCGGCTCGGGGTCTACACCCAGCACTTCACCACCGCTGAGCTGAAGGCGAGCTTCTACCGCTGGCCGCGCGAGGTGACGTTCGCCCACGCCAAGCGCCTCCAATCCCACGAGCCTTGATGTGGACCGGTCCTACTCGCCGCCCTGTCGGAGGTCCCGCCGTTGGAACAGCGGGGCCGAGACCCCCACGAGCACTGCCGAGATGACAGCCAGCACCGCCGCGTTGCCCCAGTCCATGCCGTTCCGGAGCGGATCGTTGCCGATGGAGAAGTGGAAGGGTGAGATCCACGCCCAGTCCGCCAGCCACTCGGTGATTCCGCTGAGCGAGTTGAAGACGTGGAAGAACAACGCCGCACCCACGGCACCCCAGATCGCGAGCTTCCTATGGCCCGTCCCGGCGCTCAGCGCGAGCGCGAGACCTCCGAACACGAGACCGACGAGCGTCTGCAGCAGGGACGCAGCAGCGATGTTCCCGTAATCCATCCCCAGTCCGCCCGCGGCCACGCCGGCCGCGACACCGGCGAACGTGACGGCGCCGATCGCGAACGAGTACAGGACCATCGTGACGGTCTTGGCTCCCACGACGCGAGAGCGCGTGATGGGGTTGGCCAGCAGCAGGCCCATGGTCCGCCTGGACTCCTCTCCTGCGAGCGCACCGGCCCCGATTGCGACCGCGACGATCATCACGGCGATGGGAGCGACCATGCCGAATGTCTCGATCTGGTAGAAGCCCTCCGGATCGCCCATTCCGCCCCCACCGAACAGGGCCAGGACGGCCTCCGGCATCGCCGCGAAGGCCGAGTCGGCCGCAGCCCGCACATCCACGGGTATGGCCGCGTACAGCGCGCCCATCATGAGGCCCTGGACGGTGAACATGTAGACCGCGGTGATGAGGAGGTGAACCTGGTACTCGGAGGCGGTCTTGAGCCAGATGCTCGAGACCCGGGCCGTCCCCCCGAGCCGGCCGATGGCCCTCTCGATCAACGGGGTCTGGCGAAGCCGGTCCAAGAGCGTTCCGCCGGAGACCTGTCCCTTCAGGTCGCGCCGGTTGAGCCCGGCGACAGCCGCGCCCGTCAGGGCAGCAGAGCCCGTGAGGAGGATGCCGAGGTCACCCCAGGCCACACCGCTGAGCAGTGGATCGCTGCCCGAGAAGTAGTGCCATGGCAGGACGCGCACCCACTCCTCCAACCCCTCCACCAGGGGCAGGACCCCAACGCCGACGAAGGAGAGGACCATCACTCCGATTGACACCCCCAGCGCTGAGCCACGGCTCCCCGTCCATGCGCCCACCGCGGCTGCGAGCAGACCGAAGAACAACGAGTTGGCAACCAGGTGCAGGCACAGCGCCCCGACGTCCATGCCCTCGATGGACACGTCAAGCAGCGCTGCCGAGGCGACCACGGATCCCCAGAGCGCAAAGACGCACACCGCGGGGAGCACCGCCAGTGCCGCCAGCTTCGCGACGAGCACGTGGGTCCGGCTCCTGGGGTTGGCGAGCAGGAGGCCGAGCGTCCCCGCACGCTCCTCGCCGGCGATGCTGCCGGCACCGAACGCGAGCGCCATGGATGCGATGACCAGCGCGCCGTACGTGCCGAGCAGAGATCGAACCGACAGGCTCGCGACGTCGGCCGCATCAGGGATGCCGAGCATGGAGCGGTAGACGTCGGGCAGGCTCGTGTAGAGGCTGAGGTCGATCTCGCGGTAGACGGCCATGACCATGAGCAGCAGGACGACGAGGCTCACCCAGGCAATGAGCCAGCCGCGCCAGTGATCCCTGATCGTCTTGAGGAACACACTCGCCAGCATCAGGCGGTCACCGACTCGTCGCGGTAGTAGGTGAGGAAGATCTCCTCCAGATCAGCTTCCTGGGTGTTGATGTCGACGATCCCGTAGCGCTTGGTGGCCGCCGCGATGAGTCTGCCCATGTCGCCGTCGAACGACATCGTGACGTGGTTGTTGCTGACCGCCACGTCGTTCGCCCCTGACACCGCCTCGAAGACGGAGGCCTCCGCCTGTGCGTCGAGTTCGATGTCGACTCGGCGCATGGCCTTGGACCGGAGCGTCGCGACCGACTCCACTGCCACGAGGAGTCCCCGCCGGATGATTCCCACCCGGTCGGCGACGCGCTGCACCTCGGAGAGGGTGTGGCTGGAGAGGAAGATGGTGCACCCCTCTGCGGCCACCTCGCGCATCAGCTTCTGGAACTCACGTTGGACCAGCGGGTCAAGGCCCGAGCTGGGCTCGTCCATGATGAGCACCGTCGGGCGGTTCATGAAGGCCTGGATCAGACCCACCTTCTGCCGGTTGCCGGAGGACAGGTCGCCCACCCTCTTGGACAGGTCAGCGTCGAGGCGCTTGGCGAGCGCATCGACGTACGCCCATTCGACGCCGCCGCGCAGGTTGGCGAAGTAGGTGAGCGTCTCCCTTCCCGTGAGGTTGGGATACATCGCCAGGTCGCCCGGCACGTAGCCGGTGTGCCTGCGTATCTCCACGGCCTTGTCATGGGTTCCCATGCCGAGGATCCACGCTGCTCCTCGCGTCGGACGGATCTCGTCGAGCATCGTGCGGATGGTCGTGGTCTTGCCCGCGCCATTCGGGCCGAGGAAGCCGAAGATCTGACCCTCCGGGATCTCCAGATCGAGGTCGGCCAAGGCCTCGAACTTCCCGTAGTGCTTGGTGAGTCCCTCCGTTCGAATGGCTGGCTGACCGCCCATCCGCCCTCTCCCTCCGCCGTGTCGGAAACTCCACGGTGTCACGGGGCCCACGTCACGCGGTAACACTTCGGCGGGCGGCTTTCAGGCTCGCCGCGTGGGCGGCGTGTTCGCATGGCCCCCCGCGAGATGAAGGGCTTCATGCTCGACTGGATGCAGCGCAAGGTCATGCTCGAACCGGAGACGAGCGATGCCCTGCCCGAGGTGCTTGAGTCGCCCTTCCCTCCAGCCACAGCCGGTCCTAAACTGCCGTGAAACGCCGCAGCGACGCTCTGGACGCCGCCGAGGTCTTCACCGACACCGTGTGTGCTGCAGGGTCCCGAGCGCCACGTGGCGCCGGAACGGTCAGGAGGTGCGAAATGGCAGACATGACAACGGACCCGGCCCCCCGCTTCGCGATCTCGCGGGACGGAACCCCGATCGCATTCTGGGCACGCGGGAATGGACCACCGCTGGTGCTGGTGCACGGCGCGGTCTCCGACCACCGACGTTGGCGGATCACCCCATTGCTGGAACCGCACCGTACCGTGCTTCTGATGGACCGACGTGGCCGCGGGCGAAGTGGCGATGCCCCTGACTGGTCCCTGGAGCGCGAGGTCGAGGACGTGCTCGCCGTGGTGGAGGCCGCCGCGGAGCGCGGGGAACCAGTGGATCTGCTGGGACATTCCCTCGGAGGGCTACTGGCGTTGCGGGCCGCGGCCCGGTCGCCGCACCTCCGTCGGTTGGTGCTGTACGAACCGGTGATCACCGAGCCGCCTGCTCCGCTGGAGCTGGTGACCCGGATGCAGGCCCTCCTGGACGACGGCGACCGGGCGGGAGTCGTCGAACTCATGATGCGCGAGGTGGTGCTCATGCCCGAGGATGAACTCGCCAGCCTCCGTTCCCAGCCCGCGTGGCCATCCAGGGTGGCGGCCGCGCACACCCTGCCGCGGGAACTCGGAGCGGTTCGCACGTCACGCGCGTGGGATCCGTCCGAAGGGCTCCGGGTGCAGGTTCCCACCCTCCTCCTCGTCGGGGGCGACAGCCCCCCACACGTGGCGGACGACGCCCGCCTCCTCTCTGACGTGCTCCCAGCGTGCACAGTCACGGTCATCGAGGGCCAACAGCATGTTGCTGATCAGCTCGTGCCCGAGCAGTTCGCGAAGCTGATCCTGGACTTCCTGCTCGATTGACTGCCACGACGAGGCCCGATTGGAACTTGGATTCCCCCCAACAACGGGCTGACGAGAGTTGAGGTGCGTTCTGGGGAGGGCTGGGCAGAGCAGTGAGGGGTCGGACCGCTGCCGGCGCCGGCTGGAGTCGGGTCGGAGCGCGGCCGACTTCAGCCGAAGATCGCCCTGAACAGGAAGAAGAACACGATGGCGAGGCCGGCGCCGGCCGGCAGGGTGATCAGCCAGGATGCGCCGATGGACCGGAGGACGCGGAAGTCAACCGCCTTCCGCCCACGTGCCAGGCCGACCCCGAGCACCGCACCCACGAGGGTGTGGGTGGTTGAGACGGGTAGGCCAGTCCCGGAGGCGAGGACCACGGTGGTGGCGGCCGCAAGGGTGGCCGCGAAGCCGCGGCTCGCCGTCAGCTCGGTGATCCTCGTACCCACGGTGGCGATCACCTTGTGCCCGTAGGTGACGAGGCCCACGACGATGCCGGCGCCACCCAGGAGCAGGACCCAACCGGCGACGGGCGCGGCGCTGTCGATGATGCCGTGGGACTGGACCACGCTGATGACCGCGGCGAGCGGGCCGACAGCGTTGGCGACGTCATTGGACCCGTGCGCGAAGGCCATGGCACAAGCGGTGAAGAGCATGAGGACACCGAAGACGCGTTCCACGTTCCCGTTGCTCTCATGGATGACGGTCCCGTTGCGGAGCAGGGTCCCCACTCCCCCGCCGGTGGGGCGGGATTCGGCGACCGCGGCACCGCCGGAAGCTGCAGCGGTGCTCCCAGCCGATCGGGTGCGCGCCTTGACAGCGCCGTTGACCCGGGCGAACGCCGGGTAGTAGACCGCCCGCTGTTCGATGACGAACCCGAGACCCACGAGCGCCAGCCCGAGCACCACGGACCACAGCATGCTGTGCCCGAAGTCGATCTCGAGGCCCACGTACTTCAGGCCCTTGGTCAGGGTGACCATCGAGACGATGAACCCCACGAGGAAGACGTATGCGGGGACGTAGCGCTTGGCCGCGGCGAACGGGTCCTCCGCGTGGAAGATGAGGTGTTGGATCGACTTGTACAGGGCGAAGGAGATGGTCCCGGCCAGGAGCGGCGAGACCACCCAGCTCGAGGCAATGACGCCCACCTGGCCCCAATCGACCGCGTTCACACCCAGGCCGACTGCCCCGAAGCCCACGATGGCCCCGACAATCGAATGGGTGGTGGACACGGGCCAGCCCCGCCAGGATGCGATCAGCAACCAGATGCCCGCGGCCAGCAGCGATGCCAGCATGCCGTACACGAGGTACTGCGGGTCCGCATCCAACAGGTCAGGGTCGACGATACCGCCGCGGATCGTGGCAGTGACCTCACCGCCGGCCAACCACGCGCCCAGGAACTCGAACACGACCGCGATGAGGATTGCCTGCTTGATGGTGATCGCCTTGGAGCCGACCGAGGTCCCCATGGCGTTGGCCACGTCGTTCGCACCGACGCCCCATGCCATGAAGAACCCGAAGAGACAGGCCAGGACGATGAAGGTCGTTCCGGACTGCTCGATGATCAACATGCGGAATCACCCTCCGCGTATGCGTCCGGGATCGGGGAACCCAACATGTCAGTCGTTGACGCGTGCGGCATGGGAAAAGGATACGGGCCCCCCCAGCGTGGATTTCAGGGACTCTGTGCCCACGTTCGCGCGAATCTGACACCCTGGGTCGTGACGAGCGGGATCAGCGCCAGGGCCGCGGCGATTCCCCAACCGGTACCGGTCAGCGCGGTCAGCCCGAGGACGTCCCGCAGCGGAGCAACGAAGAGCGCGATCGACTCCAGAACCAGCGTGATTCCGAGCGCCGCCCACAGGAACGGGTTCCTCGTGGCACCCGCGAATCCGGAACCGCGCTCGGAGCGGGCGTTGAAGACGGCGAGGAGCTGCGCCGTCGTCACCGCGATGAACGTCATGGTCTGTGCCTGTGGCAGCGTCAACCCGAGCGTCTCCAACCCCAGGAAGAATGCGGACAACCCCACCGCCGCGATGAGAGCGCCTTGGACCAGGATGCGCTTCAGCGTGCCGCGGCCGAGGACCGGCTCGTCCTTTGGCCGGGGCGGATCGTGCATCGCGTCGTCACGTCCGGGTTCGAGGGCGAGCGCGAAGGAGGGGATCACGTCGATCACGAGGTTGTTCCACAGGATCATGAGGCCCGCGAGCGGTGCGCTGAACCCGGCAGTGATGCTCGTGGCGATCAGGAGCACGATCCCGAGGTGCCAGCTGAACAGGAACTGGCCGAAGCGGCGGATGTTCGCCACGATCCGCCGTCCCTCCTCGACGGCGGCCTCGATGGTGGCGAAGTCGTCGTCCATCAGGATGATGTCGGCCGCCTCCCGGGCGACATCGGTGCCGGACTCCCCCATCGCCACCCCGACGTCGGCCTGGCGCAACGCGGGCGCGTCGTTGACGCCGTCGCCGGTGACCGCGACGACCTCGCCCGCAGCCTGCAGCGCCTCCACGATCCGGAGCTTCTGCTCCGGCTCCACGCGGGCGTAGACGTCCACCTCGCCCACCGCCGCAGTGAAGGCGTCGTCGTCGAGGTCGGCGAGCTCGGACCCCGAGATCACCCGCTCCGCACGGATGCCCATCTGGTCCGCCACGGCCCGGGCGGTCCGTGGCTGGTCCCCGGTCACCATCACCACCCGGATCCCGGCGCCGCGCAGGGTCTCCAGCGCGCGGATGGCGTCCTCCCGTGGCGGGTCCTGGAGGCCCACGACGCCGAGCAGTTCCAACCCCTCGTAGGCGAGGTCACCCGGGTCGGTTCCGTCCTCGATCTCACCGTCCGCCACGGTCCGCCGCCCGATGGCGAGGGTCCGCAGCGCACGCTCACCCATCTCCTCGGCCGCACGTCCCAGCGGCGAGTCCCCGTCCAGCAGCACCTCGGGTGCACCCTTCGCATGGACGGTGTCCCCCACGACGACGGCCATGCGCTTGCTCTCGGAGTCGAACGGGTCCTCAGCGCGACGAGCGGCGGCCGCGCGCAGCTCGCGCCAGTCGACTCCGGCATCCTCGGCCGCGCGCAGGAGCGCGGTCTCGGTCGGATCACCGATGTCCTCGCCGTCCTCGGAGATGTCCGCGTCGTTGGCGAGGATCGCCGTCTCCCACAGCGTGGACTCCTCCACGCCGTCCGCCAGCGCGACGTCCACGACCTCCATGACGTTGGTGGTCAGCGTGCCGGTCTTGTCCGAGGCGACCACCGTGGTGGAGCCCAGCGTCTCGACGGTGGGAAGCCGGCTCACCAGGGCGTTGCGCCGGGCCATGCGTCGCATCCCCACCGTCAGGGTCAGCGTGGCCACCGCGGGTAGCCCCTCAGGCACCACCGCCACCGCCAGCGCGATCGCCACCTCGAGCACCTCCCGGATGTCCAGCCCGCGGAGCAGGCCGATCCCGATCAGCGCGGCCGTCACCACCACGACGACGATGGACAGGGTGCGGCCCAGCCTGTCCAGACCCTCCTGGAGGGGCGCGCGGCCGGTCTGCGCGCCCTCCACCATCGTGGCAATCTGGCCCACCTCGGTGCGGGAGCCGGTCGCGACCACCACGCCCCGCCCCCGGCCCGACTGCACGGTGGTGCCCATGAACAGCATGCTGGTGCGATCGCCCACGCCGGAGTCCGCGTCCACCGCCTCGGTCGTCTTCTCGACCGCGGCGCTCTCGCCCGTCAGGGCCGCCTCCTCCACGGTGAGGTCCGAGGCCTCGACGAGTCGGATGTCCGCCGCAATCTGATCACCCGCCTCGACGCTGACGATGTCCCCCGGGACGAGTTCCGCCGCGTCCAGCTCCTCACGGGTGTCGTCCCGCTCCACGTCGGCGATTGTCGAGGCGAGGCTCCGCAGCCCCTCGACCGAGCGCACTGCACGCAGCTCGGTGACGAAGCCGACCACCGTGTTGACCACGAGCACCACGGCGATGGCAACCGCCTCGGCGTACTCCCCGATCAGGACCCCGGCGACCACCGCCACCGCGAGCAGGACCACCACGGTGCTGCGCACCTGGTCCAGCAGGATCCGGGCGGCGGAGGCCCTCTCCCGCGCCTCCAGTACGTTGCGCCCATGCCGTTGCTGACGGTCGGCGGCCTCGTCGCTGCTCAGGCCGGTCTCCGGATCGACCCGGAGAGAGGTGAGCACCTCGTCCGCGGCGACGGCGTG
>JBNJCY010000035.1:0-13033 GCA_051744325.1 Actinomycetota bacterium
TCCGACATCCCTGGACGACCGGCTGACCGGCCGTGTCGTCCGCCCCCGCGACCCCGACTACGCCCAGGCCGCCGCCGCGTGGAACGTGGCGTGGACGCCCCGGCCGCCCGCCGTCGTCGTCGCCACGAGCGAGGACGACGTCGTCGCCGCCGTCACGCACGCCCGTGGCGTGGGCCTGGGGGTGGCCGTCCAGAGCACGGGGCACGGCGTGACCGTGCCCGCCGACGAGCACTCGCTACTGGTGGCGCTGCACCACCTGGACCATGTGCGGGTGGAGCCGGCGGCGGGTACCGCAACCGTGGGCGGGGGAGTGAGGTGGGCACCGGTGCTCGCGGAGGCGCAGCGGTTCGGGTTGGCGCCGCTGGTGGGCTCGGCACCGCACGTGGGCGCTGTCAGGTACAGCCTGGGCGGCGGCTTCGGCTGGCTGGCGCGCCGGTACGGGCTGGCGGTGGACAGCATCAGGACCCTGCGGGTGGTACTCGCTGACGGCTCCGTGGTCCCCGCGTCCGCGCAGCAGAACCCGGAACTGTTCTGGGGGATGTGTGGCTCGGGGGGCAGCAGCCTTGGCGTGGTCGTGCAGATGACGGTGGAGCTGTTCCCCGTGGATGAGGTGTACGCCGGCAGCCTGTTGTATCCGGCAGAGGCGGCCACGGAGGTGTTCGAGCGCTTCCGTGAGATGGACGCCGGGGAGGACTTCACCGGGGCGTTCAACATCACGGCCTTCCCGCCGCTGGAGATCGTGCCGGAGCCGATCCGTGGCAAGGCGTTCGCCATCGTCCGGGGCTGCCACGTGGACCCGGCGGCTGGTGCACGGCTCGTGGACGAGTGGCGCGCCTGGCGGGCGCCCGCCCTCGACATGTTCGGCGTCCTGCCGTTCTCGCGGGCGGGCGAGATCTCGCAGGATCCCGTGGATCCGCTGCCGGCGGCCACGAACGGCCGCTGGCTTGCCCGGCTGGGCGCCGGCGTCGGCGGGGCGATGCGGGACGCGGTCCTGGGCGGGGAGGGACCGTCTCCCGTGCTGTTCGCGGAGACCCGGCAGGCCGGAGGAGCGGCGGCGCGCCCCAACCCCGCGGTGAGCTTCGAAGCCCGAGACGGGCAGTACGCGCTGGAGATGGTGAGCCTGCTCGTTGCCCCGGGCGCCGACCAGGTGGTCGAGGACATCTACCGCCGCACGTGGGACAGGCTGGCAGACGACCTCGCACCGCTGCCCGGCTACCTCAACTTCGCAGAGGGGCAGGACAGGGTGGCGAGTGCCGCACTGGCCTTCACGCCGGCGACGCGGGAGCGCCTCGCCGCGCTCAAGCGGTCGGTGGACCCGGGTGGAGTGTTCCGGCACGGCATCTGAGGCCGTCAGGAGAAGGGGTTGATCCACTCCACTCCACGGAATCGGGCGAAGTCGCTGTCACCCGAGACGACGGGAACGCCGTGCTGCACCGCGATCGCGGCGAGTTGGGCGTCCGGGACGAGGTTCCCGGTGATGCCATCCCGCTCGAGGATCTCGCGCAGGATTGACCAGGTCGAGACCGTCACCTCGGGAACCCACGCGGCGGGGGCGCCGATCCAGTCCTCGACGATGCCCGTCGCATCGGACGCCGAGAGCGGCGCACCCATGATCCGCGGGTGCGTCGAGATCCGGAGGAAGGCGCCGAGGCTCTGCCACGGCAGGCCCACGCGCCGGTCTCCGTTGAGATGGGTGGTCAGGAAGTCGAGGGCGGGGCGGTGGTGCCGCGCTGTGTCGTCGACCGCGTACAGCAGCACATTCGCGTCGATGATCATTCGTCGTCCAGGAGGTCGAGCACCTCGGCGATGTTCGTGACATCGACCTTCGCGTCGAGCGACGCGGTCCGCTGAATGAAGCGGTCCGGGCGCAGCTGCGCTGTCATCCCGCGGCGAGCGAGCGCGTTGACCGCATCGCTCACCCCGAGGCCCTTCTCCCGCCGCAGCCGGGCAACTTCGGCCTCCACGTCAGGGTCGAGATTGACGGTCGTGCGCATTGGCCGAGCGTACCGCATCACTGATGATGGACCCAGAGCATCGCTGATGCGGCTTCGGCCAGCGAGGCGGATGACGACAACCCCGCCCACCGCTCGCGGCCAACGGACGGTGACCCTACGATTTTCCCGACGGCGCGTCGTGCGCCCCGGAGAAGGAGACTCCCCATGGCACTTCCCCTCCCTCCCGCCGGCTGGACCCGCTTCCTGGTCAAGGGCAGGTTCGCGGTTGGCCGCGACTTCGCCGTGATCGATCCGACGACGGAGCAGCAGGCCTACTACGTGGACGGCAAGCTCGGCTGGCGCGCCCAGTGCGAGGTCCGGGACGCCCGCGACGCCCCCGTCATCCGGGTCCGCGGGAACCTGATGGGCATTCCGAAGGAGGTCACGATCAGCGACCCCGACGGCACCGAGATCGCCCACCTCAAGGCGAAGCTCTTCAGCCCCGTACGCTCGCAGATGACCATCACGACCGCGTCCGGCGAGAGCTGGAAGCTCATCGGCTCGGTCCTCGAGAAGGAGTACACCGTCACAGCCGGTGACCAGCCGGTCCTCACCATCACCCAGAAGTGGCTGACGGTGCGGGACCAGTTCGTCATCGACATCGCACCCGGCGTGGACCCCGCCCTCGCGCTCGCGATCATGTGGTCCGTGGACCGGTTCGTCGAGCAGCAGTAGGCCGCCGCTTCTCCAGGCCACCCTTGTCTCCTCGCGCGGTGAGGTGCACCATCCGGGATGCCGCACCGGAGCTGCTGCCGAAGACCTGGTACGGCATGCCCGCCTATGCGAGAGACGGGAAGGTGGTCTGCTTCTTCCAGCCGGGCGGGAAGTTCCAGTCCCGCTACTCCACCCTCGGCTTCAACGACCCCGCCGCCCTCGATGACGGCCCGATGTGGGCCACCGCCTTCGCCGTCGTCGAGGTGACCGACGACGTCGCCGCCCGCATTCGCGATCTCGTCACCCGGGCGGCGGGCCGTGGGTCCTGACGGGGGGTTTCACGGTCCGGCCCCTGACGTCCGGGCACCCACCTGATCAGTTGGCCACCACGACGTCGGTGCCCTCGAGGTGGGCGCGGAAGCCGTCGTCCTGGACCCGCACCGACCGCAGCACGAGTCCCTCGGGGAGCCCTTCGATCTCGTGCTCGATGGTGACGAACTCGCGCACGATCGACGCCAGGAGGTCGGCGAGGAACGCCGGACCGCCGACGTCGATGGACGTCGGCTCGACCACCAGCCGCCCGGCCACCACCTCGACCGTCCCGGTGGCGACGACGTCGAGCTCACGTCCCAACGCCTCCACCGTCAGCACGACGCGCGCCTCGCCATCCTCGCCGGGCCCGACGACGGTGTCCTCGCCCATTTCCTCGCCCACGACCTCGAAGGGCACAGTCGCGTCGACGACCAGATGAGCGGCGAGGATGCCGTCGGCGCCGGACACGACGTCGATCCCGCTGGCCCGCACGTCACGCAACAGCGTGCCGGCCGCCACGACCGCGCCCGACTCGAACTCGACGTCGCCGAGCCACACCTCCTCGGTGCGCAGGCCTGGCGGCGGGGTGCGGGCGGGCGCCGGGGCCGTGGTCGGCGGCGTTCCGGCCCCGGACGTCGCAGGCGCCGACGGCGCATCGCCGGCCGGCCGGCTGAACGCCACCCAGAGGATGCCGGCCAGCAGCACGAGCACCAGGAGCATGCCGCCGGCGCCGATCAGCCAGTCCAGGGCCCGCGCCCGCGTGGTGCGCGCCGGGGCGTCTCCTCGGGTCGGGGTGTCGGGGGGCGCGGTCATGGCCAAGGCGGGCGGGCAGGGGTTGGCGACCAGACCGGTGCCATGCGGCCCACCGCCAGGAACAGCGGGAAGTCCCGTTCGACGCCCTCGACCACCTTGGTGAGCAGGTGCGGAGTGGCGAACTCGACGTCGTGGAATCCGGCGTCGGCGAGCCAACGTGCGAGGGTGGCACGGTCGAAGCCGTCGTGGTGGCGGTGGGTGTGGGTGTCGTGGAACTGGCCGTCGTCGTCGTCGAGGTCGCTGATCGCCAGCCACCCGCCGGGCCGGAGCAGGCGACGGAACCTGGCCAGCAGCGCCGGGACGTCGTGGACGTGGTGCAGCGCGAGCAGGCTCACGACCAGGTCGAAGGCATGTTCCGGGCCGTCCGTGGTGGTGAGGTCGAGCGGGGACGCCTCCCACCCGGCGAGGTTTTCGGCCGCGATCTTGCCGCGCACCACGTCGAGCATGCCCTCCGAGGTGTCGGTGAGGAGCGCACGGGCCGGGCGCGGGTGCAGCGCGAGGCTCAGGAGGCCGGTCCCACAACCGAACTCGAACAGGTCCCCGACGTCGGCCAAGGGCACCTGCTCGCCGATCGCCTCCGCGACGGCGACGGCGCGGGCCACCTTCGCGTGGTCGTCCCACCCGGTCGCCTTGGTGTCGAACTCGCTCATATGCACAACCTACCGGGACACCCCCTCGGCAGTCGCTGGGCTCAGGGACCTTTATGGCGCCTGGAACACCATCACGAAGCACGACGGCATCATGCCACTCCAGCAGGATGAACGGCCGCCCGAAGTGGGACCATGGCCCCTTCCTGCCTATACACCTGCTGAGTAGGGTCGGCGTTGTTGGCATCCGCCAGCGACTCGATCAGGACCTGGCTTCTCCGCCTGTTCTGGCGGAGGGCCGGCAGGAATGGGGGGATTGTCATGACATGGTCATTCGACACCAGCTGCAAGTACCACACCCAGGACACGGGCTACTACTGCGGCGCAGCGACGGCCATGATGGTACTGGCCGAGATCGGCCTTCCACACACGTCCATGAACCAGGACGATCTCTACACCTCCAACCACAACCACAACGCCAAGACGGGTTGGTACACCGATCCGTACGGCCTGCGGTTCACACTGGTGGACCGGAAGCCCGCGGCCTTCTCGCGCACCTTCGTGGTCTACAAGCCGGAGACGGAGGCAGAGGGCACCCGCAAGATCGTCTACACACTGTGGCACTACCAGGTCTCGCCGATCGCGCTGGTCTACCACTGCATGCACTGGATCGTGGTCAGAGGGGTTCAGACGGATGTCGAGCCCACATCCGGGAGCGGCTACACCGTCAACGGGATGTGGATCAACAATCCGGTGCATCGAGACAATGATCCACACACGGCAACCGACGTCTGTGGCACCGGCGGTGTCAACGGCGTGGAGGCCCAGTGGGTCAGCTACGCCGACTGGCAGGCCACCTACTTCACCGGCTGCAACTACGACTCGGCAACCGGTGCGAGCCAGTACATCAGCGTCTGCGATCCTGACGAACCGAGGATCGAGCTGCCTCGGCGCCGCAACGAGGACCACCCGCTCGACGGCCGGGAGATCGCGGATCCCGGCATGGCGCTGGAGTTGGTCCACGCAGGTCTTGACCGCAACGACCTCCACCGGGAGAAGGCTCTCGGAATGGTGCGCGATGCCCACTTCGAGCAGCCCATTCTCGTGAAGCGACTCGACCGACCGGACAGCTACTACTACCTCGTCCACGCCATGATGAACGACGCGGTGGTGGGCTTCGGTCAGGTGGACGCACTCTTCGGCGACCTCCAGAGCATTTTCGTCCTTCGAGAACCGGCGAAGCCCTATCAGTTGGATCGCGCAAGGGTTCTGCGCACGCTCCTGCGGGAGCCCTTGGAACTCAAGGAGCCGGGCGGCCGGTTCCGGTTGCGTCCGGACACGTTCTGCGTGGCTCCGACGCTCGTTTGGCGGCCGTGCCGTGAGTCCTACTCACCCCACCTGCCGTTCTGGCAGATCACGGCGGGCAGCCAGACTGTGTATGTCCGCGTGGATGGCGCCATCTTCACTGACCTGACCCTTGCAGGATCCGGTGTGTGACCATGGATGACGTGCGGGCTGCGGCGCTACGGGGCCTTCCTGAGGGGGATTCGGCCCTGCGCGCCGCTGTCGGCGCGTCGACGGCGGGCCAACCGACTCACGTAGAACGGCTCGACATCCCCGGCGTGGGGTACTGGCTCGTGCCATTCGTCGACGACGACGGCCGGTTGCGTGCCGTCGTCCAGGTCGACGAGCACGGGCAGGTCGCCAAGGCCGGGGTGATCTCCGCGCCCGACATCCAGTTCCTGTTGGCACCAGAGCTTGCCGCGGAGGCAGTCGGAGGTGAAGGCCAAGGGCGGACGCGACCACGCCTTGTGTGGCAGCCGTGCGCCGAGAGCTGGGACTCGTTCCAACCTCTTTGGCAGTTCGAGGGTCCGGAGGAGACCGTTTTCGTGGATCAATCCGGCACAATGCACCGCGCGCTGCACACCGACGCACGGGGAGGCTGAAACGGCAGGCGGCCAACCGGCTGGAGTTGTCCAGTTGCGAGCCCGCGGGCGAGGGCCGGGTCAGGCTGCGATACCGCGTGGTGCCCAATCACGCGCGACAGGATTGAGGATCACCTGCATGCGTGATTCGAGGCGGTTGCGACACTCACTGGATATGAGGCTTTCGTTGGTGAGCGGCCTGCGGCGAGCCCGCGCTGGTTCGGTTCGTGTCGTGGCCGCGGTGGCGGTGGTGGGCGTGCTGGCGGCGTGTGCGGCGTCGCCGGAGATCGATGAGTACCGCGCCGAGGTGGCCTACCAGCAAGTGGGCCTGGGTGAGGCGCCCGCGCTGCCGCAGCTCCTCGCCGCCAACGACGAGCTTGGCCTCGCGATGCTCCGCTCAGGCGAGGGATCGAACGTGGTGGTCTCGCCCTTCAGCGCGTACGTGGTGCTCGCGATGCTGGCCGAGGGGGCGCGCGGCGGGACCGCGGAGTCGTTCGATTCCGCGCTCGGCGCCGCCGGTGCCGACCGCACGGCCGCGGTGAACGCCTTGCGCGGCGCCCTGCTGGTACACGACGGCGATCCGGTGGTGGCGGCCGGCGACGAACTGCCCGAGGAACCGCTTCTCCACCTCGCGGACAGGGTGCTCCTGGATGACGACCTGGTTCCGGAGCAGGACTTCCTCGAGGTCCTCGCCCGCGCGTACGACGCGGGGATCGAGACAGTGGACCTCGGCACGGAGGCCGCGAAGCCGGTTCTGGACGAGTGGGTGAACCGGGAGACTGGCGGCCTCATCCCGGAGTCCGCGATCGTGCCGAAGCCGAGCCTGCGCCTCGTCCTGCAGGACGCGATCGTGCTCGCGGCCCGCTGGCTCGTGCCGTTCGACCCGAACAGCACCTTCGAGGAGCCGTTTGGGACCCCGGACGGGCCGATGCAGGTCGAGACGATGCACGGCACCGCCGACGGCTTCTGGCCGGTCACCGACGCCGACGGCTGGACTGCGGTGCGGCTGCCGTACGTGGACGGGTTCGTCGCGGATCTGGTGCTGCCGCCCGACGGCGTGGACCCCGCTGACGCCGACGCCGCCACGCTGGCGGAGTTGTGGGCCGGCCCTGCGGGGGCGTCCGCGGGCTCGGTGTCCGTCACCGTGCCGGTACTCGACTTGGAGGCTCGCCCGCTCGACCTGACGCCGTCGCTCACCGACGTGGGGCTGGGGGAGTTGTTCGACGCTCCCGACCTGTCCGGCATCACCACGGCCGCGTCCCTGTTCGTCGACCAGGCGGTGCAGCAGGCCCGCCTCATGATGAACGAGGAGGGCACGGTGGCGGCCGCCGTGACGGAGATCGCTGTCGCCGAGAGTGCCGCTCCGCTGCCGGCGATCGAGGTGCGCTTCGACCGGCCCTTCCTTGTGCGCGTGGCCCACGCGGACACGGATCTCACGCTGTTCCTCGCCGCGGTCCGGGTTCCGGGCGCGGAGTGACGCTTGCGCTTCACCCAGTGGCCGCGTGCCGGGGCCCTCCGACCCGGGAAGACGGATGTAGACGAACGGCGCTGTGACCGAACGCGGAATTGTTCACCTCGACCGTTGAGAAGATCTGCGACCGTCATGCCGAAATGCATGCCGACGGCCAGGAAGAGCGCCCCACCACAGCCGACTCTTCTGCGGAGGACTGTGAGCTGACAGTGACGTCCCAGGCGTACCCGAACGCTGAGCCGCAGCGATCGAGTGGGGCCGGTGATGCCGCGAACTGACACCATGACACTGATCGACGACGCGCCGCGCCAGCGCGAACGCTCACCGCTCCAGGAGCGCCCTCAGGTCGGTCGCCAGCTTCTCCACTCGTGGCTTGTGCTGTGGCAGTTCCCGGGGCCGGGGGAAGAGCGACGAGTTCAGGTTGACGATCGGACTTCTGACGCTCTCGACAAGGCGATTCGCAATCGCGGCATTGACGCCGAGTGATGTGAGGTGCTTCCCACACATTTCGAGGTTCCCAACGACGTGATCGACATCCTGACGCTGCATGCCGTAACACGTCTCGATCGCCCAACCCAGCTGAATGCCCGCATTGAGCGCGTGTATTGGGGGTTCGGCGATGTCTCCTTGGATCGCCTTGCGGGTAGCCTCCACCACCTTGTTCGTGGGGGTGGCGGCGGCCTGAGCGGCGCGGGCAGCGGCCACTTCTCGACCAGCTTGGCGAAGATGAAGGGCTGCGCGCTGCAGGAGGTCTGTCACGCTGGCCGGGCTGACTGTCGTGGTGCCCTCACTGCGAATCGCAAGGATACGGGCCCGCCCCAAGGCGAGGCCCGCGTCAAACAGCGCAGTATCACTCATTCCGCACCACGTCCTCGCCACCCCGCTGAAGCGACTCATCGCGATCGGGACCCTCGTCGTAGATGTGGGCGAACTGGTGTTGGCGCAGCGCATCTCGTGAAGAGAACTGCGCACCGCACTTCGTGCATGTGTAGGCCATGACCTGACCCCCTGCTGGACTATCTGGTTGTTGAACGATACTGCGGAAGCAGAGGGCGTTCGTTCAGTTCCGGTGAATCCGCATCGGGTCCGGATTGCTGGCCCGCTCGATCTGCTGCGTGCGTTCGTGTCTCGCCGCTCCTCGCGGCGATCAGCGAGCGGACCGCGCCTCGACTCCCTCACCCCAGGTGGTGCAACGTCACGTCCACCGCGCCGCGGTCCACCACCGCGGTCATGTACGTGTGTGTGGGCTGCCGACGGCGGTCGGTCGGCGAACCGGGGTTCAGGAGCCGCATGCCCCGCGGACTGACGCTGTCCCACGGGATGTGGCTGTGCCCGAACACGAGGATGTCGGTGTCCGGGAAGCGCGCGTCCATCCGGCGCTCCCGACCCTGGGCGGAGCCGGAGTCGTGGGTGACGGTGAGCCGGACGCCGTCGACGGTCACGTGCGCCGCCTCGGGGAGGCGCGCGCGCAAGGCGGGCCCGTCGACGTTCCCCCAGCACGCCACGAGCCGGCGCGCCCGGGCCTCGAGCCAATCCAGCAGCGCGACGTCTGCCCAGTCCCCGGCGTGCACGACGACGTCGGCCGCGTCCACCGCCGCCCACACCTCGCCCGGGAGGTCGTGGGCGCGGGTGGGGAGGTGGGTGTCGGAGATGATCAGGAGACGCGTGGTCATGACTCCATCATGCGCGAAGGCCCGCCGACTGATCCTCCGTGACGAGTGACCCATCCGCGGACCGGATGGTCACCCACCGCGGCCCGACCTGGGCCGGGCCGCGGTGCGCGTCGTCCGCGCGGGTCGGGTGGTCACCGGGTCTGCTCGAGGACGGTGCCGACCATGTGGTCCACGAACTCGTCCGGTTGCTCCCACAACGGGCGGTGGCCCGAGGTGTCGAGGACTGCGAGATCCTTGACCGGGGCCTGGATCATCGAGTACCACTCCTCGAAGAGTTCGGCGCGGCCGCGGGCCTCGTGCGCGCCCTGGACGAAGTACATGGGGATCTCGAAGTCCGTGGCGCTCTGGCGGAAGTCGATGTCCTGCAGCTGGGGGTAGAGCGCCGCGAAGGTGTCCATGAAGGCACCGAGGATGTGGACCTGGTCGATCAGGGCGTACTCCGGGACGAGCAGGTTCTCCGACATCTGCCCGGCACCCTCGGAGTTGCCACTGTGGTCGTAGGGGTACACCTGCTGCTCGTGGGAGAGGGCGGTCTCGTACGGGAACATCTCCCCGTAGGGCGGCGGGCCCGCCGACCGGAGCTGTTCGAGCAGCGCCTCGTCGCCGGCCCGGGTGGCCCAGGCGACGGTGTCCTCGTAGAAGATGCGGTCGGTGGCCTGTTGGCTGACCATCTGCCCGGTGCCGACGAATGCCCGGTAGAGGTCCGGCCGCTGCTGCACGGCCAGGACGCCGAGGGTGGTGCCCCACGACTGTCCGAGGAGGTAGATCTCCTCGGTGTCGAAGCGCTCCCGGAGATGGTTCGTGACCGCGATGGTGTCCGAGACGTAGCCGTCCAGGGTGACGGTGTCCGTCGGGTCCAGCGCGGCGTACGACGTGCCGCTTCCCCGCTGGTCCCAGGTGACCACCGTGAAGTGCTCCTCCAGCTCCGGCAGGTGACGGCGCATCGCCCCGAGCTCGGAACCTCCGGGGCCACCGGCGAGCAACAGCAGAACCGGATTGTCGGTGCTGGTCCCACGGATCATCAGACCAAGTTCACGCCCGCCGACCTCGACCGTCGTCAGCTCGGCCACCGATCCCGGGACGGGTTCGCCGTCGGGGCCGGTGATCGGGGCGGTCGTCGCGGGCCGGGCCAGTCCGGCGGTCAGCGCCACCAACCCAAGAGTGATGACGACGGCGCCGGCTCGCCTCACGAGCTGTGGCCACCGGCGAGCCGGTGACCGGCCGTCGGGCTGGCGGGACCGCGCCACGCCGGCACCCACTGCCGCTCCGAGAACCATCGGGAGGAGTGCCAGCACTGCGTGGAAGCCGCGGCCGGTGACGAGGGCGATGACCCCGTACATGCTGGCATGGAGGCCGTCGACCATGGGGCCGTCGACGCCCAGCCGGGCGAGCTCGAAGGCCGCGGCAAAGGTGACGGGCGCCAGGAGCATCGCCCAGCGGCTGCCCAGGACGAACCCGCCGGCTCCGCCCACGATCAGGCTGATGAGGATCGACCAGATCGCCGTGCTCGCAGTCAGCGGCCCGCGAGGCGTCCACCACCCTGCGACGAGTCCCCATGCCGCGGCGACCGCCACGACGATCAGCAGGGCGAGGCCGGCGTGGGTCGCTCGGGCAGGGGTGGGGACGGGGACATCGGTGCTCATGGTTCGACTTCCGGGTACGTGATGGATCGGGCGGGTTCTGGATGTTGAGTCCAGCCTCGTCGGCGGGGAGTGCGGGGTCGTCCCCCTGGCCGCTCGAATTGACGGACCCCCATGGAGGGATCCGGCATCCCCCCGTGGGGGGACGCGCGGTGGGACTGCGCGGCGGTACGGTCGTCCTGTGAATGGCTGGATGCGTCCCGACAGGCGGCACCCGCAGGGGATCTCGTGGATCGTCTCGGATGTCGCGATCGCGGCACTGTTCACGTGGATCACGGTGGTGTCCCTGCGCAGCGCCGCCTACGTGGATCAGTACGGCGCGATCCAGGGCGCCGGCTGGCTGCTGGCCCTCAGCCCCAACGCGCTCCTCCTCGTGCGGCGTCACGTACCCGTGGTCGCCCTCGGCGCGGCCACCGTCCTCTACCTCGTCGCGAGTGCGACCCAGGGGGACAGCAACGCCCCCCTCGCCCTCCCGTTCTTCACCTACTCCGTGGGCCTGACCCGGCCACCGCGGGTCTCCGGACCGCTCGTGGGCGCCGCGGCGCTGGCGCTGTCCACCGCGACGTTCTACGGACCCGGAGATCCGGATGCCCTGGTCATCGTCATCTGGTTCCTGTTGTGCGGCGGCGGTTGGGCGCTTGCCGTCGCCGTTCGGCGCCACCAGGGCCAGGCCGAACGACTCGGCCGAGCCGTCGAGGACCTCGAGGCGCAGCAGGCGCGTATCGCCGCGGAGGCCGCGTCGGATGAGAGGGCCCGCATCGCCCGTGAGCTGCACGACGCCGTCGGTCACGCCGTCAACGTCATCGTCCTCCAGGCCGGGGCCGCCAGGCTCTCGCACCAGCCCGACAAGGCCTTCGCTGCGCTTCAGGAGATCGAACACCTGGGTCGCACGGCACTGACCGACCTGGACCACATGCTCGGTCTCCTCGACGACGGAGACGAGCCGGTCCGGGGGCCGGCGAAGACCACCGCGGACATCGCCGCCATGGTCGACGAGATGCGCACCGCCGGCGCGAGCATCACCCTCCGCGACGACTGCCCCGATCCGATCGGCCGGCACGTCGGGGCGGCGGCGTACCGCATCGTCCAGGAGTCGCTGACCAACGCCCTGAAGCACGCCGGGGTCGCGCACGTCCAGGTGACTCTGTCCTGCACGTCGCACCACCTGCACGTGCTCGTCGTCGACGACGGCCAGGTCGCGCCGGCACGATCGTCCGGCGGCGGACGCGGGATCGCCGGCATGGCCGAACGCGCGAAGGTCCTCGGCGGCAGCCTGACCGCAGGCCCGGTGGACGGAGGCGGATTCAGCGTCACTGCGGTCCTGCCACTGACGCCCGAGGACGACGTCGCGGCACCCGCGCGTCCAGCGACTCAGGGAGGGGCGGCACGATGACCATCCGCGTGCTCGTCGTCGACGACGACACCCTCGTCCGGGCCGGGCTGCGCCTGATGATCGAGACTCAGGACGACCTCGACGTCGTCGGTGAGGCGGCCGACGGGGACGAGGCCGTGGCCCTCGCGCGCGACCTCCAGCCCGAAGTGGTCCTCATGGACATCCGGATGCCCGGCACGGACGGGATCGAAGCCACCCGACTGATCACGAGCGCGCCGGACAGCGATGACGGATCCGGCCCGCCACGCGTGGTCATCCTCACCACGTTCGAGATCGATCAGTACGTGTACGAGGCGGTGCGTGCGGGAGCAAGCGGCTTTCTCCTCAAGCGCACCCCTCCGGAGGATCTCATCGCCGGCATCCGCACCATCGCCCAGGGCGACGCCCTGCTCTCGCCCTCGGTCACCCGGCGGCTCATGCGTGAGTTCTCCCGGGCAACGACGGCGGGCGGACAGCCCACCGACGTCACCAACCGCGATCTCAACCGCCTCACCGACCGTGAGCGGGAGGTGCTCATCCACATCGGGCACGGGTTGTCCAACCGCGAGATCGCCCAGGAACTGAGCCTGGG
>JBNJCY010000036.1:0-12871 GCA_051744325.1 Actinomycetota bacterium
TCATGTCCGGCGACGTCGTCACGCTGCCCGGCGGCGACGCCGCCACAGCGTCAGTCCAGCTCTCGGAGGTGCTGTACGGCGCGGCGCCCGTGGTCGCGCTCACGACCGCGCAGTCCCTCGCCGAGGCGAGTGCCGCGACAGCCGGCCTCGCCATCCCCCTCCTGGTCGTCCCGGCGGACGCGGAGGAGCCGGACGCGCTCGTTGGTGAACTGGAGCGTCTGGGGACGGTCGCCGTCGCACGCGTCGGCGCCCCGCTGCCCGCCGGGCTGGACGTTGCCGACGTCCGGATCGCCCACCTGAAACGGTCGGACAGCCCTGAGGTGACCCCCCACGTCCTCGTCGCGGACGAGGCGGCGCGCGACGTGGCGGAGGCGATCCTCAGCCCGGTGGGCGGGGTCGCCGAGGTTGCCGTGGACGACCCGCGCGGCGCCGTCGACGTGATCCGTGCGATCGCGGAGAACCCGGACTCGGCGCTCGTGGTCATGGGGGACTTCGGAGCGGACTACCAATGGAAGCTCGAGACGGTCCTCACGGGCGTGGAGCTCCCCGGCGGCGGGCAGCTCGCCGCCCCCGGGAAGCTCTACGTGGCGCTCTACGGCCATCCCGGTTCCGCCGTTCTCGGCGTGCTCGGGGAGCAGGGCGTCGAGGCGACCATCGAGCGCGCCCGCGCCCACGCCGCGCCCTACGAGGCGCTCACGGACAGGACGGTCGTGCCCGCCCTGGAGATCATCGCGACCATCGCCTCGGCCGGGCCGGGACCGGACGGCAACTACTCGGCGGAGGCGGACATCTCGACCCTCCGGCCCCTCGTGGACGCGGCGGCCGAGAACGGCCTCTACGTGGTCCTCGACCTGCAGCCGGGCCGTACGGACTTCCTGACCCAGGCGAAGCTGTACGAGGAGCTGCTGCTCGAACCGCACGTGGGACTCGCCCTCGACCCCGAGTGGCGCCTCAGGCCGGACCAGGTCCACCTGCGCCAGATCGGGTCCGTGGCGATCGATGAGGTCAACGAGGTGGCGAACTGGCTCGCGGACCTCGTCCGCGAGAACCGGCTGCCGCAGAAGGTCCTCATCCTCCACTCCTTCCGCATCAGCATGACCCCGGACATCGACCGGCTCGACACCTCGCGGGACGAACTCGCGATCACCATGCACGTCGACGGTCAGGGGGCGCAGGGCGCCAAGCAGGACACGTGGCGCGTCCTCCACGACTACGCGCCGAACATGCCGTTCTGGGGGTGGAAGAACTTCTACGACGAGGACACGCCCGCCATGCTCACCCCCGAGCAGACGATCGCGAACGTGGAACCCGCCCCGATCTTCGTCTCCTACCAGTGACGCTTGCGCGACGCGGTTGGTGCGCCCGGCGCGGACGTGCTGCAATTGGGGAATGACCACCAGCCCCACGCCCCGTCCGGCGGACAAGCCATCCACGCCCGACAGGAACACGCCCGACAAGAAGCGGCCAGAGCCGACCGGCAAGGTCCAGCAGCCCGGGAACCCGAGCGGATGGGTGGGCCTCGCCGTGGCCGTGGTCGTCACGTTCATGCAGGCGGCGTTCAACTACACCGTCCCCGGGGTCGCCGACTCCGAGAGCCCGGCGCGCGCGGTCCTGCTGTTCCTCTCCCTCATCGGCAGTGTCGTCGCCGCGGTGCTGGGCGTGGTGTCGCTCGCCTCGAAGCGGGCCCCGCAGTGGCCCGCGACCGCCGCGCTGGCCGTCGGCCTGAGCGTCTTCCTGGTCACGGTGGCTGCGTGGGTCGGATCGCTCGTCGCCGAGGCCTGAGCCGGTGACCCCTCCTCGGGGTGCGCTGCTCCGTTACGCCGCCTTCGCGGCGCTCGTGCTCGCGATCGCGCTCGTCTTCGGCGTGACGACGGCGCGGGCCGAGTCCACCCTCGGCCCCCACCGTGCCTCGTTCGAGGTCGAGGTGTCCGGCAGGGTCCTCTTCGACCTCGGGCCCCTCGGTGCCATCCACCTCGACTCCCCGGTCGCGCCGCTCGGGGTCAGGGTGGTGGTCCACGAGATCCCGTCGGACGGCTACAGCGGCAACGTCCTCGAGGGCCTCGGGGCCGATGCGGTGGCCTACGCCCAGCTCGTGTCCCAGCCCCGCGCGGCGCTCGCACCCGCCATCGAAGCCCTCGTCTTCGACGCGCTCGGCCGGGCCGCGATCGTCGCGGGTGCAGGCCTTGCCGTCATCGCGCTCCTGCGCGGCAGCGGCAGCCGCTTCGTGGTGACCCGCCGGAGCGCGGCGGTGGCCGGCGTCGTCGCGCTCGGCGTGGTGAGCGTCGGAGTCATCCCCACCCTGACGCGACCGGACGCGCCCGCGACCCGGGCCACCGTCCTCGACGGGACCGCGTTCGCCGGCGTCGCGGTCTCCGGGCGGCTGGCGGACCTCGTCAACACCTGGGGCCCGCTGCTCCTCGCGGCTTACGAGGAGACCGAGGCGTTCTACGACGGGATCGCGGAGCGCGTCGCGCGCGACTTCAGCCCTTCCGTCGCACACCCCGCGCCTCGGTCCGGGTGGGACCTGCCGGCACCCCCTGACGAGGACGCCCTGACCACCGCGGTGTTCGTCTCCGACCTGCACTGCAACGTGTCGATGGGCCGGGTGGTCGCGGCGCTCGTCGGGGTGAGCGGGGCCGAGCTGATCCTCAACGGCGGGGACACCGTGGTGTCCGGCACGGCGGCGGAGGCGTTCTGCGTGAACGCCTTCGCCGAGGAGTTCGCCGTCCCGGTGGTGGTCGCGGACGGGAACCATGATTCCGTCGTCACGGCCCGGCAGGAGGAGTCCGCCGGCTGGACCGTCCTGCGGGGCCAGCCCATCGAGATGGCGGGGCTGCGCATCCTGGGTGACACCGATCCGACCCTCACCGCCATCGGGGCCGGTACGGTCTCGGAGCGTGACGAGACCGTCGCGGGCCTCGGGGTGCGGCTCGGCCGGACCGCCTGCGACGTGGGTGGCGTCGACGTCCTGCTCGTGCACAACCCCATCGCCGCCCACCCGGCCGCGCGGGACGGTTGCGCGCGGCTCACCCTGTCCGGGCACCTGCACCGGCAGGTGGGCCCGGAGGCGACGGACACCGGCGGGTGGACCTACGTGTCGTCGTCGTCGGGCGGCGGGAACTACGGCGGGCGCACGATCGGGGCGCTCCAGACGTCGGCGGACCTCACCGTCCTCCGGTTCGCCGACGGGGAACCGTTCGACATGAGCGTGGTGACCATCGGTTCCGACGGTGTCGTTACAGTTGGCCCATGGCGCGGATTCCCGAGGACGACGTCGATCCCGTCGACGAGCTCGACGAGCTCCTGACGGAGGACGAGCTGCTGCTCGAGGAGCTCGAGCTGCAGAAGCTGGACAAGTCCCGCCCGACCCGGCTGCAGCGCGCCGGAGGGGCACCCCGACCGTTCTCGTGGCTCCTCGTGGCCGCGGGCCTGGTGGGTATGTGGGCCTCGGTGGAGCTCGTGCGCGCCGAGCTGATCTGGCGCGAGGACCCCCTCGCCTCCCTCGGGTGCGACATCAACCCGGTGATCGGGTGCTCCACCTTCCTCGGTACCCCGCAGGGCAGCCTGCTCCTGGGACTTCCGAACGCGGTGCTCGGGACGGGGGCCTTCGGTGCACTGGTGGGCGTCGGGCTCATGTTCGCCGCTGGGGGCCGCGTCCGGCGCTGGATGTGGTGGCTCCTGAGCGGGATCGTCCTCGGCGGACTGGCGTTCGTCGTGTGGCTGGCGTACCAGTCCGTGGCCGTCATCGGCTCGCTCTGCCCGTACTGCGTGGTGACGTGGCTGGTCGTCATCCTCGTGGGGGTCCACCTGCTGGCGCGCGCGGCGCAGGCTGGGCATCTGCCCGTCACCGATGGACTCGCCCGCATGCTGGTCACCGAGCGGTGGCTGATCGTGGCGGGCGCCTATGCCGTTCTGCTGGTGCTCGCCATCGTCGTGTTCTGGGACAAGTGGCTCCTGGTGTTCGGGCTCTGAGGTCAACCGAGCGCCGGCGAGCTGACCACGGCCGGAACGTTGGCGCCATGGCCGAGGTCGCGGAGCGCGGCACGCACCGCCTCGGTGTTCGCCGTGACCTCCTCGCCGGGGACCCGGCGGGCGTTCGCGAAGGTCAGGGACTCCTCGTCCCACGCCGGCAGGACGTGCAGGTGGGTGTGGGGCACCTCGAACCCGGCGACGATGAGGGCCGCCCGCGGGGCGCCGAACGCCCGCTGCTGGGCCAGCCCCACCCGCTTGGCGACCACGATGAGGTGGGCAAGCACGTCGTCGTCCGCAGCTGTGAACTGCTCCACCTCCACCCGGGGGACCACGAGCAGGTGGCCGGGCCTGATCGGCTCGATGGTCGCGAAGGCGACGCACACCTCGTCCGCCCACGCGAAGTTGCCCGGGATGGTGCCGTCGATGATGAGGGAGAACACGCTGCTCATACCCCCATCATGCCCCGTGGACGGCTCACCGGGCACCCATTGCGCATGCGGTACGCTGTCCGGATGAGGACCGGAATGCTCCTTCGCTAGCCGCGCGCCAGGCGCGGCGGAACCTCCCTGACCGGGAGGTTTTTTCATGCCCCGAGCATCAGGGAGGACGCGATGACTGAGGACACCACCCCCGCCCACCGTTACACGGCGGCCATGGCCGAGGAGATCGAGCGCCGCTGGCAGGACCGGTGGGACGCCGAGGGCACCTTCGCGGCGGACAACCCTTCCGGCCCCTTGGCGGGTCCGCGTGCGGAGCGGGAGAAGTTCTACCTCCTCGACATGTTCCCCTACCCCTCCGGCAAGGGCCTGCACGTCGGGCACCCGCTGGGGTACATCGCCACCGACGTGGTCGGCCGGTTCGAGCGGATGCGGGGCAGGAACGTCCTGCACACCCTCGGGTACGACGCGTTCGGCCTGCCCGCCGAGCAGTACGCCGTGCAGACCGGGCAGCACCCCCGCGTCACCACGGAGGACAACATCGCCACCATGCGGCGCCAGCTCCGCCGACTCGGCCTCGCGCACGACCAGCGCCGCACCTTCGCCACCACCGACCCGGACTACGTGCGCTGGACCCAGTGGATCTTCTCCCGCATCTTCGAGGCGTGGTACGACCCCGAGGCCCCGGGCCGCGACGGCGGGACGGGCCGTGCCCGCCCGATCGCCGAGCTCGTGGCCCAGTTCGAGTCGGGGGAGCGGGCGGCCCCGGGCGGGCGGCCGTGGCCGCACCTGACCGCCGCGGAGCGTTCCGTGGTGCTCGACGGCTTCCGGCTGGCGTACATCTCGCAGGCCCCGGTGAACTGGTGCCCCGGGCTGGGCACGGTGCTCGCGAACGAGGAGGTCACCAACGAGGGCCGCTCGGAGCGCGGCAACTATCCGGTGTTCAAGCGGAACCTCAGCCAGTGGATGATGCGGATCACCTCCTACGCCGACCGCCTGATCGGGGACCTGGACACCATCGACTGGCCCGAGAAGGTGCGCCTCATGCAGCGCAACTGGATCGGACGCTCCGAGGGTGCGTTCGTGGACTTCGCCGTGCCGGGGCTGGACGAGTCCCTGACGGTCTTCACCACCCGGCCGGACACGCTGTTCGGCGCCACGTTCATGGTGGTCTCGCCCGAGCACCCCCTCGTGGCGGGGGAGACCTCGCTGGTGCCCGCGGCCTGGCCCGACGGTACGCCGGGGTCGTGGACCGGCGGTGGTGGCAACCCGCACGACGCCGTCGCCGCCTACCAGGCGAAGGCGTCCGCCGAGACCGACGAGGAGCGTACCGACGAGACCCGCCCCAAGACCGGCGTGTTCACCGGCCTGTTCGCCACGAACCCGGTCAACGGCGCGGCCGTCCCCGTGTTCACTGCCGACTACGTGCTCATGGGCTACGGCACCGGCGCGATCATGGCGGTGCCCTCGGGCGACCAGCGCGACCACGACTTCGCGTCCAGGTACGGCCTGCCGATCGTCGCGACCATCCTCCCGGAGGAGGGGTACGACGTGCAGGAGGCCGCGTGGACGGGTGACGGAGTCGTCGTCAACTCGGCGAACGACGAGATCTCCCTCGACGGCCTCGGCAAGGACGAGGCCGGGGCCCGGATCACCGCGTGGCTGGAGGCGAAGGGCCACGGGCGCGGCGCGGTCACCTACCGGCTGCGCGACTGGCTGTTCTCCCGGCAGCGCTACTGGGGCGAGCCGTTCCCGGTGGTCTACGACTCTGACGGCGTCGCGCACGTGCTGCCCGACGAGATGCTGCCCGTCGACCTGCCCGAGGTGCCCGAATTCTCGCCGCGCACCTATGCGGCCGACGACGCCGCCTCCAACCCCGAGCCGCCGCTCGGCCGCGTGGAGGAGTGGGTGCAGGTCGAACTGGACCTGGGCGACGGGCCGAGGGCCTACCGCCGGGACACGAACACGATGCCGCAGTGGGCGGGCTCGTGCTGGTACGAGCTGCGCTACCTCGACCCCGACAACTCCGAGGCCCTCGTCGACCCGGAGATCGAGCGGTACTGGATGGGGCCACGCACTCCGGGTGGCTCGGGTGGCACCGACCTGTACGTGGGCGGCGTGGAGCACGCCGTGCTGCACCTCCTGTACGCGCGCTTCTGGCACAAGGTGTTGTTCGACCTCGGGTACCTCAGCTCCTCCGAGCCGTTCCACAAGCTGTTCAACCAGGGCTACATCCAGGCCTACGCGTACGTGGACGCCCGTGGCCAGTACGTGGACGCCGCCCGGGTGGAGGGCGACGAGCAGTCCGGCTTCAGCTTCGAGGGCGAACCCGTGACTCGCGAGTACGGCAAGATGGGCAAGTCACTGAAGAACATGGTGACCCCGGACGACATGTACGACTCCTACGGCGCCGACACCTTCCGGGTGTACGAGATGTCGATGGGCCCCCTGGACGTCTCGCGGCCGTGGGAGACGCGCGCCGTCGTCGGCTCCCAGCGCTTCCTGCAGCGGCTGTGGCGGAACGTCGTGGACGAGGAGACCGGAGAGGTGACCGTCACCGACGAGCCGCTCGACGACGCCACCGCCCGCCTCGTGGCCCGGACCATCGCGGCGGTCGGCGAGGAGATGGCCGCGATGCGCATCAACACCGCCATCGCGAAGCTGATCGTGCTCAACAACCACCTGACCGCGCGCCGGTCCGTCCCGCGGGACGCGATCGAGCCGCTGGTGCTGATGGTCGCGCCGGTGGCTCCGCACATCGCGGAGGAGCTGTGGAGCAGGCTGGGCCACATGGAGTCACTCGCGTGGGAGCCGTTCCCGGTGGCGGAGGCGGCCCTGCTCGTGGAGGAGACCACCACCTGCGTCCTGCAGGTGGGCGGCAAGGTGCGCGACCGCATCGAGGTGCCGGTCTCCATCGACGAGGACGAACTGCGCGAGCGGGCGCTGGCGGCGCCAGGCGTGGTCCGCGCGCTCGCGGGGAGGGACGTGCGCACGGTCATCGTGCGGGCGCCGCGCCTCGTGAACGTGGTGCCCGGTCAATCCGTTTCGGACTAGCGGCCGCGGGTCCCGAAGATGGACCGGGTGATCTCGCGGCCCGCCGTGCGCAGGGCACTGCTCAGCAGGGAGTCCAGCTGTTTCTGGCGGGCCGCCCGGCGGCGGACCTCCTCCTTCTGCGCGGTCGCTCGCTCGCGCTCGAGGCGCATGTCCCCCTCGGCGCGCTCCTTCGCGATTCTCTCCTCCAGCTCCTCGAGCTCCGCAGCGCGCTCCTCCTCGAGGGTCTGCCGTTCCGCCGCGGCCCGTTGCTGCTCCATGCGGGTGGTCAGCATCTCGTACGCGGACTCGCCGTCGACGGCGTCGCGGTACCTCGGCAGGAGGGTCGAGGCCGCCACGAGGGCGTCCACCCGGGCCTCTGTCGCGGTGCCCATGTCGGAACGGGGTGCGCGCAGCCGGGTGGCGGCCACCGGGCAAGGGGCGCCCTTCTCGCCCTGAGCTGGGCGATTTCCTCCCGTGATGACATGACCCGATCCCAGAATGCGTAGCCTGTCCCCATGGGGCCGACGCAGATCGCACTCGTGACCGACTCCACGTGGTCGCTTCCCGCCGGCCTCGCGGAGTCGGTGGCGGTGCGGGTCCTTCCGATGCACGTCCTCGCGGGCACCGCGAGCATCCCCGACGTGCCCGCAGAGGCTGCGCGGATCACTGAGCTCATCCGGACGACGGCGGCGTCCACGTCCCAGCCCACCCCGGGCGAGATCCGGGAGCTCCTCCGCACCCTCGCCGACGAGGGCGCGGCCGGCATCGTGTGCATCCACCTCTCGGCGCAGCTCTCCGGCACGTACGGGTCGGTGCGGGCCGCGGCCGCGGAGGTCGCCGCCGAGCGCGGCATCCCGGTGGAGGTGATCGACAGCCGCACCGTGGCGGGCGCCCTTGGCTACGCCGTCGCCGTCGCAGGGACGAGCCTCGCTGACGGGGAATCGATGGCGAGAGCCGTCGCCCGCGCCCGTGAATGCGCGGCGACCTCGCGGGTCCTCCTGTCCGTGGCGGACCTGCGGCACCTCCAGCGCGGCGGACGGTTGCGTGTCCCGCAGCTGGCGATCGGGACCGCACTCGGGATCAAGCCCATCCTCGAGGTGCGCCACGGCGAGATCCGGGTCCTCGAGTCGGTCCGGGGCTCCGCCCGGGCCCACCAGCGCCTCGTGGACCGGGCCCTGCGATCCGCGGGAGCCCCCACCGGTGGCCCTCGCGAGCCACGCTCTCCGGTCAGCTTCGCGGTCCACCACGTCGACTCCCCGGAGGTGGCGGACACCCTCGCCGCACGGCTCGGGACGGCCGCCGCGGAGGCTGGCCTCGAGGTGGACCGGCTGGACGTCACCCCCATGGCGGGCGTGCTCGCAGTCCACGCGGGCCCGGGGGCCCTCGCGGTGGCCGCGGCCCGCACGCGCGGTCTCGTCCACAGCTGACCCGGGCGCAGCTCCATCAACAGGGCGCCGTGTCCTGGCGCCGGCCCAGTTGGCGGCCGCCGTACGGTCGGCCAGTGGTCCCCCAGCACCGTGCCGAGTCCTCCCGTACCACCCTTCCGCGCAGCGCCGCGGTCACGCTCTCGGTCCTCGTCCTCCTCGTGGCCCTCGCCGTTTCCGCGTGGGCGTGGCTCGGGGGCCGCGGCGAGGTGGTCCCGCTGGAGGCGACGGCGTCGCCGTCCTCCACGCCGCTCGCCGCGGTCGCCACCACGCCGGCCGGGACGGTGACCGTGCACGTCACCGGGGCCGTCGAGGCCCCCGGGGTGTACGAACTCCCGCTCGGGGCCCGCGTGGATGATGCCATCGCGGTCGCAGGCGGACTGCTGGCCGACGCGGAGGAGTCCGCGCTCAACCGGGCCCAGGTGCTACTCGACGCGCAGCAGGTCTACGTCCCGTGCGTGGGGGAGGCCTCACCCGCGGCGGGCGGTGCCGCGGGAGGTGGGGTGCCGGGACTCGTCAACGTCAACACCGCCAGTGCCGCGGAGCTCGAGGAGCTTCCGGGGGTGGGGCCGGCACTGGCCGGTCGAATCATCGAGCGGAGGGAGTCCCGACCGTTCTCGAGCGTGGAGGATCTGATCGACGTCCCCGGCATCGGTCCCGCGATCCTCGAGAAGATCCGTGCCCTGGTGACCATGTGACCCACGACGTCCGCCTCGTCCCGGCGGCGGCGGCGGCGTGGCTGGCCGCCGCGGCGGGGTTGACGTTCGGTGCCGAGGGCACGGCAGGGCCGGTGGCCGCGGCTGGCGCCGGGCTGGTGGTGCTGGTCCTGCTCGTGCGGACAGGGTCCCGACCCACCCCGTTGGCGCTCCAGGTCCTGCTGTGTGCCGCGGTCGCCATTGCGGTGCTGCTCAGCGCACGCGCCCAGGTCGAGGTGCGGATCTCCGGCGGGTTCGAGGACCTGCGGGTGGGGCGGGCCGAGGTGGAGGTGCGCGCGGTGGCACTGGAGGACGCCCGGATCCTGGGCGCCTCCTCCCGCAGCGAGGCGATGGTGCGGCTGCGCCTCGAGTCGGTGTCCCGGGCGGGAGGGACGGCCGTGCGGTCCACTGCGCGGGTGACCGCACTGGGAGGGGTGACGGGGATCCGCCGCGGGGATCGCGTCGCGCTCTCGGGAACACTCGCGGCGCTGCCGGCCCAGGAGGACTCCCAGGCACTGCTGCTGGACTCCACGGTGGCGGCACGTGCCTCGCCGGGTGGTGCGGCCGGCGCTGTCCAGGCACTGCGGGGACGCTTCCTCGACGCCACGGCGCCCCTCAGCCCGCAAGGCCGCGGTCTCGTCCCCGGAATCACCATCGGGGACGACTCCGCCCTGCCCGAGACTCTGCTGGAGGCGATGCGCCGGACCTCGCTGGGCCACCTCACCGCCGTCTCCGGCGCACACATCGCCCTCGTGCTGGCGGCGGTGGGCCTGCTCGCCGTCCGAGCCCCCACCCGGCTGCGGGCGGTCCTCCTCGCGCTCGCCCTCGCCGGCCTGGTGGCTCTCGTCGGCCCCGAGGAGTCGGTGGTACGGGCGGCGGCGATGGGGTGCACCGCCGTCGTCGCGATCCTGCGCGGCCGGCCGCCGAAGGCGCTGCCCGCGCTCGCGACGGCCATCGTCCTGCTCCTCGTCCTCGACCCGTGGCTCGCGTTCTCCTTCGGGTTCGCCCTCTCGGCCAGTGCCACCGCTGCGCTGCTCCTGCTGGCCCCGGCGCTCGGCCGGTCCGCCGAACGGACCCTGCGCCGCGCCGGATGGCGGCCCCGGCGCCACGTGGCGGGCGTCCTCGCGACGCCGCTGGCCGCACACCTCGCCTGCGCCCCGATCATCCTGCTGTTCAACCCGTCGGTCAGCCTCTACGGTGTCCTCGCCAACGCGGTCGCCGCTCCCGCGGTGGCGCCCGCGACGTTGCTCGGGCTGGCCTCGGTGATGGTCTCACCCCTCTGGCTCCCCGGGGCCACTGGGCTGGCGCGTGCCGCAGAGTTCTTCACCGGGTGGATCGCCGGGACGGCCATGGTGGTCTCCCGGTTCCCGGCCAGTTCGCTGCCGTGGCCACAGGGTCTTCCCGGGGCGCTCGCCCTGGCCGTCCTCCACGCGCTCTTCGTCCTCGCCCTGCTGGCACCCCCGCCCAGGTGGCCGCGGCCGCCGGCCGTGCTCTCGGCAGTGGTGGTGGCGTCCCTCATGGTGGCAGGGACCGCCCTTCTCGTCCGCCGGGGCGAGTGGTCGGTGTTCCAGTGCGACGTCGGGCAGGGCTCGGCGCTCCTCGTGCGCTCCGGTGTCGCCTCGGCCGTGATGGTGGACGTGGGTCCGGAGGACGGCCGTTCTCAGGACTGTCTCACCGCGGCGGGTGTGACACACCTCGACCTGCTCGTCCTCACCCACCCCCACGCCGACCACATCGCAAACCTCCCGGCGGTCCTCGCGGCGGCACGCGTCGACGAGGTGCTCATCTCTCCCGCACATGAGCCCCACGACGCCGTGCGGGCGCTGGAACGCGAACTCGTCTTCGCAGGACTCAAGCCCCGCGTCGCCGTCACCGGGGACCGCGGCATGGCCGGCACGGTCGCCTGGGAGGTCCTCTGGCCCTCCGCCACCCCGGGCACGGAGGACGCCAACGACCTGTCCGTCGCGGTGCTGCTGACCGCTCCCGGTGGGCGTGTCCTCGCCCTGGGGGACCTCCAGCGCGGGGGCCAGGAGCAGCTCGCGAACGAGGTGGCAACCTGTGGGGCGCCGTGTCGTGGCCTCGAGGTGGTCGCGATGGCCCACCACGGGTCGCGGGACCAGGACCCGGCACTCGCCACCCTCCTCGACCCGGCGATCACGCTCGTCTCCGTTGGTGCCGACAACGCATACGGCCACCCCACCGTGGAGGCGATGGCCCTCTACGAGGGCCTGGGAACCCGACTCTGGCGGACGGACGTGCACGGAGCGCTCCGGGTCACCCTGGAGGACGGGACCGCCGTCGTGGAGGCTGGACGGTGATGACCCTCAGTGGGTGGTCCATGGCAGGCTGGGAGAGTGAGCAGATCCCTCCCGTGGAGCGCGGCGGAACTCGGCCCGGTCGTCCTCGTCCGAGACGCCGAACCCGTCCTCGGCGACCGGGTGCTCTCGTCGCTGACCGCGCAGGCGCGTGCAGTGGACCCGGCCGTGGAGGTCACCACCCTGGCTGCCGCCGCCTACGAGGCCGGGCAGCTGACCTGGCTCGCGAGCCCCTCCCTCTTCGGCGAACGGCGGCTGGTGGTGGTCGAGGGTGCCGAGGCCATGAACGACGCGTTCCTCACCGAGTGCCTCGCCTACATCGCGGATCCCGCCGAGGACATGTGGCTCGTCGTCCGCCACGGCGGTGGGAACCGTGGAAAGAAGCTGCTGGACGCGCTGGCACGTTCCGGAGTCGTGGTGGCCTGTGAGGCGGTGAAGCGGGACTCGGACAAGGTGGAGTTCGTCCGTGGCGACTTCCGGCGGGCGTCACGCCGCATCGAGCCGGAGGCCGTGCAGGCTCTCATCGACGCCGTCGGCACCGACCTGCGGGAACTCGACGCCGCCGTCCGCCAGCTGCTGGCCGACACGAGCGGTGTCGTCACAGTCGCAACCGTGAACCGCTACCACGCCGGCCGGGTGGAGGCGAGCGGCTTCCGGGTGGCTGACGCCGCTCTGGCGGGCGACGCCGCCACCGCCATCACGCTGGCGCGGCACGCGCTGGCGACCGGGACGCCGGCGGTCCCGCTCGTGGCGGCGCTGGCCGCAAAGCTTCGCACCCTCGCGAAGGTCGGCGCGATGCGCGGCCGCGGGCTGTCGCCGGCGGACATCGGGCTTGCCCCGTGGCAGGTGCAACGCGCCGAGAGGGAGCTGCGGGGGTGGCGGCCCGAGTCGATCGCGGAGGCGATCACCGCCATCGCAGCGGCTGACGCCGAGGTCAAGGGGCTGGGCCGGGACCCGGAGTTCGCCGTAGAACGGGCCATCCTGCGCGTCGTGGC
>JBNJCY010000037.1:0-12715 GCA_051744325.1 Actinomycetota bacterium
GGGGGACCTGGCAACGGATCGTGACCGACACCCTGACCGGGACCCCGTTGGACATCGGGCGCACCCGGTACACCCCACCGGCCCACCTGGCCACCCTGATCCGGTTACGGGACCACACCTGCGTGCGCCCCGGCTGCTCCATCCCCGCCCACCGCTGCCAAGCCGACCACGTCCACGACTGGGCCACGGGCGGGCACACCTCGCTGACGAACCTGGCCTCCGAATGCCCCCGCGACCACGCCATCAAATCCGCCGGTGCCGCCACCCCCGGACCCCTCCAGCGGGACGGCACCCGCACCTGGACCTCCGCCCTGGGCCACACCCACACCCGACCACCCGAACGAGAACCCCGCCGCCACGGCCACACACCAACACCTCCACCCGAGGACAGCGACGACCCACCACCCTTCTGAGCGGCGTCCTTGCCTGCCACGCGACGAGTGAGACATCAGGTTCGGGAAGGTGCAGGAATCAGACTCCGTCTTGCCCGGAGCCGTCAAGATCCGTTGCCAGCCAGGACTTGCGGAGCTTCCTTGTCCGCATGAGCCGCTCGAGGTCTGATCTGGTGTCGTGCATCAACTGGTAGTAGAAGTAGTGGTTGACGTACTCGGCCCAGGCGAGGATCAGGAAGGCTGTCGCCCATCCCCGGTCCGCGGTCTTCCCCACTGCCACGACCCAGGATGCGGCAAACGCGAACGTGGAGACGCTCAGTACCACCGCGGCAATCAACCGGATCCTCGCGAGGATGTCGAGTTGGGACTGGATGTCCCGGCCATGTTCGATCTGGGTGACCTTCAGATGCCAGTACCAGCCTCCGATCAGCAGGAGGACGTTGAACCACTCCATGTTGCGGAGCATCCTCAGCCGACGCAGCAGTTGGGGTCGATTGTGGGTGGCGCTGAACTGAGCGTGGTCCCTTCACTGAGCGTGGTCCCTTCGCTCGTCGTGCCCTGCCATGCTCATGAACAGGTGGGCAACCGTCGACACATGGTGTCGATGGTTGCCCACCTGCCCAGTTGGAATCACGCCCTCAGCTCAGTTAGCTCGCGGGCCAGCAGATCGGTGAGCCGGTCCTGGTCCGGTACCACATCGGGGTCCGCCACCACCGTGATCCCGAGGAGACCGCCGTAGGACAGGATGTCGAACGAGACGCCTACGTTGCCGGGGTTCACCGCGATCGGGATGAGGGCGACGACCGGCCGGCCGCCGAGCGTCATCGCCGTGGTGGGTCCGCGCACGTTGGTCACGAAGGTGTTGACCAGCCGCTGCCGGTCGATGAAGGGCTGGAACAGACCCAGGCGGCCGAGAGCACGGAACGCCAGACCCAGCGGAGCGGCCGACGCCCCCGGCGCGGAACCGCGCCGCGCCCGTGAGATGGCTGCGATCCGGTCCAGTCGCTCAACGGGATCCGGCGTGGTCGGCAGGGTGAGGGGGACCACCCCGGTCTGGTTGCCCAGCTGTCCGGCGGTGGTGCCACGCCGGGACGAGATCGGCACAGACACGACCAGCTCGGCCGGACGTTCCCCGCGGCTCTCCAGCGTGCCCGCCATGGCTCCGACGATCGCCGCGAGCGCGATGTCGTTCACTGTGCACCCGCGGGCGTGGGCGAAGTCGACGACGTCGGACAGCGGCACGTTCACCGTTGTGAGGCGACGGCGTGGCCCGGTCGGTCTGTTGAGCGAGGTGGCGGGTGCGAGCCGCGGACGGGTGGCCAGCCCGAGCTCGCGGACACCGTGCGTGGCGCTGCGCAGGTGGAGACTGGATCTGCGGAGGGTGCGGGCACGCTGTCGCCAGGCGTCCGCGATGAGCTCCCGCCGGGGTGGAGGCAACTCCGGGAAGACGGCGGCTGGTGGTGGTTCAGTACCCTCGTCCGCCAGCGCCACCAGGACCGCCAGGCCCCCGAGTCCATCCGCGAGGACGTGGTGCACCACGAGGACAAGCGCAGCCTTACCCGTCCCGGCCACGGTCACCAGCCCTGCGTGCCACAGGGGTCGGTCGCGAGGAAGGTGCTCACACACGAGGCCGGCAGCCACTCGGAGAAGGGAGGCTTCGGCGTCGTCGCCGGGCTCCGCCACGTGCGCGGACAGGTGACAGTCGAGGTCGAAGTCTGCATCGTCAACCCAGAGGGGGCGCCCGCCGCCGAGCGGCGCCAGGACAAGCCGCTGCCGCAGCCGCCGCACGCGGGGCAGGCGCCCATCCAGCAGCGGCCGGATGGCCGGGAGTCCGAGGTCGGTGGCGCCCTCGAGTACGAGCACGGCACCGATGTTCATGGGGGTTGGACCGCGATCGACGGCAAGGTTGGTGAGGTCGTTCGGGCTGGCCCTGGCGATGATGCGGGGGTGGCTGGCGAAGTCACGATTCATGCCTGCTCCCCGCGCAGCAGCTCGCGCAGGCTGAGAGGGTCCCGCCCCGTGAGGGTCAGGACGGCGTCAGTGGGGCCGTCCAGTTCGCCCGCCGCGATCGAGGTGTAGGTGGAAACCCACGCGTCGTACTGCCACTCATCCGCAGGCCACGCACGGCGGCGTGACTCGTATGCCTCCGCAACCGTTTCGTCGTGGAAGATCACGGCGCGCTCGGTCACCTCGGTGATCAACGCTGCGACCTCGTCCATCGTGAGGGCCTCCGGCCCGGTGAGGTCGTAGGTGGCCCGGACGTGCCGGTCAGGATCCGCGAGCACCTCGGCAGCCACCCGCGCGATGTCCGCCCGCGCCACCGCGGCCACCCTGCCGGACCCTGCCGGCCCGCGAATCACGCCACCGGAGTCCGGAAGCACGGACAGGAAGTCGAGGTAGAGGTTGTCCCGCAGGAAGGTGTGGTCCATCCCGCTGGCCCGGATGTGTTCCTCGGTGGCGAAGTGGTCGCGGCCGAGGGTGAACGTGCAAGTGGGGCTCGCCCCGAAGAACGACGTGTAGACGACGTGCCGCACCCCCGCATGCGCCGCGGCGTCCACGAAGGTGCAATGCTGCTGCAGCCGGTCCGGCGCCTCGGACCCGGACACCATGAACAGCACGTCCACGCCCTCGAGCGCCCGGAAGGCGGCGTCGAAATCGGCGTAGGAGAACGGGACAGTGACGGCGCCCCTCAGGTCCGGTGCCCTTGCCGGCGTACGCGCGAGCAGCCGTTGGGGGACGCCGCGGGCGGCGAGGTCTCGCGCGACCAGTCCGCCGAGCGAGCCGGTCGAGCCCGTAACGGCGAGGGTGGGCAGTTGGGTCATCCGTGAACCTCCTCGGAGGCGCGGGCAGGTGCGCGCTGTTCCTCCAAGAACTCGACCATGCGGGGGAAGATGTCCCGAGCCACGTCCTTCCCCATGAACGGGTCCTGGTGGCCGTAGCCGGGATACACGTGCAGTTGGTGCCTGCCGGGCACCATCGCCTCCAGTCGCTCGAAGCAAACGATGTTCGAATCGGTGAACACCCGGTTGTCCTCGCCGGTCACGAAGAGGATCGGGGTCTCCACCTCGATGGCGTGCCGGAAGTAGTTGTTGGGCAACCGGTCGTAGGTGTGGTCACCCACGTGGTACTTCACCGCCCCGCCGGCCTTCACCATCCGCCGGACGTGCCGGTAGTAGTTCACGGAGGTGGCACCGTAGAGATCGCCCCCGCGTTCGTGGGTGACGTCGGCGAGGTTCTCGTGGCTGTACAACGCCGGCCAGCCGGTGCCCCACATCATCGAGAGCATGTGGCATGCCGGGACGTCGCACTCCCGGTGGAAGAAGGACACGGCCCGGGAGACCAGTTCGCCGCGCGTGAACCCCGGGTCCTCGCTCCAGTTGGGGTTGAGATAGGGCACGCCGAGCACGCGCTCCACCATGCCGGGAGCCACCGACAGCTTGATCCTCGACCAGTTCGGCACCCGCGGCGTCAGCCCCACGCTGTTCAGGATCACGCTGTCCACATCCACGAGCAGGGCGAACATGCTCATGGCGAAGCTCGTCGCCCCGAGGCAGTGCGCGATCACGTGGAGGGGACGGTTCTGTCCGATGTGCTGCCGGACGGTGGAGACGGCCGCCGGGTGGTCGAACAGCGCGACGTCGTCGAGGCTCCAGCGGTGCTTGAACAGGTTGTAGGGATGGCGGTTGCTCATCCGGAAGTCGAGGCACCAGACGTCGTAACCCCGGTCGAGGAGGTGGGACACGAGGTTCTCGTGCTCGGGCATGATGAACATGTCCGTGGAGGTGGTCAGCCCGTGGACCACCATCACGGCCTCGCCGCCGCGGTTGCGCTGGAACCGCAGCAGCGACAGGCCGAGACCGTCCTCGGTCGAGAAGTAGTGGGTGGTGACCTCCGCGTCGCGTACGCCCTCGAGCGTGTAGAGCGGAATCTGACGGACACGGGTCATGGCAGCGGCCGATCGAGCGGGTGCACGGATACGCCCGCGTTGTAGTGGGCGTTGGGATCGATCGCGGCGAGGCGCTGCGGGTCCCGGCCGGTCCGGGTGTGCATGTACCGGAACGAGCCTGTGTCGATGCAGTTCTGGTCGAGCTCGTCGGCCATCCGGTCGAGCAGCGCCTCGGTCATCATCTCCGGGTTGATGCCCACGTAGAACAGGAACTCGACCCACCGGCGGTTGTCAGGATCGCCCTGCGCGAGGTAGGGCGAGTCGATGCTCTTGACGTACAGCGAAAGGAACGTGAAGCACTGGAAGGTGTCGCGGTAGTGGGTGAGAAGCTCCCACAGCCGGCGGAACTGCTCCTCGTACCGGGCGATGGGGGAGATGACGACGAGGAAGCGCTGCGGGTCGCCCACCGTCGCATCGAGGATCTTCTCGGTGAAGAACTCGGCGTTCTTCACGGTCGCATAGCGCGGCGACCGCACCACCCCCGCCATGCCGGCCAGCTTGACCGCCTTGTCGATCCCGGCAGGAAGCCTGCCAGCCATCCAGCCGAGCCGGTGCAGCGTCCCGTAGGCCGCGGCCTCAGAGGCCTTCTGGACCGCGCCCGCCTCGGCGTCGCGATACACGGACATCGTGCCCAGCTCCAGGCTCCGCCCGCCTGCCAGGGGGAAGTCCACCCACAGGCCGCGCAGGAACCGGGCGTCAGCGGGCGGGTTCGCGCACAGTTCGCGCGAGAGATCGATGAACTCCTCCATCGTGCGGTGATAGGTGGCGTCGTTGCGCCAGTAGGTGGAGTGCTTGTCGATCTCGATCACGGAGACGGTCACCTTCGTGATGACGCCGTGGCGGCCGAGGCCCGTGAGCATGCGACCCAGCTCCCCGGCGCCGTCGTCACGGCCGACCGAGTGGACCTCGCCGTCCCAGTCCACGTACTCGAGCCGCTGGATCACGTCGACGAACATGCCGTACCGGAACGACGACGCCGTGATCCCGCCCACCGAGGCGAACCCTCCCACTGTGATGTGCGCGTGGTCACCGATCACGGGCAGGCCGAGGCCGAGCGTGGCGAGGTGCGCGTCGACGTCCGCCGACGGCGTGCCCGCCCACGCCGTCGCCGTCATCGCCTCCCGGTCCACCTCGAGGACCCCGTGGAGCTTCTCCGTCAGGAGGACGGAACCGCCCTCGGGCGTGACGAGGTCGTTGGAGGAGTGGCCCTTGCTCCGCACGATCAGCCGCTGGTTCAACTGCCGGCACTCCTTTACGCATCGCACCACCTCCTCGGTGGTGCGGGGCACGTAGAACTTCAGGGGTGCGCGAGGCGGTCCGTCCGGGTCTCCGATCCGGTCCCAGTCGTAGAACAGCGAGTCGATCGAGTCGTGGTCGAACGTCTCGTGCTGGTTGATGGACTTGCGCCAGTCGGTCTGGTCTGTCGGGGGCGTGCGCACGTTCGTCTCCAGTTTGGTCGGGGTGATGGGAATCTCGACTCGCGCCTTGAGTGCGCGGCCCAACCGCTCGTAGCCGGTGAGGATGAACCGGCGCAGCAGCGGAAACACGACTGGGGCGATGACACCGCGGGCAGTCTCGCCCTGGCGCAACACCACGCCGCCCTCGGGTCGCGGCAGGATCTCGAAGGTGCGGTCGACATCCATGACGCCGTTGGCGACGTTGCGGCTACGCCACGCGAGCAGCCGGTTCTCCTCCACGGCCTGGACATGCTGCCGCATGGGCACGGTGGCGGGGCCGAGGCGCAGGCGCATCCGCACCCAGGCGCCGGGCTCGAGGGGGCCGTCGGCGCCGCAGAGGGTGGGATTCCACTCGTTCCACCGGTCGACGTCGATGAGCTCCCGCCAGACCTCCTCGGCGGTCGCGGCGATCACGGTCTCGTGGTGCAGGTTCAGTGCCACGTGTTCCGTCCTCGGCAGCGGCTTTCAACGGGTGTGGGTGACACTACCGAGTCGAGTGCACCTAGGACAAGGGTCCCAGGTGGGCGCGCCGCCCGGGCGAGCCATGCACCGCGTCGACGGATGCGGACGCGATGGCTCTAGAACCAGCCCCGTCGCCGGAAGAACGCCACCATCAGCCCCGCCAGCGCGAGTGAGATCACCCAGAACGCCGGGTATGCCCATGCCAGCTCCAGCTCCGGGAAGTGGTGGAAGTTCATCCCGTACACCCCGGCGAAGAACGTCAGGGGAATGAAGATCGTACCGATGACGGTCAGTACCTTCATGACCTCGTTGGTGCGGAAGGACACGGCCGAGCGATAGGACTCGGTGAGGTCGCTGGCGCGCTCACGGTAGGTCTCGATGATCTCGATGACCTGCACGATGTTGTCGTAGAGGTCGCTCAGATAGACCTTCGTGGTCTCGCTCATGCACTCGTGGGGGTCGCGCCGGAGGGCAGCCACAACCTCCCGCATGGGCCACACGCTCGATCGGAGAAGGGCGAGTTGACGCTTCAGATCCTGGATGGCGGTCAGCACGCCTGGGTCCGCGTGCTCCACCACGTCCGTCTCCAGATCCTCGAGGTCGCCGTCGAAGTGGTCCAGGATCGGGAACACACCGTCCACCACGGTGTCCAGCATCGCGTACACGAGATAGCTGGCGTCCGCGGTGCGCAGGTGGGATCCCTCGGTCATGAGACGCTGCCGCACCTGGTGCCATTGACTGGTAGGACCCTCCTCGAAGGAGAGCACCGTGTTGTGCCCAAGGAAGATGGAGATCTGCTCGCTGCGGAGCCGGCCTTCCTGGATCTCGAGCGCCCGCGTGGTGACGAACAGGCGCGCGTTCAGCCCGCTCTCCCCACCGCCGAACGCGTCCACCTTCGGGCGCTGCGTCCCGCTCAGCACGTCCTCCATCGTGAGCGGGTGCAACTCGTACTTCTCCGCGAGCCGTTGCACGGAGCCGTGTTCCTGGAGACCTGCCACGTGGATCCACCGCACTCGGGACCACGCCGGGCGGCGGTGGGAGAAGAACTCCGCCACGTCCTCCACCTCGTGGACCTCGGCGCGGGTGGGGGAGTAGTCCACGCACATGACCACGGTGCGTCCATCGGCATCGCCCACTCGCCGCCTCCTCGCGTGCTCGCCGGTCGCTGCCGACGGTACCACCCGGACGCTCCGGCAGATGCCGTCGCGCGATCTCTTCCCGGGGCCGCCGCTGTCTGCCACCATTGGCCGATGGAGCACGTGGACCTCGAACTGCCCGAGCCGGACACCAAGGACTGGACCTGGACGGTGCGCCACCGGTGTCCGGAGTGCGGTGTCGCGGTGGGTGACCTGACCCTCCGCCAGGTCGCGGACCTCACGGACCTCGCCACCCGGCAGTGGGTCGAACTCCTCCAGGGCGACGACATCGCCACCCTCCACACCCGGCCCCACCCCCGCGTGTGGTCACCGACCGAGTACGCCGCTCACGTCCGTGACGTCGGCCGGATGTTCCTCACGCGCCTGGACCTCATGCTTGCCGAGGACACCCCGACCTTCGCGAACTGGGACCAGGATGCCGCCGCCATCGAGGGCGGCTACGCCACCCTCGATCCGCGCCACGTCGCGCCCGGCCTCGCCACCAGCCTCGGTGCCTTCGCGGCCCGGTTGCGGGGCGTCGCGCTGGGGGACGAGCTCCGGCGCGGGCACCGCTCGAACGGCGCCGAGTTCACGGTCCTCACCCTCGCGCAGTACTTCCTTCACGACGTGGTCCACCACCTCCACGACGTCGGCCGCCCGCTCGCGGTCTAGGCGTGGCCGCTACCGGCCCACCGCCTACCGCCCGAGCACTACCCGGACTGCGGCCTCCAAGGCCCCTGGCTCGCACTCGCGAAGCGCGTAGGTGGCCCGGACGATCGGCTTCGAGACGCGGAGCACTCGGGTGAGGTCGGCCGGCGTTCCCGACACCACCGCGTCGCAGTCCGCCGCCTCGATCGTGGCGGCCAGGTCATCGAGCTGCGCGGCGCCGTACCCCATGGCGGGCAGGATGCCCACCGCGTTCGGGTACTTCCGGTAGGTGGCCGCCAGCGACCCCGCGGCCCACGGACTCGGGTCGACGATCTCGGCCCCCGCGGCGCGCGCTCCGACGACGCCCGCGCCCCACGTCATCGACCCGTGCGTCAGCGTGGGCCCGTCCTCGACGACGACTACGCGCCGGCCGCGGACGGCGTCGGGATCCGAGACCGTGACCGGGCTGTCCGCCCGCACGATCGCCGCCCGTGGGTTCACCGCGCGGGCCGAAGCCTCCACCGCCTCGATGGCCTCCGCGCTCGCCGAGTCGCACTTGTTCACGACGACGACGTCCGCCATCCGCAGGTTCGCCTCCCCGGGGTGGTAGCGGGTCTCGTCGCCCGCGCGCAACGGGTCCACCACCACGATGTGGAGGTCCGGGGCGTAGAACGGCAGATCGTTGTTGCCGCCGTCCCAGAGTATGACGTCGGCCTCCGCCTCGGCCTCGCGGAGGATGCGCTCGTAGTCCACCCCGGAGTAGACCACGAAGCCCCGGTCGATGTGCGGCTCGTACTCCTCGCGTTCCTCGACGGTGCAGTCATGCCGGTCCAGGTCCTCATACGAGGCGAAGCGCTGCACGGCCTGGGCGGCGAGGTCACCGTACGGCATGGGGTGACGCACCGACACCACGCGCAGCCCCATCTCCTTCAGCACCCCCACGAGGTACCGCGTGGTCTGGGACTTGCCCGCGCCCGTGCGCACCGCGGTCACCGCGATCACCGGCCGGGTGGAGCGCAGCATCGTCTCGGCAGCGCCGGGGAGCACGAATCTAGCCCCGGCGGCGAGGCACTGGGAAGCCATGTGCATGACGTGCTCGTGGCTGACGTCGGAGTAGGCGAAGACCGCCTCCTCAGCGCGCTCGCGCCGGATGAGGTCGGCCAGCTCAGCCTCGTCCACGATGGGGATGCCGTCCGGGTGGTTCGAGCCTGCAAGCTGCGCGGGGTAGGCGCGTCCCGCGATGTCCGGGATCTGGGTGGCGGTGAAAGCCACCACGCGCACCCCGGGATCCTCCCGGTACAGGACGTTGAAGTCGTGGAAGTCCCGGCCTGCGGCCCCCAGGATCACGATCCGGCGCGGCTCACTCATGGTTCACCTCATCCTCGCGGTTGGTGTGATCAGGCTACGACCGGAGGCGGCGGACCCGGAGTTCCTTCGCAGCGCGTGGTGGAGGATCGGGCGAGCCCTTCCGCATCCGTGAGACTGTTGATTCCATGGGATCGGCTCTGACCACAACTCACCGCCTGTATGAGGCCGCGCACCTCGCGAGCATCGGGCAGTCGCGGGCGATGTCGCACCATCGCGCGGCAGAGCTCGCCCACGAGGCATTCCGCGCCGCAAAGGACGGCTACTACCTTGACGATTCCGGGCGGCGCGTGGACTGGGGACCACTCGTCGACGCGGCGGTCGCGGCCAAGGTGAGCATCCCGCCGGAAGCGGGGCTCCCGGAGGCGCCGGCGCCGCGGTTCGGGAGCACCACCGTAGAGCTCACGAACGAGACCACGCTCGGCGCGGCCCGCCGCCTCACGGACGCGGGGGAGGCGCCACTCGCGCTCAACTACGCCAACGGCATCCACCCCGGCGGTGGGTGGTTGCACGGCGCTCTCGCGCAGGAGGAGGTGCTCTGCCGCTCCAGCGCGCTGGAGGAAACCCTCCACGGCGACCCGATGTACGCCGCCCATCTCGAGCGCATGGAACCGGACTCCACCGACTGGGTGATCCTCTCGCCGGACGTCCCTGTGTTCCGGACCGACGACGGCGCCCCCCTCACCCGGCCGTGGACGCTCAGCTTCATCACCAGTGCCGCACCGGTTGCGGACCTGGTGGGCCAGCCCGAGTCGGGTGACCTGCTGGCCGCGCGCATCCGCCGCGTTCTGGCGGTCGCGCACGCGTATGGCTACACCTCGCTGGTACTCGGAGCGTGGGGATGCGGCGCGTTCGCAAACGACCCCGACCGGACGGCGTCGGACTTCCGGAGCGCTCTGACGGAATTCCGGGGCGCATTCGAGCACGTCGTGTTCGGCATCCCGACCCAGTTCGGTCGTGACGCCAACTTCGCGGCGTTCGCAGGGGTCTTCAGCGAACGCTGACTACTGGCCAAGCACTTCGAACAGGCTGTTCCCGATGCGGAAGCCGAAGCCGCTGCCATCGTCGGTGAGGCACTCGATGGTGTCAGCACCGATCGTGCACTCGAAGCCCGAGGAGCGGGAGGTGCTGCCCTGCGCCAGCGTCGGAACGTCCCGCGATTGATGTGGCTCGCATTCCGTCCGCTGCTCAGAGTTGTATGGCCACACCATCACGAGATCCTCCTCGCAGGCGACCTGGACCGATCCCTGCTCCTCGTCGAACACCGACGCGGGGTACTGCGGGTCCGGCACCCAGCACTTGGCCCAACGCGCGGCGGGGTATGTCGGCGCATCGTACTCGTCCATGACGTCGAGGTCGCAGACCACGCCGCTGGGGCTCGCGAACACCTCGAGTTCGACGTCCGCGGGAGTCGGTTGCACAGTGACATCGTCGGTCGGCTCGGGGCTGTCATCGGTCGGCTCAGGGTCGTGATCGGTTGGCTCAGGACTTTCGGCGGACGTCACGGCCGTCTCACGCGTGGGGTCAGCTGGAACATCGTCCGAACCGTCGGTGCCGGCGCATCCGGCCAGAAGCAGGGCTGCAATCATCGCCACCGCAATCCTGGGCACATCGGCTCCCATCGCGTCCGCCTCCTCGCCGCCTCATCCTCGAGGATAGAACCGTGTCACCATGCGCGGGAGGTACTACGACCCGCCGATGCCCGGGATTTTGACACCCACCCATCGGTCGCTAGGCTGACGTTGGTATATGCCACGTATTGCATATCAATGACCTTGATCACCAGCGGCGCTGCCGCACGAGAGGAGCAGCCATGCTGCAGACCGGACTTGAGCACATCACCTCGGAGGACGAGTTCCGTGAGGTGCTGGAGAACAACGAGAACGTCATGATCTGCTGTGGGCGCATGGGCCCCATGTGCCTCCCGGTGTACGACGTCATGGAATCCATCCAGGAGGACTACCCGCAGGTGGCCTTCCACGACATGGCCTTCGACGAGCCCGTTGCGCGTGTGATCCGCACGCTGCCGCAGGCTTCCACCTTCCGCGGTCTGCCGTTCACCGTCTACTACAAGAACGGCGAGGTGGTGCACGCGACCAGCAGCATCCAGTCGATGGAGCAGGTCACCGCGGCCCTCGACGAGAAGTTCTGACCCAGACGAGATGACCACCGACTACGACATCATCATCCTGGGGGGAGGGCCAGCCGGCCTGACCGCCGGGATCTACGCAGGACGGGCCCGGCGGCACGTCCTGATCCTGGACACCGGCACACTGGGCGGTCAGACGGTCCTGACCCACGCAGTCGCCAACTACCCGGGAGTGCCCACCACCTCGGGCCGGGAACTGTCGCAGGCGATGGCGCAGCAGGCCCGCGACTTCGGGTGCGAAATCAAGGCGTTCGCTCGGATCGCGGAGGTGGACCTGTCCGGCGACGTCAAGTCGGTGACCCTGAAGAACGGGAAGAGCTACACCGCCGGCGCCGCGATCGTGGCCACCGGCGGCGTGTCGCGGAAACTGGGGGTGGATGGCGAGGAGCAGTTCATCGGCCAGGGGATCTCGTACTGCGCCACCTGCGACGGTGACTTCTTCACCGGCCTGCCCATCGCAATAGTCGGGGGCGGGAACTCCGCGCTCGAGGAGGCGGTGTCGCTCAGCCAGTACGCCTCCGCGATCACGGTCATCCACGAGTTCGACCACTTCCAGGCCGAGCCGTTCATCGTTGCCGAGGCGACCGCCAACCCGAAGATCGGCTTCCTGATGAACCAGCGGGTGCTGGGGTTCACCGGGGAGACCGGGCTCCAGGCCGTCCGCACCGAGGACAAGGCGACCGGCGAGGTCCGCGAGGTCCCGGTGGACGGTTGCTTCGTGTTCATCGGGTACGTCCCGAACTCCGAGGCCCTTGCCGGCCAGGTGGAGATGAACGCGCGCGGCGAAGTCGTCACCGATGACTCGCTCCGGACCGACGTTCCCGGCGTCTTCGCCGCGGGAGACGTGCGCACCAACCGGGTCCGGCAGGTCACCACCGCGGTCTCCGACGGCACCGTGGCGGCACTGTCCGCCCTCGAGTACCTGAAGTCGGTCGCGTGACCGACTTCGTGACCGGAGCCTGCAGGGCGCTCGCCCACCCCGTGCGGCGGGCGCTCCTGCGGTCCCTGTCCACCGGCGAGTGCGACGTGGGGCACCTCTGCACGGGCTCGGAACTGGACCAGCCCACCGTGTCGAAGCACCTCGCCGCGCTCCGACGCGCCGGGCTTGTCCAAGCCCGCGTCGACGGGCCGCGCCGCTGTTACTCCCTCCTGCACGAGGA
>JBNJCY010000038.1:0-12596 GCA_051744325.1 Actinomycetota bacterium
GAGACCCTCGGCAGCACGACCGTGATCTGTTCGGACAAGACCGGCACCCTGACCGAGAACCAGATGACGGTGCGTGCCGCCACCACCGGCGCGGGCCGGTACCGGGTCTCGGGGGGCGGCTACGACCCGGAGGGTGAGATCCTCGACGTCGACGGCAACCCGGTCGACCCGTCCGGCGACGCCGCCCTCGCGTGGACGCTGGGGGTGGCTGCGCTGTGCAACGACGCCGCCATCACGCACGGCGAGTCCGGTTGGCAGGTGATGGGGGACCCGACGGAGGGCGCACTCGTGACCGTCGCGCTGAAGGCGGGTGTCGACGTGGCCGAGGCGCGCAGCCGGGTCCCCCGGACCTGGACGATAACGTTCAGCTCGGACCGCCAGTACATGGCCACGGCGCACGAGGAGCACCTGATCGTCCGCGAGTTCAACCGTGTGGAGGTGGAGTGGGAGGAACACGAACCGGGCGCCACCGGACCCGTGGTCGTCCTCGCCAAGGGTGCTACGGAGCGGATCCTCGGCATGTGCTGGGCCGCCCTCGGCCACGACGGCCGGCCGCGGGAACTCGACCACGACGAGGTGCTCCGTGAGGCCGAGGAACTTGCGGCAGGCGGTCTGCGGGTCCTCGCGACAGCCATGGGCAGGTTCCCGGACGCCGAGCGCGTGACGCCTGAGTCCATCGGTGGACGGCTGGCGCTCACCGGGCTGGTGGCCATGCTGGATCCGCCGCGCCCGGCGGCGATCCATGCCGTCGCCTCGTGCCACGAGGCCGGCATCAAGGTGACCATGATCACCGGTGATCACGCGGCCACCGCGGCGGCCATCGCCGACCAGGTCGGCCTGGCGCGGCAGGGCCAGCCCCCTCGCGTCCTGACGGGGGCTGAGCTGGAGGCGATGCCGGACGCGGAACTCGGTGACGCCGTCGAGAACACGGACGTGTTCGCACGGGTCTCGCCGGCGCAGAAGCTCCGCCTTGTGGACGCATTCCAGTCCCGCGGCCACGTCGTCGCCATGACGGGTGACGGCGTCAACGACGCCCCGGCGCTGCGGCAGGCGGACATCGGGGTCGCCATGGGGATGTCGGGCACGGAGGTGGCGAAGGAAGCCGCCGACATGGTGCTCACCGATGACAACTTCGCCACGATCGAGGCGGCGGTCGAGGAGGGGCGCGGGGTCTTCGACAACCTCACCAAGTTCATCGTGTGGACGCTGCCCACCAATGCGGGCGAAGGCCTGGTGATCATGTCCGCGATCGTCCTCGGGCTCAGCCTCCCGATCCTGCCCGTCCAGATCCTGTGGATCAACATGACGACAGCCGTCCTGCTCGGACTCATGCTGGCGTTCGAGCCGAACGAGGCGGGGATCATGTCGCGGCCTCCCCGCGATCCCGCGTCACCGCTGTTCAGTAGTGCGCTGGTGGTCCGCATCCTGCTCGTCTCGACGCTCATGGTCGCCGGCGCGTGGTGGGTCTTCGGCCAGGAGGTGGCCGCGGGGGACAGCGTGCACCAGGCGCGGACGGCGGCAATGAACCTCTTCGTGGTGGTGGAGGCCTTCTACCTGTTCAGCTGCCGGTCGCTCACGCACTCGGCTGCGTCGATCGGATTCTTCAGCAACCGGTGGCTGGTGGTCGGTGTCGCCGCCCAAGCGGTCCTCCAGGTCGCGATCACCTACCTGCCGGTGATGAACACGGTGTTCTCCACGGCTCCCATCGGTCTCGCGACGTGGTTGCGCATCCTCACTGTCGGCGTGGTCGTCTCAGTCGTGGTCGCCGTGGACAAGGGCCTGAGGAGACGTTCCAGGCCGGTCAGGGCTCCTCGGTGAGGCGAGCGGTCTCGTCGTGGATCGAGGTGGCCACCTTGGCGAGGGCCTCGGCATGCTTGCGCGCGTGGTGGGCGCAGAAGAGGAGCGTCCCAGCGTCAAGATCGACCCTGACATACGCCTGCGCCCCGCAGGCGTCACAGCGGTCCTGCGCGGTCAGGGTGGGGAACTCGGTTTGCGTGCTCACACCAGCATGTAACCACGCCGTCATGACAAACATGCCCTCAGGAGGCCTGCGTTCGCTCGCGGCGTATGGCCCCTGTCCACCGAGCCGCGGGTCCCTCGGGCTGCCTGTCGGCGGCAGAACATAGGATTTGGGACGTGCCACCAGCCACCAGGTCCGACTACACCGCACGTCACCTCTCCGTCCTCGAGGGCCTGGAGGCCGTCCGCAAGCGGCCCGGGATGTACATCGGGTCCACGGATTCCCGGGGTCTCATGCACTGCCTGTGGGAGATCATCGACAACGCGGTCGACGAGGCTCTCGAGGGCCACGCGAAGCTCATCGACGTCATCCTTCATCCCGACTCCTCCGTGGAGGTGCGGGACGACGGCCGGGGTATCCCCGTGGACACCGTCGAGTCCGCGGGCCTGTCCGGCGTCGAGGTCGTGTTCACGAAGCTGCACGCCGGGGGCAAGTTCGGTGGCGGCTCGTATGCCGCGTCCGGCGGTCTCCACGGGGTCGGCGCGTCCGTGGTGAACGCACTGTCCGAGCGGCTGGACGTCGAGGTGGACCGCGGGGGCAGGACGCACCGGATGACCTTCCGCCGGGGCGAGCCGGGTACGTTCGACGACTCGGCCGGGCCCTCCCCGGCGAACCCGTTCACGCCGTTCACCACCGCCTCCAGACTGGAGGTCGCCGGCCGGGTGCCGCGCGGCCGGACGGGCACGCGCATCCGTTTCTGGGCGGACCAGCAGATCTTCCCCGAGAGCGCGGGCTTCAGCCACGACGACCTCGTCGAGCGTGCCCGCCAGACCTCCTTCCTCGTCCCGGGCCTCACGATCCGGATCACGGACAGCCGGGGCGAGCCACGGACCGAGGAGTTCCGCCACGACGGCGGCGTCGTGGACTTCGTGGACTTCCTCGCCCCCGATCCACCGGTCACCGACACCTGGCATCTCACGGGTACCGGGCGGTTCTCCGAGACCGTCCAGCACCTCGACTCGAAGGGACACCTCCGGCCCCGCGAGGTCCAGCGGGAGTGTCACGTCGACATCGCCGTGCGCTGGGGCAGCGGCTACGACACGAGCGTCAGGACCTTCGTCAACATCATCGCCACCCCCAAGGGCGGCGCGCACCTCGCGGGCTTCGACCAGGCGCTCCTGAAGACCGTGCGCGGCGCCGTCGAGGCCAATGCGCGCCGGCTGAAGGTGACAGCCCGTGACCCGCGCATCGAGAAGGACGACGTCGTCGCCGGCCTCACCGCGGTGGTCACGGTGCGGTTCCCCGAGCCGCAGTTCGAGGGCCAGACGAAGGAGGTGCTCGGAACCGCGCCCGTGCGGGGCGTCGTCGCGCGCGTGGTGGAATCGGAAATGGAGGCACTGCTCACCTCCACCCGGCGGAGGGAGAAGGAGCAGGCGAACCTGCTGCTGGACAAGGTCGTCGGGGAGATGAGGGCGCGAGTCTCCGCGCGCATGCACAAGGAGATCACACGTCGCAAGAACGCGCTGGAGACCTCGTCCCTGCCCACGAAGCTCTCGGACTGCCGGAGTGACGACGTCGCACGCTCGGAACTGTTCATCGTGGAGGGTCAGAGCGCGCTGGGCACGGCCAAGGACGCACGGAACTCGGAGTTCCAGGCACTACTCCCGATCCGGGGGAAGATCCTCAACGTCCAGAAGACCTCCCCGACCGACATGCTCAAGAATGCCGAGTGCGCCTCGATCATCCAGGTGATCGGCGCGGGTTCCGGACGGACGTTCGAGCTGGGCCAGGCCCGCTACGGCAAGATCGTGCTGATGACGGATGCGGATGTCGACGGTGCGCACATCCGCACCCTCCTGTTGACGTTCTTCTTCAAGTACATGCGGCCGCTGATCGAGGCGGGCCGGGTGTTCGCCGCGGTCCCACCGCTCCACCGCGTCGAGATCAGCGCCATGGGCCGCCGCCAGGGCGAGGTCATCTACACCTACTCCGAGGACGAACTCAGCGCGGTGATTGCTCGGCTCGAGAAGCAGGGGCGCCGTCACAAGGACCCGATTCAGCGGTACAAAGGCCTCGGCGAGATGGACGCGAACCAGTTGGCGGAGACGACGATGGACCCCGCGCACCGCACCCTCCGGCGGATCACGACCGCGGACGAGGACTCGGTCGCACGGGCTCAGACCGTCTTCGAGCTGCTCATGGGGAACGACGTCGCGCCCCGGAGGGACTTCATCGTGGCGGGGGCCCACCGGGTGGACCCCGACGCGATCGACGCCTGACCCGGTTGTTGCCCGTAGGATCGGAGGCGTGCCAGTGCTGAGCAAACGCCCCTTCGACGCCCTCGGCGGCGTCCCTGGCGCGCACCTCGGTCTCGCCTGGTCGGAGACGACCCCGGCCGACACCGACGCGGTGGTCGCGCTGGCGCACCGCTGCGAGGACGTGGACGGCACCCGGGTCCGGGTCCCACGGGCCGTGCTCGAACGGGTTCTCGCAGGCACTCCCACCGACTCCGTGTCCATGGTCGGGCGGGATATGGGACGGATTCCGCGTGCTTGTGCGAGCGTCCGCCTGGCCCCCGGCGGGAAGGAGGTCGCGGTCCGTGCGCTCATCGACCCGACGTGGCGCGGTCGCGGCGTGGGACGCGCCGTCCTCGCCTGGCAGGACCGGTGGGCGCGTGACCTCCTCGGGTCCGCGAGCCCGTCCGCTGTGGCGGTTCCCATCGCCGCCGCGCTGATCGACCGGCGCCGTCTCTACACCGCCGCCGGATTCAGCTCCCGCGCACGGGTCGAGCTGTACTCCCGGAACCTGGACGACGTCCCGCCCGGATCGCCCGCCCCGGGCTGGACGATCCGGCCGGTGGCACCCTCCGACGTCGCGCGGCTGGCCGATGGCGGCGAACCGGACCGGCATGCGTTCGTGGCCGCTGCGATGAGCCCCGGCGAACTGCTGGAGACCTGCGATCGCACCCTCTCCCACGTGGCGGAGCACGACGGCGTCGCTCGCGCGGCGGTGCTCGTCCACGCGACGGTGGACGCCGGGGACCGTCCGGTGGGCTGGATCCGCGGGCTGCTCGCCGAGCCCGGCTCCGAAGACGGGCTGCACGGCCTGCTCGGAACCGTGCTCCGTGCGATGCGAGCGTCAGGTCTCCAGCACACCCACGTGTACGCCACCCCCGCCGTGTCGGCGCGCTGGCGAGCGGTCCTGATGGACCTGGCGTGCGAGCCTATCGACGTCGAACTCCTCTACAGCATCGAGTCACCATGAACTTCCTCGACCTGTCCCGCCTCGGAGTCGACCCGACGGCCACATCCGCGCCGGATCCCGGGATCCCGCTCGCTGTCCGGGCCGCCCCGCCGCGCCACATCCGCCTGCCCAGCGGGCCAGGACGGTGGCGTGCGCTGGGCGAGCACGACGCGCCCACCATCACGGCGCTCCAGCGGATCGCAGAGGATCACGACCGCCTTCCCTATCGCACCACCGAGGCCGAGATCATCGACCTCTTCGATCCGGCCGTGCCGCATTCCGCCCATGGTGCGTTCGACGACGCCGGCCACCTCATCGCCTACGGCTTCGTCCGCGTCCAGACGACGGAACTGTCGACCGTCCGCGCCACCTGCTCGGGAGCTGTCCACCCGGCGTGGCGCGACAAGTCCCTCGGGACCTCGATCGTGGCGTGGCAGGGGGACATCGCCCGCCACCTGCTCGCCACCTCGGGGCGGGAGGGACCGGCCCAGATCGTCCACTTCGCCGACGAGACGGTCGACGGGATGGTCGACCTGCTCGTGCGCAGCGGCTACACCGCGCGGCGCTGGTACACGCAGATGCGGCGCGACCTGTCCGAGGACATCCCCCTCGTGAAGCTCGGGCCCCACCTCGCCATCGAGCCCTGGTCGCAGGGGTGGTCGGATCAGGCAAGGCGCGCCCACAACCAGGCGTTCTCCGACTACGGGGAGTCCCTTGCCGTAACGCCGGAGCAGTGGGAGCGGCACGTCGCCTCGATGGTTCCCGAGTGGTGCTTCGTCGCGATCGACAGGTCCAAGGACCGGGCCCGCGTGGCGGGCTACATCCTCGCCTCGAAGTGGGAGGAGGACTGGCCTGCGCTCGGGTGGCGTGAGGGCTACATCGAGGCCCTCGGCGTCCTGGCGGAGTGGCGAGGCCACGGCGTGGGCACCTCCCTGCTCACCCGGACGATGACGGCCTTCCGGGATTCCGGGATGGACTACGCCGGCATCGACGTCGACCACGACGAGCCCACCGGTGCGCAGCACCTCTACGCCGAGCTCGGCTTCGAGCCCACGCACCGGACCATCATGTACGCCGCCGACCTGTAGTTGCTCACCCGATCGCCGCGAGCGGGACCCGCAACGGGTGACCCGACGCGTCGCGCCGCTCGTCCGGTGCGGGGAGTTCGACCCCCTGGCCTGCCGCCCCGACGGCGCGCGGCGAGACACCAACCCACGCGAGCTGGAGGCAGTCCTCGCCGCGGAGGAACCGATGGGAGCGCACGCCCCCGGTTGCCCGGCCCTTGCCGGGATAGCGGTCGAAGGGGGTCACCTTCGCGGAGCCGGCGACGGTCCCGGGCAGTGCGGAGGCGCTGCCGGAGACGGTCACGACCACGGCTTGGGATGCCCTGTCCTCCGGCACGACGCCGAGTGCGAGCACCTGGGCGCCGCCGTCGAGCCGGATGCCGGCCATGCCGCCCGCCGCCCGGCCCTGCGGCCGCACGGTGGAGGCCGGGAAGTGGAGGAGCTGGGAGTCGGTCGCCACGAGCACGATCCGGTCCTCCTCGTTCGCGGTGGTCGCGACCCCCACCACGCGGTCGCCATCCTTGAGCGCGATCGCCTCGACCGCGTCCCGATTCGCCGGGAGGTCAGCGGGGGACACCCGTTTCACGATCCCGCCGGCCGTGGCGAGCACGATGGTTGGTGCTCCGTCCCCCAGCGCAATGATCCCCACCACGTCCTCGGCGGGTTCGAGACTGAGCATCTCGGTCACGATGCTCCCGCCGCTGAGTCCCGGTGCGCCCTCCACCGGTGCGAGGGCGGGGATGTCGAGCACCGATTCCCTCACCACCCGCCCGCGCGAGGTCACCAGGCCGACGTGGCCGTGCGTCGTCGTCGCGACGGCGGAGCGCAGGGCGTCGTGGGCACGGCGGGGGCCGTCGCGCGAGACCGTCCCGTCGACACGGGCGATCAGGTCGGTGCCGGACAGCATGACCGTGCACGGCACGTCGGGCACCTCCATGGGGACTGATCCCGGGGCCCGCGCGGCGGTCGCCGTGGCACCCGAAGCCTCGAGCAGCACCGTGCGCCGCGGGGTGCCGAAGCGCGCTGCGACGTCGGCGAGTTCGTCGCCGACGACCTCACGCAGCAGGGCGTCGGACTCGAGGACGGCGGTTAGGGAGGCGATCTCGTCGGCAAGGGCGTCCCTCTCGGCCTCCAGCTCGATGCGCGAGAACCTCGTCAGCCGCCGCAGCCGCAACTCGAGGATGTACTCCGCCTGCCTCTCGGTGAGGTCGAAGACCGTCATGAGGCGTGTTCGTGCCTGCTCGGCGTTGTCTGAGGAGCGGATCACCTGGATGACCTCGTCGATGTCCGCGATCGCGACGAGGAGGCCGCCCACGAGGTGAAGGCGGTCGGTGCGGGCCTGCAGGCGGTGGCGGGTCCGGCGGGTGACGACGTCGAGCCGGTGCTCGACGTACACCGTGAGGAGCTCGCGGAGCCCGAGGGTTCGGGGCTGGCCATCCACGAGCGCGACGTTGTTGATCCCGAAGGACTCCTCGAGCGGGGTGTAGCGGTACAGCGCCTCAAGGACCGCGTCCGGGTTGAAGGCGTTCTTCACCTCGATGACCAGCCGCAGGCCGTGCTCGCGGTCGGACAGGTCCGCCACCGCCGAGATTCCCTGCACCTTCTTGGCGGTGACCGCGTCCTTGATCTTCTCGATGACGCGCTCGGGGCCCACCTGGTACGGCAGCTCGGTCACCACGATCGCGCGCTTGCGGGCCGAGATGGGCTCCACCCGGACCCGCGCCCGGGTCCGGAACGTGCCACGGCCGCTCGCGTAGGCGTCGCGGATGCCGTCCAGGCCGACGATCCTGCCCCCACCGGGCAGGTCCGGCCCGGGCACGAAGCGGATGAGCTCCTCGAGCGTGGCCTCCGGATGGGCGATGAGGTGGCGGGCAGCCGCCACCACCTCGACGAGGTTGTGGGGCGGCATGTTCGTGGCCATGCCGACGGCGATCCCCTGGGCGCCGTTGACCAGCAGGTTGGGAATCGCGGACGGCAGCACCGCGGGCTGCATCAGCGAGGAGTCGTAGTTGGGCACGAAGTCCACGACGTCCTCGTCCAGGGAACGGGTCATCTCGAGCGCGGCCGGGGCGAGGCGCGCCTCGGTGTAGCGGGGCGCGGCCGGGCCGTCGTCGAGCGAGCCGAAGTTCCCGTGCCCGTCCACGAGGGGAAGGCGGAGCGAGAAGGGCTGCGCCATGCGGACGAGGGTGTCGTAGATGGCCGCATCGCCGTGCGGGTGGAGCTTGCCCATGACGTCGCCGACCACGCGGGCGGACTTGACGTGCCCCCGGTCGGGCCGCAGGCCCATCTGGTCCATCTGGTACAGGATCCGGCGCTGCACCGGCTTCAGCCCGTCGCGGGCGTCCGGCAGCGCACGAGCGTAGATGACCGAATAGGCGTACTCGAGGAAGGACCCCTCCATCTCGGCGGAGACGTCGATGTCGACGATGTTCTCGTCGATGGGGGGGTGGGTCCGGGGTGCCATGGCCCGATTATCGCCTCCCCGCCGCCGAATCCCCGAAAGCGGCACGGGTTAGGCTGTGGACATGGCCACCCGCCCCGCGTACCCGCGGCACTGGGAGGCGGACATCGTCGCCCGTGACGGTGCAACGATGCACGTCCGCCCGGTCCTCCCCGCGGACGCCCCAGGACTTCAGGCCCTGCACGTGGCGCAGTCCGAGCAGAGCAGGTTCTTCCGGTTCTTCGGGTATCGCGGGGATCTGACCCAGGAGGAGCTGGAGCGCTTCACCCATGTCGACCACCGCGACCGGGTGGCGCTCGTGGTGACCGACCGGGAGGGCGGGCCCCTGCTGGCCTTCGGGTGCTACGACGCCGTCGACGCCCGGACCGCGGAGGTCGCGTTCTACGTGGCCGACTCCCAACAGGGCCGCGGGCTCGGATCGGTGCTCCTCGATCACCTCGCCGCGGCAGGCCGGGAGCGCGGCCTCACCCGGTTCGTCGCCGACGTCCTGCCCACCAACGCGAAGATGCTCGCGGTGTTCCGAGCAGCCGGCTACACCGTCGACTCCGGCTTCGAGGACGGGGTCGTCGGCGTCTCGGTGGACATCTCCACGACCGACAAGTCCTGGCGCGTGATGACCGCCCGCGAGCAGTACGCCGAGTCCCGGTCGATGCGGGTCCTGATGAACCCGGGCACCGTCGTGCCGGTGGGATCCGGCCGGGCGGCGCACCTGCTGGACCTCCTGCCGCCGGAGTGTGCACGAGGGGGACAGCCGGGCGAGGGGAGGCTCGCCGTCGTCGCCGTGGACGACCGTGATCTGGTGGGAGCCCTGGAACGGCTCGGTGCCGACGGGGTGAGCGCCGCCGTCGTCCTCAGCGGGCGAGGGACGCACGACCCGGGTTGGCACGCCGCGGTGCTCGACGCGGCCCGTGGGAACGGTGTGCGCCTCGTCGGACCGGGCTCGTACGGCGTGCTCACCGCGGGAGGGGCCAACCTCACCCTCGTTCCCGGCATGGTCGGCGGCGGCACGATCGGGGTCTTCGCCCAGAGCGCCCGGTCGAGCGCCGGCCTCGCCTCCCGGCTCGTCGCACGTGGCCTGCCGGTCTCGGGCTTCATCTCCGCGGGGCACCGGACCGACGTCTCCGGCAATGACGCCATGCAGTGGTGGAGCACCGACGAGAGCACGAGGGTGGTGGCGCTCAGCCTCGACTCGATCGGCAACCCGCGGAAGTTCGCGCGGATCGCGCGCCACCTGGCGAGCAGCCGGACGGTGATGTGCCACATCGACTCCGCGACCGGCCAGAGCGCACCCCCGGGCCACCTCGTGCGCACCTCGCCGCTGCCGCGTGCGGTCCTTTCGGGAATGCTCCGCCAGGCCGGCGTGATCGAGGCCGCGGACCACGAGGAGCTCATCGACCTCGCCCACGTTGCGGTCCGCCGCCCCGTCGGTGGCCGGCGGGTCCACATCGCCGCCACCACTCCCTCGGCCGCCGAGTTCGTGGCCCGCGCGGCACGGGAGCACGGCCTGGAGCCGACCCGCGACGAGGGCGACATCCGGCTCGCCGTCGACCTGCCCCTCGCCGGTGAGGAGCGCAGCGAGCCGAACAGGGGCGAGGCCACGCTCGCGATCGCCGCCGAGCCGGACCGCTCAGCCGGGATCGCGGTCGTCGACGACGTCGGCTCAGCGCTGCGCATCGTATCCAAGCTCGCGGCGGTGCGGGCGCGGGACAGCTCTCGCCTCGTCGCGGCCGACGACGTCTCACCGGCCTCCGTGGCGGAAATCCTGGCCGGGGCGGAGGAGGGGGTGCTGGACGGTGGGACCGCGGCGCGGCTGCTGGCCGCCTACGGCATCGAGGTCGTCCCGTCGGTGGAGGTGGATTCCGAGAGCGAGGGTCTCGCGGTGGCCATGCACCTGGGGTATCCGCTGGCAGTGAAGGCACGGGATGAGGTGCTGCGCCACCGGGTGGACCTCGGCGGTGTGCACCTGGACGTCCACGACGACTCCGACCTCGTCCATGCGATCGTGCAGCTGCGCGCACTCGGCGTGAGCGGGGCATGCCTCCAGCGGATGGTGCCGCCCGGGCCGGCCTGCGTCCTCACGGCGGTGGAGGATCCCCTCTACGGCCCGGTCGTCAGCTTCGGGCTCGCGGGAGATGCGGTGGAGTTCCTGAGCGACGTCTCGTACCGCATCACCCCGCTCTCGTACCGTGACGTCGCCGAACTCGTCGACGAGCCGAGGGCCGCGGTGCGGCTTCGTGGCCACCGGGGGCGGGCGGGATACGACCCGGACCAGCTGCGGGAGGTGGTAGGACGGCTGGCGCTCCTCAAGGACGACTTCCCGGCCATCGCGCGCATCGAGCTGAACCCGGTCGTCGTGTCCCACGCGGGCGCCTTCCCACTCTCGGTCGAGGTGGAGGTCCGGGCGGGCGTGCGCGCTGACGGCTCCCGGCGCACGTTGCCCTCGCTCGGTCTGGAGTGATGGAACAATGGGGCGCGTGTCTGACAACCTCCCCGCTGCGCTCCGCCGCGACCTGCAACGTGGCGGCTACTACCCCGAACTCGTCGAGAGGGTCCTCGGGATCGCCATCGGGGGGCAGCAGGTGGTCGCCTATCTGGTGCACCCGGAGACCACCTTCGACTCCGCGGAGGTCAAGCGCCACCTCACGGCCGTCGTCCTCACCCCGACACGGCTGATCGGTGCCCACGTCGACGACGAGCCGGACGGGGATGGCCGCGCGATGGCGATCGCGACGACCGAGGCGGTCGCGTTGCGGCGGATCAGTTCCGTGGTGCTCTCGCACGGTGTCCGGAACCCGGCGAACATCGACCGTGCGGTGGTGGACGAGATCACCGTCTCCGTCAACTGGGGTTCGGTGTCCCGCCTCGACGTCGAGCCCGCCACCTGTGGCGACCCGCAGTGCGAGGCCGATCACGGCTACACCGGCTTCACGACGCCGGACGACCTCGTCCTGCGCGTGAGCGCGGGCGCCGACGGGCGCTCGAAGCTCGAGCAGGCGAGCAGATTCGCGGCGGCGCTCTCGCGGGCGGTCGCCGAGAGCTACGGCGCATGAGGATGCCGGCGGACCTCCTTCGACCCGGGGGGACCTCCGTCCGGTCCGTGCTCGCCTCCGCGATCGACGCGGCCGGGATGGAGCGTCCCGGTGACGGCTGGGAGCACGACCGCCACGTGCTCGGACTCCCGGCGACGCGGCGCGTATGCGTCGTCCTCGTCGACGGGCTCGGGTACACCCAGCTCATGGAGCGGAGCGGGCACTTCCCGTTCCTGCGCACCCTGCTGCCGGGCGCCTCCGTGCTGGAGACGGTCGTGCCCTCCACCACTGCGGCAGCGATCACCTCGATCGGCACCGGTCTCAACCCCGGCGCGACCGGGATGCTCGGCTACACCGTGCGCGAACCGCGCTCCGGCCGGCTGATGAACATGATCAGGTGGGACCAGGACCAGATGCCGATGGAGGACTGGCAGCGGCGGAGCACCTTGGCACAGCGGCTCGCCGCACCGGGTCGACTCGCTTCGGTGGGTCCCGGCCGGTTCGTGGGCTCCGGCCTCAACCGGGCGGCCTTCCGCGGGGCACGCGACGTGAGCGCCGAGGACCTCGGGGACCGCGTGGACGTGACCGTCGCGGAACTCAGCTCCGGGACCGCCGATGTCGTCTACCTCTACTGGGGCGAAATCGACCACGTCGGCCACGTCTCCGGCTGGGATTCGTGGGAGTGGGGTGAGGAGGCCTCGCGGACGGACCGAGAGCTGCGGCGCCTCGCGGCGGCCCTGCCGCGCGACACCCTTCTCGTCATCACGGCGGACCACGGAATGGTGGACGTCGCGGAGAGCATCGACGCCGCCCTCGTGCCCGAACTCGTCCGGGGAGTG
>JBNJCY010000039.1:0-12518 GCA_051744325.1 Actinomycetota bacterium
CGTTCTGCGTACGCAGTTGGGAGGGCGCCACGATCCTGCGTACGCAGTTGGGAGGGGCGCCCCACTTGGATCCTCCCCCGGCCGGAAACCACCCACGGAAGCGTCACAAAAGCCCGCTTTGTCCACCGTGGCGACCCGCGAGTAGCCTTGGGACGATTCCGCCTTCACCCAGGAGAACACCGTGACAACGCCTGAGAGCAAGCCCGTCGAGGTTGCCGAGCACACCACTGGCACGGCGCTCTTCTCGGGCCGCCGGGACGTCGTCGCCATGCGGGTGGCGGGCGAGCTCAAGGACCTGTTCGTCGAGGTCGGGCCGGGCGACGTCGTCGAGCCCGTCGCGATGGATTCCGCTGACGGACTCGCGATCGTCCGCCACTCCGCCGCGCACGTCCTCGCCCAGGCGGTGCAGCAGGTGAACCCGGACGCCAAGCTGGGCATCGGCCCTCCGATCGCAGACGGCTTCTACTACGACTTCGACGTCGCCGAGCCCTTCACCCCGGAGGACCTGCGGGCGCTGGAGAAGGCCATGGCCCGCATCGTCAAGGAGGGCCAGACCTTCCGCCGCCGGGTGGTGACCGACGAGGAGGCGCGTGCGGAACTCGCCGACCAGCCCTACAAGCTCGAGTTGATCGGCATCAAGGGCTCGGCCGGCGCCGAGCAGACCGAGGGTGCCTCGGTGGAGGTGGGAGCCGGTGATCTCACCATCTACGACAACGTCCGCCGGAACGGTGAGACCGCCTGGAAGGACCTGTGCCGCGGTCCGCACGTCCCGTCCACCAGGGTGATCGGCAACGGCTTCGCGCTGATGCGCTCCGCCGCGGCGTACTGGCGGGGGAGCGAGAAGAACCCCCAGCTCCAGCGCATCTACGGCACCGCGTGGGCCTCGAAGGACGCTCTGGTCGCCTACACCACCCGGCTCGCCGAGGCCGAGCGGCGCGACCACCGCCGGATCGGGAACGAGCTCGACCTGTTCTCCTTCCCGGACGAGATCGGCTCCGGCCTGGCGGTCTTCCACCCGAGGGGCGGGGTCATCCGCATGGAGATGGAGGAATACGCCCGCCGCCGCCACATCGAGGAGGGCTACCAGTTCGTCTACAGCCCCCACATCACCAAGGGCCAGCTCTTCCAGATCTCCGGTCACCTGGACTGGTACGCCGACGGCATGTACCCCGCAATGCACCTGGACGAGGAGCGGGACTCCGAGGGCAACGTCCGCCGGCAGGGGCAGGACTACTACCTGAAGCCGATGAACTGCCCCTTCCACAACCTGATCTTCTCCTCGCGCGGCCGGTCCTACCGCGAGCTGCCGCTTCGCCTGTTCGAGTTCGGAACGGTTTACCGGTACGAGAAGTCCGGCGTGGTGCACGGCATGACCCGCGCGCGCGGCTTCACCCAGGACGACGCCCACATCTACTGCACCCGTGAGCAGATGAAGGAGGAGCTCGCCAAGCTCCTCACCTTCGTCCTCGACCTGCTCCGCGACTACGGCCTGGACGACTTCTACCTCGAGCTGTCCAGCAGGAACCCGGACAAGTTCGTGGGGGAGGAGGCCGCTTGGGAGGAGGCCACCGAGACCCTCCGGCAGGTGGCCGAGGACTCCGGCCTCGAACTCCGGCCGGACCCGGGCGGGGCCGCCTTCTACGGGCCGAAGATCTCGGTGCAGACGCGGGACGCGATCGGGCGGACGTGGCAGATCTCCACGATCCAGCTGGACTTCAACCTCCCGGAGCGCTTCGAACTCGAGTACACCGCACCCGACGGCTCGCGGCAGCGTCCGGTGATGATCCACCGCGCCCTGTTCGGCTCCATCGAGCGCTTCTTCGCGATCCTCGTGGAGCACTACGCCGGAGCCTTCCCCGCATGGCTCTCCCCGGTCCAGGTGCTCGCGATCCCCGTGGCTGACGTTTTCGATGACTACCTGCGCGACGTCGTCGGCCGGTTGCGGGCGGAGGGCATCCGGGCGGAGCTGGACGCCTCCGACGACCGCTTCGGCAAGAAGATCCGAAACGCGGCCGCCCAGAAGGTCCCGTTCGTCCTCATCGCCGGGGGCGACGACGTCGCCGCCGGAGCCGTGTCGTTCCGGCTGCGGGGTGGCGAGCAGCGCAACGGGATCCCCGTGGAGGACGCGATCGCCGAGATCGTCGAGCACGTGCGCCAGCGGAGGAATGCGTGAGGATCGAGGACTCCGCCGACTTCGCGGGGGTCCCGGACGCCTTCCAACGGCTGTGGACGCCCCACCGGATGGTCTACATCGACGGGCAGGACAGGCCCGCCGGTCCCAGCTCCGGGGAGTGCCCCTTCTGCCGGACACCCGGACGGAGCGACGAGGACGGCTTGGTTGTGCGCCGGGGCGATCTGGCCTACGTGGTGCTCAACCTCTACCCCTACAACCCGGGGCACGTGCTCGTCTGCCCGTACCGCCACGTGGCCTGGTACACCGACCTGACCGGCGACGAGCGTGCCGAAATGGCCGAACTGACGGCGGAGGCGATGCGGGTGATCACGGACGTCTCGCGGCCGGACGGCTTCAACACCGGCATGAACCAGGGCGCGGTGGCGGGTGCGGGTATCGCGGCGCATCTGCACCAGCACGTCGTACCGCGCTGGGGTGGCGACGTGAACTTCCTCCCCATCCTCGCCGGGACCAAGGCGCTGCCCCAGGTGCTCGGGCAGACGCGTGACATGATCGCCGCCGCGTGGGGGGGTCCGTGATGGTCATCGGCCAGCGGGGCCGCGGCTTCAGCTCGGCGGTCTTCGGCCCGGCCGCCCGGGCACTCGTGCGCTGGAACGTCCCACCCGACGTCGTCACGGTGGCCGGTACAGTGGCGACGGCGCTGGTCGCCTTCGGGCTGCTCGCGCGCGGGCACCTCGTCGCCGGCCCGCTCCTGCTCACCGTGGTGCTGCTCACTGACTCCATCGACGGACTCATGGCCCGGGAGACGAACCGGAACTCGGCCTGGGGGGCTTTCCTCGACTCCACCATGGACAGGTTCGGGGACGCAAGCATCTACAGCGCCATCGCGATCGTCGCCCTCTCCATCCCCGGCGCGCTCGGGACCTGGACGTTCGCCTTCGCCCTCGCCATCGTGCCCCTCGCCCTGATCGTCTCGTACGCGCGCGCCCGGGCGGAGGGCCTCGGCCTCACCGCTTCGGTCGGGATCGCGGAACGCACCGACCGTCTCATCATCTCCCTGCTCGGATGCCTCCTCCTGGGGCTCGGGCTGCCGGAGTGGGTGCTCACGGTCGCCCTTGGCTGGGTGGCGGTGGCGAGCTTCATCACGGTGGTCCAGCGGATGGTAGCCGTGTACCGGCAGGTGCATGCCCATGGCGCTTGACAGCGGGAGGGCGTTCGCCCTCGCCTGGAGGATCGTCCCCCTGCTTCCCGAACCGCTGGTTCGGCGGCTCTTCGACCTCGGGGCACTCGTTGCGTGGCAGCAGGGTGGTGAGGGGGTGCGCCAGCTCGAGAAGAACCTCGTCCGCGTCCGCCCGGACGCCACCGACGCCGAACTCCGTCGCCTCTCCCGGGACGGCATGCGCTCGTACATGCGCTACTACGCCGAACTCTTCATGCAGAAGGGGATGCCGTCCGACGAGCTGGCCGTGCGGGTGCGCGCCCGCGTCCCGGACCAGATGCAGGCCGACCTCGAGGACGGATCGGTGATCGTGGCGCTGGGGCACATCGGCAACTGGGACATGGCCGGGGCGTGGTCCTCCCAGAACATCGTCACCGTGCTCACCGTCGCGGAACGGCTCAAGCCCGAGCGGCTCTTCCAGGACTTCCTCGAGCTGCGCGAACGTGCGGGTTCGGAGATCATCCCGCTCAACAAGGGTGGCACCGTGTTCCGCGAGCTGCTGCGCCGGGCGAAGGCCAGTACGAGGATCGTCGCGCTCCTCGCGGACCGGGACCTGACCCAGTCGGGGATCGAGGTGAGCCTGCTCGGGCAGCCGGCGCGCCTCGCCGTCGGCCCGGCCGCCCTGGCCCTCGCGACCCGACGCCCGCTGTACTTCGCGGCGGTCCGGAGCGACCGGATCCAGCAGGTGCACGGACCGCGGAAGTGGGGCATCGACCTGGAGTTCATCGGCCCGGTCGAGCCGCCGCCACCCGGTCCGGACGCAATCCGGGTCTACACCCAGCGGTGGGCGGACCTTCTCACCGCCCACATCAGGGAGTACCCCACCAGCTGGCACATGCTCCAGAAGGTGTTCACCGCGGACCTCGATCCGCAGCGTCTCGCGCGGACGGACAACGAGCCGTGAGGGTCGGGATCGTCTGCCCGTACTCCTTCGATGCCCCGGGAGGCGTGCAGTTCCACATCCGGGACTTCGCGAGCGTCCTCCTGGAGGAGGGACACGAGGTCTCGGTGCTCGCGCCGGCGGAGGACACCACCGAACTGCCCGACTTCGTCGTGCCAACGGGAGGCTCCGTGGCGGTGCCGTACAACGGTTCCGTGGCGCGCCTCAACTTTGGGCTGCTGGCCTCCACGAAGGTGGCGAAGTGGCTGGGTGAGGGCGAGTTCGACATCCTCCACATCCACGAACCCCTCGTGCCCTCGCTCGGGCTGCTGGCACTCTGGCAGTCCAGACTCCCCACCGTGGGGACCTTCCACAGCGCGCAGGATCGTTCGCGCGCCATGCACGTCGCTTCCCCGGCCGCGCAACCGCTCCTCGAGAAGCTCGACGCCCGCATCGCGGTCTCCGATGCGGCCCGCCGCACCGTCGCGGACCACCTCGGCGGGGACGCGTTCGTGATCCCGAACGGGGTGTTCATCGACGACTACAGGGGTGTCGAAACGCGCGCTGCCTGGGCGGGCCGCCGCCACGGTGCCGAGGCCCCGACGATCGCCTTCCTCGGCCGCCTAGACGAGCCGCGCAAGGGGCTGCCCGTGTTCACCGGCGCCATCCCCGCCGTGCTCGAGGCCATCCCGGGCGCTCGCTTCCTGATCGCCGGCAGGGGCGAGGCGGCTGAGGCGCACGCCGCTGTCATGGGCCATCCCACCGTCGAGTTCCTCGGGGGTATCAGCGAGGAGGAGAAGGCGGCGCTGTTCGCGTCCGTCGACGTCTACGTGGCCCCTCAGACGGGTGGGGAGTCCTTCGGGATCGTGCTGGTAGAGGCGATGGCGGGGGGTGCGCTCGTCGTCGCGAGCGGCATCCCCGCCTTCCGCGCCGTCATCGACGACGGCGCCGCCGGGGCTCCGTTCGCGGTCGGCGACTCCTCGGACCTGGCCCGGGTGCTCCTCTCCGTCCTCACCGATGGCGCGGGGGGGCGGTGTACCCACGCGGCACGGTGGGTCGATCGGTACGACTGGGGGACCGTGGCCGGGAAGGTGCTCGAGGTCTACGGCACCGTGCTGTCCGCGAAGGGGATCGAGTTCCCGTCGCCACGGCCACGGCGGCTGCTGCGCTGGAGGGGTGGCACGCGATGGAGTCGATGACATGGGTGGCCGTGGGGATCGGCGTCGTCCTCATCGCGGCGTTCGCCGCCCTCGTCTCGCTGGCCACGCGGACCGACCGGCTCCACAACGAGGTGCTCCGCTCCCGTGCGGCACTGGAGCGACTGCTCCACGCGCGGGCCACCACGGCGCTCGCGATCGCGAGCACCGGGCGCCTCGACCCGGCGTCGGCGGTCATCCTCGCGGACATCGCCTCCCGGGCGCTGCAGGACCCCAGAGCGCTCGTCCCGGACGGACTGGACCCCAACTGGGAGGCCATCCCGACCCTTGGCGCGGTCGAGACCAGGGATCGTGCCCTCGTGGAGAGCGAACTGTCCCGGGTCCTGCGGGTCCTCGTACCGCAGGTGCGCCGGGAGAACGCGGACGACTCCGAAATGCAGGACCTGGTCACCGCCCTGAACTCCCAGTGGTATCGCGCCACCATCGCCCGGTCCCTCCACAACACCCGGGTGGTGCAGAGCCGGCAGTTGCGGCTGCGCTGGGCGGTCCGGACGTTCCGGCTCGCCGGCCGGGCACCCCTGCCCGTCACGTTCGACATGGACGACTCGATGCCGGAGGGGGACGCGTGAGCAACGCTCCCATCCGGGGGTGGGCGCCCGTTCCAGCGCCCCGGCGATCCACCCAGGTCCTCGAGGTGATCGGGATCGGCATCGGATCGACCGGCGTCCTCGCGATGGTCTCGGTCATCGCGGGCACCGCCGGCATCGCGAGCACGACTCTGGCCGGCATCCTCGCCTTCCTGCCCCTCCTCGTGGTCCTGCTCGGGATCCGTTGGGTGGACCGGTGGGAACCGGAGCCGCGCGTCACCCTCCTCACGGCGTTCCTCTGGGGGGCCGGCGTCGCCACCGGGATCTCGCTGGTGTTCAACACCGCCTTCGCCGTCGGCGTGGAACGGAGCAGCCTGTCGCCCTTCGGGCAACTCGTCCTCTCGACCGCCGTCGTCGCGCCCGTGGTCGAGGAGATGACCAAGGGACTGGGAGTCCTCGGCATCCTCCTGTGGCGGCACCGCAGTTTCGACGGGCCCGTGGACGGCATCGTGTACGGGGCCACCGTGGCAGCAGGCTTCGCCTTCGTGGAGAACATCCTGTACTTCGCCCAGTACGGCGAGGCGCTCGGCGCGGTGTTCTTCTCCCGGGCCGTCATGTCCCCCTTCGCCCACGTGGTGTTCACCTCGATGACGGGGATCGCGCTGGGGATCGCGTCCCGGCAGCACTCCCGCACTGCGTGGCTCTGGCTGTTCCCCGCCGGGCTCGTCGGAGCGATCCTGCTCCACGCCCTGTGGAACTTCTCCACACTCTCCGGCCGGTACCTCAACCTCTACTTCCTCCTCCAGGTCCCGATGTTCATCGGCCTCGTCGCGCTGGTGTTCTGGTTGCACTCCCGCGAGGCTGCCGTGATCCGCCACCGGCTCGGGGAGTACGCGGCCGCGGGATGGTTGCCGCCGTACGAGGCGGCCATGGTGGCCTCCCTGGGGGAGCGGCGCCGGGCCCGGGCATGGGCGGCCTCGTTCGGCCGGGGGCAGCAGATGGCGGAGTTCCAGCGGCAGGCCACGAACCTCGCGTACGCGCGCGAACGGCTCGCCACCGGGCGGGTCCCGGCCTCGGCGGGCCAGGACCAGGCGCGCATGCTGCACGACCTGACCACGGTCCGAAAAGCGCTCTACGCTTGACTCCCACCCCCTGACAGGAGAATCCAATGGACAACACCACCGGCACGACCCCCGTGAAGCGGGGCATGGCCGAAATGCTCAAGGGCGGCGTGATCATGGACGTGGTCACCGCCGAGCAGGCGCGCATCGCGGAGGATGCGGGCGCTGTCGCTGTCATGGCGCTCGAACGCGTGCCCGCGGACATCCGCGCGCAGGGCGGGGTCGCCCGCATGTCCGACCCCGACCTCATCGACGGCATCATCGAGGCGGTCTCCATCCCTGTGATGGCGAAGGCCAGGATCGGTCACTTCGTTGAGGCCCAGGTGCTGCAGTCGCTCGGCGTGGACTACATCGACGAGTCCGAGGTCCTCACGCCCGCCGACTACAGCCACCACATCGACAAGTGGGCGTTCACCATCCCCTTCGTGTGCGGCGCCACGAACCTCGGGGAGGCCCTGCGGCGCATCACGGAGGGGGCCGCCATGATCCGATCCAAGGGTGAGGCAGGTACCGGCGACGTCTCGAACGCCACCACCCACATGCGGACCATCCGCGACGAGATCCGCCGCCTCACCTCCCTCCCGGAGGACGAGCTCTACCTCGCGGCCAAGGAGCTGGCCGCACCCCACGACCTCGTGCGCGAGGTCGCCTCCACCGGCGAGCTCCCCGTGGTCATGTTCACCGCCGGCGGCATCGCGACACCCGCCGACGCGGCGATGATGATGCAGCTCGGCGCGCAGGGCGTGTTCGTGGGATCCGGCATCTTCAAGTCGGGGGACCCCGCCCGGCGTGCGGCCGCCATCGTCAAGGCCACCACCTTCTTCGACGACCCCGGCGTCATCGCCGAGGTCTCTCGCGGTCTGGGCGAGGCCATGGTCGGCATCAACGTCGGCGACATCCCAGCTCCCCACCGCATGGCCGAGCGCGGGTGGTGAACTACTTCTCCGACGAGTGGATGCGGGGAGAGGATGGCATGCTCCACCGCCGCGGTGCCCGCGTGCTCCTGTTCGACGGCGCCGACCGCCTCCTCCTGCAGCGCGGCCATGACATCGACGAGCCGGACCGGCGCTGGTGGTTCACCCCCGGCGGCGGGATTCGGCGCGGCGAGGACGCGCGCTCCGCGGCGGCCCGCGAACTCGCCGAGGAGACCGGCATCGTGCTCGCAGCCTCCCTGCTGGAGGGCCCCGTCGCGGTACGCAGCGCCATCTTCGACTTCGCCCGGGAGTGGGTGCACCAGGACGAGGTGTTCTTCCGCGCCGCCATCGCCGGCGCGGCACTGACCGCGAGCGGGTGGACGGCGGCCGAGAAGCTGTTCATGCTCGACCAGTGCTGGGTCCCGGTGACGGAGATCGCCGGGCTCGAGGGGGAGCTGTTCCCGGAGGAGCTGGCGACGTTCGCCCTCGAGCTGCGCGCCGGGTGGGACGGCTCCGTCCGCGAACTCAGCCGGCAGGACACCCGATGACGGAGATCGGCGTCCTGGCCCTGCAGGGCGACGTCCGCGAGCACGTCCGCGCGCTGGAGGCGGTGGGTGCCCGGGCGGTGCCGGTGCGGCGGCTCGTGGAACTCGACGCGGTCGCCGGACTCGTGCTGCCGGGCGGAGAGTCGACCACCATCGACAAGCTGCTGCGTGCGTTCGGCCTGTTCTACCCCCTGCGGGAGCGTATCGCGGCTGGGTTCCCGGTCTACGGGTCCTGCGCGGGCATGATCCTGCTGGCGGAACGCGTGCTCGCCCCGCGGCCGGACCAACACACCCTGGGCGGCATCGACATGACGGTGCGCCGCAACGCCTTCGGCCGCCAGGTGGACTCCTTCGAGGCGGACGTCGAGGTGACCGGACTCGCGGGCGGACCCTTCCACGCAGTCTTCATCCGGGCGCCCTGGGTCGAGGAGGTGGGGGAGGGAGTCGAGGTGCTGGCCGTCGTCGGCGAGACGCCCCGGATCGTAACGGTCCGCCAGGGAACCCTGCTCGCCACGTCGTTCCACCCGGAACTCGGCGGGGACAACCGCATGCACGCCGAGTTCGTCCGGATGGCGAGGAGATGACGGGATTGAGGTGGCGACACGAGCCCGGCCTTCCCGCCGTCGTCCCGCGGCCCCGTTCGCTCCAGCTCACGGGTGGCCGGATCGACCTCTCCGCCGGTCTCCACGTCGTCGAGGCGGGCACGGGAGTCGTGGACGGCGTGCTCGCCGCGGTGCGCGTCCGCCCCGGTCCGGTCCCACTCGAGCTCCGGCTGACCGACCAGCCGGCCGACGTCGGCGCCACGGCCGCCGACCCGGACTGGCGGGTCCGGGAGGCGTACCGCCTCTCGATCGCTCCCGACCGCGTGACGATCGTCGCCACCGCCCCCGCCGGCCTGCTCGCCGCGGCCGCGACCCTCGGACAGGTCCTCGACGGCGCCGGGCCACTCGTCCCGTGTCTGGACATTGCCGACGCCCCCCGGTTCGCGTGGCGGGGCCTGTCCCTGGACGTCGCCCGCCGCTTCTTCCCCGTCGAGGACCTCGAGCTCGTGGTCGACCTGCTCGCCGACCTGCGGATGAACGTGCTGCACCTGCACCTGACGGACGACCAGGGCTGGCGGATCGAGGTCCCGGGCTGGCCGGAACTCACGGGGCTGTCGAGCTCGGGCGGTTGCGGAGGCGGCCCCGGCGGGTTCTACACGGCCGCCGATCTCGCGCGCGTCACCGAGACCGCCCACCGTCGCGGCGTCGTCGTGGTCCCCGAGATCGACGTGCCCGGACATGTCAACGCGGCGCTCCACGCGGTCCCCGGCCTCAACCCGGACGGAGTGGTGCCACGCGAGCACACCGGGACGGAGGTCGGCTTCTCCCGGCTCCACAGCTCCGCGCCCGCCACCGGGCCCTTTCTTCGTGACGTTCTCGGCTTCGTCGCCGGCCTCGCCGCCGATCGCGTCCACATCGGGGGCGACGAGCCGCCCGAGATGCCGGCGGCGGAGTACGCGGACCTCGTCCGCACCGCTGCGGCACACGTCGTCGCGGCCGGCCGGAGCGTGGTCGCCTGGCAGGAGGCCGCCTCGGCCGGGCTCCCGCCGGGTTCCGTGCTGCAGTGGTGGGACGAGCGTGCGCCGGTGGACGACGTCGTCGCCGCCGTTCGGGGCGGGGCCCGGCTGTTGCTCTCCCCGGCGTCCGCCGTGTACCTCGACGTGACGTACTCGGCGGACTTCCCGCTCGGGCTCGAGTGGGCGGGGGAGACGGAGTTGCGGGACTCCCACGACTGGGACGTCCTCGGCGTCGTCCCCGGAGTCGGGGAGGAGCACATCATGGGGATCGAGGCCTGCCTCTTCTCCGAGACCCTCCGGACCCGCGACGACCTGACGACGATGCTCCTGCCGCGGCTCGCCGCCGTCGCCGAGGCCGCCTGGGCGGCGGCGGAGCAGCGGGACTGGAACGACTTCGCGCGTCGCATGCCCTCCTGCGGCCGGCGCTGGACCGCGCAGGGCCTGGCTTGGCACCGGTCACCCGGGGTCGAGTGGGCGTGAACCCGGGGCCGACGGCCGGTGCGGGTAGGATCGTGCCAGTCACGGGGCCGCAGCGCCCCCGGAAGCAACCCCACCCACAGAGAAGGAGAAAGTGATGTCAGGTCACTCCAAGTGGGCCACGACCAAGCACAAGAAGGCCGCGATCGACGCGAAGCGGGGCAAGCTCTTCGCCCGCCTGATCAAGAACATCGAGGTGGCGGCGCGCACGGGTGGCGGGGACCCCGCCGGCAACCCCACCCTCTTCGACGCCATCCAGAAGGCGAAGAAGAACTCCGTCCCGGCGGACAACATCGACCGCGCCGTCAAGCGTGGCTCGGGTGCCGAGGCCGGGGGAGCGGACTACCAGAGCATCATCTACGAGGGGTACGGCCCCGGCGGGATCGCCGTGCTGGTCGAGTGCCTCACCGACAACCGCAACCGCGCCGCCTCAGACGTGCGGGTGGCGTTCACCCGCAACGGCGGGTCCATGGCGGACCCCGGTTCGGTCTCCTATTTGTTCTCCCGCCGTGGCGTGATCGTCGTCCCGAAATCCGATGGGATCACCGAGGACGACCTCCTGATGGCGGTCCTCGAGGCGGGCGCCGAGGAGGTCGAGGATCTGGGCGAGGCCTTCGAGGTGCAGTGCGAGGCCACGGATCTGGTGCCGGTCCGCACTGCCCTGCAGAAAGCCGGCCAGGACTACGACTCGGCGGAGGTGCAGTTCGTGCCGGCCACCCAGATCGAGGTGGACCTCGACGGTGCGCGCAGGATCCTCAGGTTGATCGACGCGCTCGATGACAGCGACGACGTGCAGAACGTGTTCGCGAACTTCGACGCCTCCGACGAGGTCATGGCCGCCCTCGACGAAGAGGACTGATGCGCGTCCTCGGCGTGGACCCCGGGCTCACCCGGTGCGGCGTCGGGGTGATCGAGGCGGGCAGGCCCCCGCGGCTCGTCGCGGTGGGCATCATCCTCTCCTCCGCCACCGACGCCACCGAGAGCCGGCTGCTCGCGATCTCGCGCGGGCTCGAGTCGTGGATGGATGAGCACCGGCCCGACGCCGTCGCCATCGAGCGCGCGTTCGCCCAGCACAACGTACCCACGGTCATGGGGGTCGCCCAGGTGGCGGGCCTCGCGATGGTGGCGGCCGCGGCGCGCGGCATCCCCGTCACGCTCCACACACCGTCGGAGGTCAAGGCGGCGGTCACCGGGTACGGCAACGCCCCCAAGGGCCAGGTGCAACACATGGTCGCCCGCGTGCTCGGCCTGGCCGAGGCCCCGAAGCCCGCGGATGCCGCTGACGCCCTCGCGCTGGCGATCTGCCACTCGTGGCGACTCGGGTCGCCCACAGCGATGGGATCCCCCGAGCAGACGGCGGCGCAACGCGCCTGGGCGGAGGCGGAGCGCGCGGCACGCCGTCCCGCCAACTCCTCCCGCGGGGACTACCTGCGCTAGAGTCGTTCGTACACCTGTTCCATCGGAGACTCCTGTGATCGCATCGCTGACCGGTACCGTCGCGGCCGTCGGTCTCGACCACGCTGTGGTCGACGTCGGCGGCGTGGGCCTGTCCTGCATCGCCACCCCCACCACCCTCGCCGGGCTCCGAATCGGCGAGCGCGCGCAACTGGCGACCACGCTCGTCGTCCGCGAGGACTCGCTCACGCTGTTCGGGTTCCGCGACGACGACGAGCGTGCCACGTTCCTCACCCTGCAGACCGTCACCGGGGTCGGCCCCCGCCTCGCCCTCGCCGTCCTCGCAGTCCTGTCCCCCGACGGCCTGCGCCGCGCGATCGCGGGGGAGGACCTGGCCGTGCTGCAACGCGTCCCGGGCATCGGGCGCAGGGTCGCGCAGCGCCTCGTGCTCGAGCTGGCGGGGAAGCTGGGGATACCCCACGGCGAGGCCCCCGCCCCGGCGCCTGCCGACCTCCTCGTCGAGGTCGGCAG
>JBNJCY010000040.1:0-12452 GCA_051744325.1 Actinomycetota bacterium
CTACTCGAAGATGGTCCACAACGGCATCGAGTACGCCATCATGCAGGCGTACGCCGAGGGCTACGAACTGCTGACCACCCAGGATGAACTGGTTCCGGATGTCCCGGCGGTCTTCACGGCGTGGCAACGGGGAACCGTTGTCCGGTCCTGGTTGCTCGAGCTGATGGTCCGCGCCCTGGCGGATGATCCGGAACTGGCGGAGATCGAGGGATACGCGGCGGACTCCGGCGAGGGACGCTGGACGGTCGAGGAGGCCATTCGCAACGCGGTGCCGATGCACACGATCGCCGCATCGTTGTTCGCACGGTTCGAATCGCGCCAGGAGGAGTCCCCCGCGATGAAGGCCATCGCCGCGCTGCGTCAGCAGTTCGGCGGCCACGCCGTCAAGCCCACCTGACCGTACTTGTACGTCTCGGACCTGGCGCTCAGCGATTTCCGCAACTACCACGAGGCGGTGGTCGCCCTCCACGACGGGGTGGTCACACTCGTGGGGGCGAACGGGCAGGGGAAGACCAATCTCGTCGAGGCCATCGCCTATCTCTCGACGTTCTCCTCGCACCGCGTCTCCGCCGACGCCGCCCTCGTCCGTTCCGGTGCCTCCGGTGCCGTGGTGCGAGCCAGGGTGGTCGCCGGCGGTCGCAGCACCCTCGTGGAGCTCGAGATCATCGCTGGAAGGGCCAACCGGGCCCGTGTGAACCGTGCTCCCGCCCGGACCCGCGATGTCCTCGGAGTGGTGCGAACGGTGGTGTTCGCCCCCGAGGACCTCGCCCTGGTCAAGGGTGATCCCTCCGACCGCCGGCGCTACCTCGACGACCTCGTGGTCACCCGCACTCCTCGTCTCGCGGCGGTGCGATCGGAGTACGACAGGATCGTTCGCCAGCGCTCCGCCCTCCTGAAGTCCACCGGCGGTGGCCGGCGGGGGTCCGACACCCTGCTGTCCACCCTCGATGTCTGGGACGGCCACCTCGCGGAAGCCGGTGCCCAGCTCATTGCCGCCCGTGCCGAGCTGGTGGCCGAGCTGACACCCCACGTCGCGGCCTCCTACCGCATCGTGTCGGACGGCGCGGGGGAGGCGACCATGGGGATCCGGTCGTCCCTGGCCCGCGCCGAGGCTGCGGGTGGGCCGGAGGGCGACGACGGCGGGTCACGTGAGACGGACGGCGTCGACCCGGACCGTGACATCCTTGGCCTGACGAGCCGTATGATCGCGGCCATGCAGGATCTCCGGCGCCAGGAGATGGATCGCGGCGTGTGCCTCGTCGGCCCACATCGGGACGATCTCGTGCTGTCGATCGGGGACCTACCGGCCAAGGGGTACGCCTCGCACGGGGAATCATGGTCCCTCGCCCTCGCCCTGCGGATGGGGGCCTTCGACCTGCTGGCCGCCGAGGAACCAGAGGGGGAGACGCCCATCCTCATCCTCGACGACGTGTTCGCGGAACTCGACACCCGCCGTCGGGGTCGCCTGGCTGACATGGTGCACCGGGCGCAGCAGGTGTTCGTCACCGCAGCCGTTGCGGAGGATATCCCGGAGGAGCTCACCGGCCAACGTCTCCGCGTCTCCGGTGGGATGCTGGAGGAGATGTCATGACTGACGACGCCGCCGCCCACCAGGCCGTCGAGCGCGCCCGCCAGCTCGCGAGGTCCCCGGGTTACCGCAAGCGGAGGCGGACGAGCGCACCGGAACCCGGGGGGGTGGCGGCCGGCCCGGGACTCGGCAACGCGGGCAGCGGGTCGCGGCCGTCCGCGCGCGACCCCCAGGCTGTCGGCGCCGTCGCCGACGCGATCATCCATCTCCGTGGCTGGGAGGAACCGCTGGAGGTGGCCGGCGTCGTCGGGCGCTGGAGGGAGATCGTGGGCGATGACGTCGCGGAACACACCACGGTCGAGCGCTTCGAGGACGGCCATCTCGTGGTGCGGGCGACGTCGACGGCGTGGGCCACCCAGGTCAAGCTGCTCCAAGGACACCTCCGCCAGCGCATCGCAGCTGTGGTGGGGGCGGACATCGTTCGCGAGATCACCGTCCTCGGTCCATCCGGCCCGAGCTGGAAGCACGGCCTGAGATCCGTTCGGGGACGCGGCCCGAGGGACACCTACGGCTAGGAGCCCGCAGGAGGCCCACTGCGGGCCGCTGGGGCGGGTCTGGTGGGTGGGTCCCAGAGCCTGTGGACGGGCGCTGGTGGCGAAGGATCCGGGTTAGAATGGAGGAACGAGGGCCCCTTCCCGCGAGCTCAGTGCCGCCGCGGACGTGACGGCTCATCGGGTGACGCTCAAAGGCACCATTCGACAAGAGGAGATCCTGCGTGGCTGACGCGAACGGGCAGGCCTACGGCGCGGAGAACATCACGGTCCTCGAGGGCCTCGAGGCCGTGCGCAAGCGCCCCAGCATGTATATCGGCTCGACGGGTGAGCGGGGCCTGCACCACCTGGTGCACGAGGTGGTCGACAACTCCGTGGACGAGGCCCTCGCCGGCTACTGCACCCACATCGAGGTGACATTGCAGGCCGACGGCGGGGTGCGGGTCAGTGACAACGGGCGCGGCATCCCGGTGGACATCCACCCGACTGAGGGCCGCCCGACCGTCGAGGTGGTCATGACGATCCTGCACGCCGGCGGCAAGTTCGGCGGGGGCGGGTACGCGGTGTCCGGTGGACTCCATGGAGTCGGCATCTCCGTCGTGAACGCGCTTTCCGTGCGCGTGGAGACCGAGGTCCGACGGCAGGGCCACGTCTGGCGGCAGACGTTCAGCGACGGCGGCCGCCCCCTCACCACGCTGGTCATGGGGGAGGAGACGGATGAGACCGGCACCACGCAGACCTTCTACGCGGACCCGACCATCTTCGAGACCACCGACTTCAACTTCGAGACCCTCCGGGTCCGCTTCCAGCAGATGGCCTTCCTCAACAAGGGTCTGCGCATCACCCTGACGGACGAGCGCCCGTTCGCCACCGACGAGGGCGACGAGATCACCGGCGACGAGGCCGGCCCGTCGGACGATCCGAGGCCGGGTCACCGCGAGGTCAGCTACATGTACGAGGGCGGCCTGGTCGACTTCGTCACGTACCTGAACTCCATGAAGCGCGCGGACGTCGTCAACCCCGAGGTCATCTACCTCGAGGCAGAGGACACGCAGCGCCGCATCTCGCTCGAGATCGCCATGCAGTGGACGAATGGCTACTCCGAGTCCGTGTACACCTACGCGAACACGATCAACACCTCGGAGGGCGGCACGCACGAGGAGGGCTTCCGCTCCGCACTGACCTCTCTGGTCAACAAGTACGCCCGCGAGAAGGGCCTGCTGAAGGAGAAGGACGACAACCTGACGGGCGACGACGTGCGCGAGGGCCTGACCGCCGTCGTGTCGGTGAAGCTCGGTGAGCCCCAGTTCGAGGGCCAGACGAAGACGAAGCTGGGCAACACCGAGGCGCGAACGTTCGTGCAGCAGCAGCTCTACTCCCACCTGGGGGACTGGCTGGACGCCCACCCGGGCGAGGCCAGGGAGATCATCCGCAAGGCTCAGCAGGCGTCCGCGGCCCGGCTCGCGGCGCGAAAGGCGCGGGAGGCGACCCGGCGCAAGGGGGCGCTGGAGTCCGCCTCGATGCCGGGGAAGCTGAAGGACTGCACCTCCCGGGATGCCACGGTCTCCGAGATCTTCATCGTCGAGGGCGACTCGGCGGGTGGCTCCGCCGTGCAGGGACGGGACCCGAGGACCCAGGCCGTCCTCCCGTTGCGCGGCAAGATCCTGAACGTCGAGAAGGCCCGTCCGGACCGGGCGATGGCCAGCGAAGCCATCCAGTCCCTCATCACGGCGCTCGGCACCGGGGTCGGGGAGGAGTTCGACATCTCCAAGCTGCGCTACTACAAGATCGTGCTGATGTCCGACGCGGACGTGGACGGCCAGCACATCGCCACCCTGCTGCTCACCCTCCTGTTCCGGTACATGAAGGAACTGATCTCCGAGGGACACGTGTACCTCGCGCAGCCGCCGCTGTACCGCCTGAAGTGGACCAACGCGCCGCACCAGTACGTGTACTCCGAGAAGGAGCGGGACGCGCTGCTCGCACTCGGGGCGCAGAACAACAAGCGCCTTCCCAAGGAGGGCGCCATTCAGCGTTACAAGGGACTCGGCGAGATGAACGACTCCGAACTGTGGGAGACCACGATGAACCCGGAGACTCGCACGCTCCGGCAGATCACCATCGGCGAGGCCGCGGCCGCGGACGAGATCTTCTCCATCCTCATGGGGGAAGACGTCGACGCCCGCCGCAGCTTCATCCAGCGCAACGCCAAAGACGTCCGCTTCCTCGACATCTAGGACTGACACGTGAGCGACGAGAACGACGACACCACGGAGATCGACGTCTCCACCATGGGCCGTGACCGGATCGAGCAGGTCGACCTGCAGTCCGAGATGCAGCGGTCCTACCTCGACTACGCCATGAGCGTGATCGTGGGCCGCGCTCTCCCGGACGTCCGGGACGGCATGAAGCCGGTCCACCGCCGCATCCTCTACGCGATGTACGACGGCGGGTACCGCCCGAGCGCGGGCTTCTCCAAGTGCGCTCGCGTGGTCGGCGATGTCATGGGCACCTATCACCCGCACGGTGACACCGCCATCTACGACGCGATCGTGCGGCTGGTCCAGCCGTGGTCGATGCGCCATCCCCTCGTGCTTGGCCAGGGGAATTTCGGCTCGCCCGGCAACCAGTCCGCGGCGGCGCCCCGGTACACCGAGTGCAAGATGGCCCCGCTCGCCATGGAGATGGTCCGGGACATCGACAGCGAGACCGTCGACTTCCAGGACAACTACGACGGCCGGGACCAGGAACCCGTCGTCCTTCCCTCCCGATTCCCGAACCTGCTGGTCAACGGCTCGGAGGGTATCGCCGTCGGGATGGCCACGCGGATCCCGCCACACAACCTGCGGGAGGTCGCCGAGGGCGTGCGGTGGTTCCTCGACCACCCGGACGCCTCCAAGGAGGAACTCCTCGGAGAGCTGATGCTCCGCGTCAAGGGGCCGGACTTCCCGACCGGGGCCACCATCCTCGGAATCCGGGGGATCGAGGACGCCTACCGCACCGGCCGCGGGTCGATCACCCAGCGCGCCATCGTCTCCGTCGAGGAGATCCAGGGCCGGCAGTGCCTCGTCGTCACCGAGTTGCCCTATCAGGTGAACCCCGACAACCTCGTCGACAAGATCGCGACCATGGTGCGGGACGGGCGCCTGACAGGCATCGCCGACCTGCGGGACGAGACCTCCGGGCGCACGGGCACGCGCATCGTCGTCGTGCTGAAGCGGGACGCCATCGCCAAGGTGGTGCTGAACAACCTCTACAAGCACACCCAGTTGCAGGACAACTTCCCGGCCAACATGCTCGCGCTCGTCGACGGTGTGCCCCGCACCCTGTCCCTCGACGGGTTCGTGCGCCACTGGGTCACCCACCAGCTCGAGATCATCGTCCGCCGCACTCGTCACCTGCTGCGCGTGGCGCAGGACCGTATGCACCTCCTCGAGGGCTACCTCAAGGCGCTCGACGTGCTGGACGAGGTCATCGCGCTCATCCGCGCCTCGCAGACCACCGAGGAGGCCCGCGCCGGGCTCATGGGACTCCTCGGCGTGGACGAGGTGCAGGCCGAGGCGATCCTGTCCCTCCAGCTCCGCCGGCTGGCCGCCCTGGAGCGTCAGAAGATCCTGGACGAGCACTCGACGTTCGCGGCGAAGATCGCGGACTACAACGACATCCTCGCCCGGCCCGTCCGGCAGCGGGAGATCGTCGGGACGGAACTTGCCGAGATCGTCGGCCGCTACGGCGATGAACGCCGGACCACGATCCTGCCGTACGACGGTGACATGTCGGTTGAGGACCTCATCCCCGAGGAGGAGGTCGTGATCACCATCACCCGCGGGGGCTACGCGAAGCGCACCCGCGCGGACAACTACCGCTCCCAGCACCGGGGCGGGAAGGGGATCCGAGGGGCCTCGCTGCGGGAGGACGACGTCGTCGAGCACTTCTTCGTGACGTCCACCCACCACTGGCTGCTCTTCTTCACGAGCCTCGGCCGCGTGTACCGGGCGAAGGCCTACGAGCTGCCTGAGGGCGGCCGCGACTCAAAGGGCCAGCACGTCGCCAATCTGTTGGCGTTCCAGCCGGACGAGCGGATCGCAGGGGTCGGGGTGATCAGGAACTACGAGGAGGCCGACTACCTGGTCCTCGCCACCCGGTCCGGCCTGGTGAAGAAGACCCGCCTGACGGAGTACGACTCCAACCGCGCCGGCGGCGTGATCGCGATCAACCTGCGCGAGGTGGATGGCGAGCCGGACGAACTCGTCGCGGGAGCCATCGTGAACGCCGCCGACGAGCTCATGCTGGTCTCTCGGCACGGGATGTCCATCCGCTTCAGCGCCGACGACGATCAGTTGCGTCCGATGGGCCGCGCCACCTCCGGGGTGGTCGGGATGAAGTTCCGGCCCGGGGACAGCCTGCTCACCATGCAGAAGGTCGTCGCGGACTCGGACCTCTTCGTGGTCACCGAGGGGGGCTTCGCGAAGCGCACCGCGCTCAGCGAGTACCGGGTCCAGGGTCGCGGCGGACTCGGCATCAAGGTGGCGAACCTCGTGGAGGCGCGAGGGGACCTGGTGGGCGCGCTCGTCGTCGAGGAGGGCCGCGAGGTGCTCGCGATCATGGGCAAGGGCCGGATCGTGCGTTCGTGCATCGACGAGGTCAGCCGGACCGGGCGCAACACCCAGGGCGTCACCTTCGCCAAGCCGGACGAGGGCGACCGCATCATCGCCGTCGCCCGCAACACGGAGGATGTGGCGGTCGCGGAGAGCGTGGATGGCGTAGCGTCAGAGGGGAATGGCACCCCGGAGATGAGGAAGAGCGAATGAGCAAGGACTCCACGCCCCCGCCCCCGCCTTCGCAGCCGAGGTCCGACGAGCGGTTCGCCACGGAGACCCGGGTGGCCGACGACTCCCGTCCCGAGGAGACCCGAATCAACCGGTCCACCGTCCTCGGTGGGTTCTCGACGACGGCCGCCTCGCCCGATCCGGCGGACAGGACATCGCCACGAGCCGGTCAGGCGGATGACGCGGACGAGGGGACGCGGAGGCAGGTCGCCTGGACAGGGCCACGCCGTGTACGTCTCTCCGTCGCACGCCTGGATCCCTGGTCCGTGATGAAGCTGTCCTTCCTGCTCTCGGTTGCGATCGGGATCATGCTCGTGGTGGCGGCCGGCGCGTTGTGGACCGTCCTGGACACCATGCAGGTCTTCGCCCAGTTGACCGACCTGCTGGAGCAGATCGGCAGCCCGCAACTCCTGAACCTCATGGAATACGTGCGCTTCGATCGCGTGGTCTCCATGGCGACGATCATCGCGGTGGTGGACGTGGTGCTGCTGACGGTGCTGTCCACCCTCATGGCGTTCGTCTACAACATCGTGGCCGCGCTCGTCGGTGGGTTGCACGTCACGCTCACGGACGACTGACCCGGTTTGGGGATTGAGGGGCATCTGGGATAATCTCAATCGGCGTGCTGCGCGAGTGGGATGCATCGGGCCTATAGCTCAGACGGTTAGAGCGCTTCCCTGATAAGGAAGAGGTCACAGGTTCAAGTCCTGTTAGGCCCACCGGAAGTTGTACGAAAGGGACCGCCGTGAAGAGGCTGTTGTGGACCGCCGCCGGCTCGATTGTCGGATGGTTCGTCTGGACCAAGGTTCAGGAGGAGCGCGAGGAGCGCAGCATCTGGGCCGAGGTGACTGACAGTTTCGGCGAGACTCCTGACGGCAGAGTTCCAACCCATTCCTGAGCACCTTCACCACCGGGAGTTCAGGGTCACGGGTACCATGCCGGCCCACAAGGCCGGAGGGAACCCGGATCGGCCACGGCCGATCGAAGGGGCGGTAGTTCAACGGTAGAACGGGGCCTTTGCAAGGCTCTGATCGGGGTTCGATTCCCCGTCGCTCCACTCTCGCGTTGCGGGGCCTTGGCCGCGCTGCCACAGTGAACCCATGTCCTCCTCCGTCAAGGATTCGGCGGCTTCCGCCGGCGACAATCCCCTCGTGGAGAACGGCGCCCGTCTCGGGTTCGCCGCCAGTGGCCTGGTGCACCTCATGATCGGCTGGCTGGCACTCCGGATGACGTGGGGCGAATTCGCCGGCGAGGCGGACCAGTCCGGGGCCCTCGCCCAACTGGCGGGGACCTCAATGGGTATGGCACTGCTGTGGGCAGTGGCGGCATCCTTCGCAGTGCTTGCGTTGTGGCAGTTCACCGAGACCTTCGTGGTGGGGGAGTGGTTCGACAGGGCGAAGCACGTCGGCAAGGGAATCCTGTATGCGTTCCTCGCGTGGACCGCCATGACGGTGGTGGCCGGGACCTCCTCCGACTCGGGGGACATGGGCAGCATGACCGGGACGCTGATGAACTACCCGTACGGGAGGATCGCCGTCGCGGCAGTCGGGCTGGCGGTGATCGGCGTCGGCGGCTACCACGTGTACAAGGGCTGGGCGCGGAGGTTCCTTCAGGACCTGCGCGAACACCCCGGGCCATGGGTGGTGCGTGCCGGCCGCAGGAGGCCCCCACGACCGCTGCCCCGAGCGTGAAACCCGCGACGACGTCGGAGGGGTAGTGGGCGCCCATGAACACTCGGTCGAGGCCGGTGGCCAGGACGAGGGCCACGATCGCCGTCGTCAGGACCGGTCGTCCCCGGGAGGACAGGAGGGGCCAGAGGAGGATGGCCAGGACGAGTCCGGCGGCAATCGCGTTCATGGAGTGGCCCGAGGGGAAGCTGTAGCCGGGGGAGTGGCCGAGGGCGTCGTCGATCGCGGGGCGAGTGCGCTGCACCACGTACTTCGTGACGTTCGCGAGCCCCCAGGCGACGAGGAGCGTCGCGACGGCCCACGCCGCCCGCTTCCGCAGGCCGCGGCGCCGCCACGCCCAGAGCGCGACGAGGCCCACACCGAGATTCACCCACCGGGCCTGGCTCGCCTCCTCCCACACGAGCAGCGCACGGTGCAGCACCGGCCGATCGCGGGCGGCCTTGGTTGCGGCGGTGACGGCCGCGACGTCGGAATCGACGACGGCCGCGACCTCGCCCCGGATCATGACGGCGAGGACCACCACGGGTACCGTCAGCGTCGCCGCGAAGGCCGCGGCGCGCAACAGGCGCGTGGCTCGCGAGGCGAAGGCGGCCATTCCTACAGGCTAGGGGCGCGTCGCTCGGCTCGCATGGCGAGCTCGCGATTGGGCGCGGCCCGCGCCGGACCAAAGACCTTCACCTTGTCAGCCATCCGGCATAGGGTTGATGTCATCCGATTTTGGACCAACCCTCGATGCGGAGGAAAACCATGACCGATGTGGTACTTGAGCCGGACGAGATGCCGGCGCCGGAGACCTGGCTGGAAGAGGTCTGCGACGCCCTGCACATGAAGCGAAAGGTCCTCGCTGCCGTCACCCCCTCGATCATCGATCTCGTCCACCATGTGGCCGACAGCCCCGGTGACCAGGATGACGCCCCGATGACCGCCTTCCTCATCGGGTTCGCCGCCGCCAAGGACGGTGACTTCTCGGCCGAGTCCGTCCAGGCGCGGGTCCACATCGTTGACAAGACGCTGGAGAAGCACAGGTAACCACCATCCGGGGAAGGGGCCGCCGCTCATCGATGAGTGTCGGCCCCTTCCCGTCGTGAGCCGCATGGTGTCCTAGGGTGGTCCCCATGGACTCCGCACCCACCGCCGTCCGCGTGGACGCCTGGCTCTGGGCGGTGCGGCTCTTCAAGTCGCGGTCGCTGGCCACCGCGGCGTGCAAGGCCGGGCACGTCCGCATCAACGGCGAGCGGGCCAAGCCGGCCAGCACCGTTTCCGTCGGGGATGAGGTCGTGGTCCGGGGTGGTGAGCGCGAACGCATCGTGGAGGTGCGCCAGTTGCTCGTGAAGCGGGTGGGGGCGTCCCCTGCCGCTGCCGCCGTCGTGGACCGCAGCCCCGCCCCGCTGCCACGCGGCGTGTTCGCCGTCCCGCGCCGGGATCGCGGCGCCGGACGGCCCACCAAGCGCGAGCGCCGCGACATCGAGCGGCTGCGCGGCTACTAGGAGGCCTCGCGGGAACCCGCGGCAGTTCACGGGGCAGACCGAGGGCCCCGCCCGGTGAGACCGGAGCGGGGCCCTACGGGTCGTTCGTCAGTCGACGCGGTCCTTGACCTCGTCGGCGGCTTCCTGGGTGGCCTCCTCGGCCTTTCCGCCGCTTCTTCGGCCTTGTCCGCGGCTTCCTCGACTGCTTCGGACGCGTCCTCCACGGCTTCCTTCGCGAGGTCCGCGGCCTCCTCGGCCACCTCGTCCATCTTCGCAGCCGCGGCCGCGGCTGCACCGGAGGCTGCGCTCTCCTTCTTGTGGGCGGCCTCCTCGACCTTGTGCGTCGCGTCCTCGACGGCGTGCTTCACCTTCTCGGCGGCCTCCTTCGCGGCCTCTGAGGCCTTCTCAGCAGCCTCCTTGGCCGTGCCGGTCGCCTTGTGCGCGGCGCCGGACGCCTTGTCCGCGAGGGACGCGGCCGCGGGCTGGGAGCCACCCTCGACGTCCTGCCAGTACTCCTCGGCCCACGGGTCCTCCACGGGCTGGGTGCGACGCCACAGCAGGTAGCCCGCTCCAGCGGCCACCGAGCCGACGAGGATCCAGCCCAGGGTCTTCGCACCCTTGTGGGACTTGGGCTGCGCGGTGAAGGCCTTCTCCGCGGCAGTACCGGCCCCGCTGGCCTTCTCCACGAGAGTTCCCTCGGCGCCGGCTGCGGCGGCGGCGTCGTGCATCGCCTTCTGGATGCGCGGCAGGTAATCGTCCACAACCTTCTCGTAAGCGGTGTCGACGACGGGCCTGGCCTTCTCCGTGGCCTCTTCGACCTTGGGTGCCGCGATCTTCACGGAGTCGCGCCACGCCTGCTCGAGCTTCTCAGCTGCCGTCTCCTTGGCGGTGCCGAGGCGCGGCTCGGCCCACCCGGCGGCCTCGTGGAGCCTCGGCTCCGCCCAATGCTTGGCGGAGTCGACTCTGGGACCAGCCCAGTCGCCGGCCTCTTGAGCGACGAACGCCGCCCTGTCGCCCAGGGAGTGCGCCTGTTCGGTGATGACGTGGGAAAGCTCAGTCGCCTGCTGGCGGACCTTCTCCAGGTCGATGTCCTTTCGCTTGGCCATCTCGTCTCCTTGTCCTTGAATGGATCACATGGATGGACATGTGACTGCTGACATCTATTTTGCCCCTTGTTGACCGGCTTCGCCCAAGGAGCCGTGACGCAGTATCGCGAATGCGCTGAGAGCGAATACCCGGGCTGGTGGCGACCGGACGGGTGGTGCATGACAGAATCGTCCCCATGAAGGCAACACTGCACACCACCGCCGGCGACATCAACGTCGAACTGTTCCCGAACCACGCACCCAGGACCGTGGCCAACTTCGTCGAACTCGCCACGGGCGCTCGCGAGTGGATTGACCCCGCCACCCGCCAGCCCACCACGGAACCCCTGTACGACGGCGTCATCTTCCACCGCGTCATCCCGGGCTTCATGATCCAGGGCGGCGACCCGCTGGGCACCGGCACCGGTGGTCCCGGCTACGTCTTCGACGATGAGATCCACCCCGAGCTCGACTTCCGCTCCCCGTACAAGCTCGCCATGGCGAACGCCGGCAAGCGCGGCGGCAAGGGTACCAACGGGTCACAGTTCTTCATCACGGTTGCCCCCACGACGTGGCTGCAGGGCAACCACACGATCTTCGGCGAGGTCGCCGACGACGCCTCCCGCGCCGTCGTCGACGCGATCGTTGCTGCCCCCACTGGCCGGAACGACCGCCCGGTGGAGGACGTGGTCATCAACTCGGTGACCGTCGAAGAGTAGCCCCATGTCCTGGGGTGAGCAGTCCGCGGAAGGCCCGCCGGTCTGCCCCCGCCATCCGGACGTCGTCTCGTACGTCCGATGTCAGCGGTGTGGGCGGCCGATGTGCCCGGCGTGCCAGCGGCCCGCCCCGGTGGGAATCCAGTGCGTCGACTGCGTGAACGAGTCCGCGCGACGCACCCGCACGGCGACGACGGTTGCCGGGGCCCGTATCTCGGACGGTAGGCCCATGCTCACCCAGGGGTTGATCGGGCTCAGCGTGGCGGCGTTCGCCGCGCAGATGTTGGTCCCCGGGTTCACCAACCAGTTCATCTTCGCCCCGTCGATCGGGTGGATCGAGCCGTGGCGCTTCCTCACCACCACGTTCCTCCACGGCGGGTTCATGCACCTCGCGTTCAACATGTACGCTCTCTACCTCGTGGGACCGATCCTCGAGCGGGTGATGGGGCGGTGGCGGTTTCTGTCGCTGTACCTGCTCTCGGCATTCGGCGGCTCCGTGGCCGTCCTGCTCTTCGCATCGCCCACGGGACCGATGTGGAACGTGGGCACTGTGGGCGCCTCCGGCGCGGTGTTCGGTGTAAAAATAAAT
>JBNJCY010000041.1:0-12266 GCA_051744325.1 Actinomycetota bacterium
CCGTGCGAAGGGTACCTCCTCGCCGTCGATCTCCACGGTGACGCCGAGGTCGAACCAGTCCGCGTCCGCGGAGTCGGTGGCGGAGACGCGGATGACAGGCACGGATTCCGAGTGCCGGTACTCGCCGGGCGTGCCGACGACCTCGACCACGACTCCCTGATCCTCCAGCTCGGGCACGGTCTCGCTGGTGAAAAGGGCAACGATGACGCCGGTCAGCTCCGCCATCGGGGCCGGGCCGGTCACGCCGGGGCCCGCGAGCAGTGGATCCGGCAGCCGCAGGTCGCGCAGCAGCCGCTGCTCGGCGAGCCTGTCGCGGGACGGGTCGGTGCCCCCGGCCAGTGGCACCCGCCGGACCCTCCCCCCTGCCTCATACAGGAACGACCACTCCAGGGAGAGAGACCGGGCGTCCGCGTAGGTGAGCCGCAGTCCCAGGCGCGGCGGCGCGACCACTGGCAGCTCGACGGAGCCGTCCGAGCTGCGCACCTCCACGACGCGCCGCAGCGCGGGGTAGTACTCCGCCAGGAAGCGCTCGACGTCCTCGGCCGGGACCCGCAGCTCGCCGACGGAGAGGACTCCGGAGGCCTTCCGGTCCAGGGGCTTGTGGAGCGGGGCGAGCAGCAGGCCGAGAGGGCCGGGTGCTGCGCCCAGATCCAGGACGACGCCGTGGGCGGGCTGGCCGACGAACGAGGCGGGAGCGGCGTCGTCGGTGGACCCCGGCACGTCGACGACCGTCGTGACGGTGACGGTCCCCAGCTCGTCACGGGCCAGGTCGAGGGCGGCGATGGCGGGTTCGTCCGCCAACGCGACCGCACCGGCCGATGCACGGGCGTGCACGAACGGCACGCCCGCATCCGCCGCGTCGCGCAGCAGGGGCCAGAGGGCGGGTCCGAACTCGTCGAGGTGGACTGCCGGCTCGCCGTAGGAGTACGTGGTGGGCCGGTGGGACTGGTGGAGCAGGTGCAGCGCCTCCCGGTGGGCCCTGGTCTGGTCGGGGTGGCTCCAGGTGAACGACATGTCTCGCCAGCTGGTCCCGGTGCGCACCCATCCCTTCTTACCCGGGATGACCGGCCGCAGCCGGATCCGGAGGTGGTGCGCCGTGCCGGGCTTCCCGGGCACAGGTTCGAACTGGAGGCCGATGGGCACGGCACCGCTCTCGTGCCGGCCCTCATCGGAGAGGCCGAGAAGGGCGCGTTCCCATGCGGGTGGGGTGTCCGGCGCGCCCGGTCCGAAGTCGTCGAGGGCTGCGATCAGGACGGCGGCGATGTGCTCGCAGCTGCCCGGCCGCGAGCAGGTGCACTGGCCCGTGCTGCGGCGGATCCCCAGCGCGTCCCCGGCGTGGACGAGGACCTGGTTGGGCCCGGCGTCGTCGACGGTGGCGTACAGCAGATGCCGTCGCACGTCCGTGGTGATCCAACGCACCCGCCCCGCGCGGGCGAGCGCGGTGCCCCGGGAGACATTCGGGGCACCGACGAGGGCGCGGATCTGCTCGTGTCCAGGCAGGTTCGACCAGGTCTGCAGCGCGGGGAGTTCGGGGTTCGAGATCGCCATGACGCCGATAGTAGGTGAGGGCACCGACACGAACGGGTGGGGCTCGCTGAACGGTCCTCACCCGGATGCGGGTCCGACCACGTCACCCCCGCAACTCGTCCTCCCCGCGCCCCACGACCAGGCGCACGAAGCCGTACCGCCCCGGCGCCCGCCGCACCCGGAACCCGCCCGCCTCCCGGTCCACCACGAGTATCTCGCCCGCGGCGGGCAGCACCATCCGTCCGCCCTCGGCGAGCTGGTCCGCGAGCGTGATCGGGACGAACCCGGCATCGGCCGAGACGAGGATGCGGTCGAACGGCCCGCGGTCCGGCGCCCCGAGCACGCCCGCCTCCGCCTTCTCGACGACGCCGCCCGCCCCCGCCTCCCTCAACCGCTGCGCCGCGATCTCCGCCAGTTCCGGCACGATCTCGAGCCCGAGCACCGATCCCTCGGCCCCAGCGAGGTGCGCCAGGATCCCGGTGGTCCACCCGGACCCGGCGCCGAGGTCGAGCACCCGGTCCCCGAGCTGCACATCCAACAGCTCGAGCATGTCCAGCACGGTGGTGGGCTGGGAGTTCGTGGCGCCCCACCCGATCGGCAGTGGCAGGTCCAGGTGGGCGCGGTCCCGCTCCTCGGCGGGAAGGAACGCCTCACGCCGCACCGCCCGCATCGCCTCAGCGGCGCGAGCCCGCGCTCCATGAGCCGGCTTCACGTGTTCTCGCCACATCATGCGTCCGCCATACCCTGCCGCGCCTCCTCGAGCTGGGCCGCGATGTCCTCGACGAACTCCTCGATCGCCGTGGAGCCGGACACCGGCCCGCCCGCCAGCAGCCCGTCCGTGCCGAGCAGCACGGCCGTGGGTGTTCCCGACACGCGCAGCATGCGGCCCGCGAGTCCGTCCGGGTCCTTCAGCGCGAACGGCGCCCAGTGTGCGTAGTCCCCCTCCAACGAGTCGATCGGCTGGCTGACCACCACTCGTAGCGCGAGTTCGGGCATCCGTTCCTGCCATTCGGCAACATGATTGCCCGTTGTGGTGCACGGCCCGCAGCCAGCCCGCATGAACACCAGCAACTGGGCCTGCCGTGCGGACAGGTGCACGATGTTGTGCTTCGCTCCGTCGCGGTCCTCCAGAGTGGCGAACGGGGTGAGGGTGCGCAGGTACTCGCCCTCCTCGTCGTACGGCGCCGCCCCGGACGGCCGCGCCGGGAGTGCCAGCTCCTCGTCGCCGTCGTCGGCCACCGCCGGCGGCACCGGGACGAGCAGCCCCACCACGACGACGGCGAGCGCCAGTGCCGCCAGCCACCCCCACGTGGCGGCGGGCGCAGCGAGGAGCACCGCGAGGGGTGAGTCCGCGCCGGCCGCGTGCACCACGGCGAGCACCGCGAGGAGGACGAGCGCGGCGTTGCGGGCCACGGTCCGTCCGGTGATCGCGGTGCGCGCGCCGGTCCCGAAGCAGGCGCACTCCGCCGGTTCCGGCCGCGCGGCCGCCCGGGCGATCATCATGAGGTAGGCGAGAGTGAGCAGGACCGCGGCCAGCGCCGCGGCCACCCCCAGCCAGCCGGGCAGCACCACGAGCGCGAGCGCCAACGCCAGTTCCGCCCACGGGTGCGCGCGGCGCAGGGTGCGCGTGTTGAGCCCGGCCGGCACCCCGAGGTCGGTCCACTCGGCAGCGGTGGCGGCGTCGTCGTCACGCAGCTTGCCGACTCCGCTGACGGCCAGCACGACGGCCAGCAGGAGGGGTGCGGCGACGAGGGCGGGGAGGTCCATGGGGCCATTGTAGGAACGGCCCTGTGCGCGCGGCTCACAGGCGATGCAAACTGGCATTCCCAGCGACCTCCCAGTCACGGCCGCTTCACTCAGGACATGGCGATGACGACAGTCCACCCGGTCCCCACCGCGGCGCCCGGCAGGCCCGCTCCGGCGGCGCCTGCCGCACGCCCGCTCGCCCGGCAATCGGCGGCGTTCCGACGGCGTGACCGGTGGGCGACGGCGGCGCCACCGGGCCCGCGACCACGCCGTCGGCTGATCCCACACGTGAATCCACGTCCGACCCCACGCCGAGCGAGGATCCCATGCCGGCCACGGCCACCCATACCGGCGCCGCCCACCCCACGAAGTGGGGCTCCATCCAGGTGGCCGCCACCGTGACCGACGGCGTCCTGACGGACATCTCGTTCGTGTCCCTCCCGCAGGACTCGCGGTCCGTCCGCATCAATGATTGGGCCGCGCCGGCTCTCGTGGAGGAGGCGCTTGCCGTCCAGTCCGCCGACGTCGACACCATCAGCGGCGCCACCTGCACCTCCGAGGGGTTCCGGTACTCGCTCCAGTCGATCCTCGAGCAGGCCGGCCTGTTGAGCGTCTCCTTCCGCCCCACCGCCGGGCGCACGCACCGCCACCTCGAGGTGGTGTGGGGGACCGTCGTCACCATCGACGTCCGCGAGGGTTGTGACGGGACGCGAGGGCGCCGAGTGGTTCCGCGGGCTGGAGGGCCGGGAGGCGTGGGTGGTGGACCCGCTGCCGCCCTCCACGGCCTGGTCCGTGCGGGGCTAGCTCTTGACCCTGGGCATCGACACCTTCCTGTTCCCCGAGATCGTCCCCCATGGGACCTCGTCCGGCAGGTGGCTCTCGAACTCCGCAATGAGCGCCTGCTGGTGGTCCCCTGCGAACGTGCCGTCCAGGAATCTGCCCAGGGCCTCATCCGTGAACCGCTTCCAGGACTCCTTCTCCTCGCCCGGGATGATCGGGTAGTAGAGGCAGCCTGCGATGCGTGCGGCGTCCCGGTCACCGGGAGCGTCGCCGATGAGCATGATGTGGTCCTCCGGGTACTTGCCCGTGGCGGCGTACTCCACGTGCTGGGCCTTGGACCCCATCTCCTGGCCGGCGATGATGTGCATGTACTGGGCAAGCCCGTGCTCGTTCCACTCCTTCTCCAGCGCGTGCAGCGGGGTGGCGGAGACGGTCATCTCGTCGACGTACGGGTACATCGCCTCCATGGCCTCCCGGGCCCCCGGGAAGGGTCCGCACCCGTGGACCATGTCCGCGATCGCGGCGTTCACGCCGTTGCCCCACGCGATGGCGCGCTCGATCGTCTCCGAGGGGTGTGCCTTGGCGAAGGCCGCGATGCCCTTGTCCGAGAGCGGGTACTCCGACTCGATGAACTCTGTGAGCTCCGGGTAGTCAGGGATGGTGACGCCACGCTCCGCCACCTCCACCCGGTCACGGAGCAGGTCGAGGAGCTGCCGCAGCGCCAGCCAGCGGTTCAGGCCGCGGGTGATCGACTTCAGGTTCACGAAGATCGCGGTCTCGCGGGCGAGCGTTGAGATCGGCTGGAGGTCCCAGTACTTGATGTAGCTGGGCGTGAAGCACTCGTAGTGCTTGATGTCCATCGCGTCCATCGCGCAGCCGTCGGAGTCGATGCCGACGAAGTAGTCCTTCGTCGGCATGAAATCGGCGAGCACCTGCGCGGCGGCGGGCATGTCGGCCATGGGCGTACCTTGTCTCTCGGGGGATCGGTGGGGGTGGGGTCAGACCCGCGTGTCGGGCAGGGCGCAGAACACGTCGGTTGAGGGAATGCCGGTGAACTCGCCCTTCCCCTCGAGCTTGTCGAGGAGCGCTTCGAGCGTCACGGGCTTGTCGTCGTACGTGTTGATGTAGGTCTTCACCTGGGGGACGTCGGGCAGCAGGTTGGGGGACGCCGTCGAGATGAAGATGACGGGCAACTCGTGCACGTACCACGGGATGTCCGGGGTGCCCTTGGAGGCGGGCCAGTAGACCCGCTCGACCGGCTGCATCAGCCCCTCGACCTTCGCCACCGAGATGACCAGGTCGTACTTGTCCGTCATGGCGGAGATCGGTGCCTTTCCGGCATAGGCGCCCATGACGAGCTTGGCGCCCTCGTCCGGGGTCATCCTGGCGAGCCGGTCCGCGAGTGACTCGTGGACGGTGACGTCGTAGCCTCGCCGCTCGAGCATCTGGCCGAGGATCACGGCCGGGTGGGGCGCGCCGCCGTGCATCGCGTGTGCCATCGGATTGCTGGGGCCCTTGATCGGGACCAACAGGACGCGCAAGAAATTCTCGGGGCTGATGGGAAGGGCCTCGGGCTGCTTGGCCTTCACCAGCGTGATCGCCCTGTCTGCGACCTCCGCGGCGATGGCCCTGTTCTCCGGCAGCCCGATGCGGGCCATGGCCTCGTCCTTGGGCGGCAGGATCTCGTCCCTGTTCTTCCGGTGGAGGCCGAGCGCCGCCTTGGTGCCGAGGATGCGCTCGAGGGCCTCCTGCAGCCGTTCCTCCGTGAGGATGCCCGACCGGTAGCCCTCCATCATCCAGGCGAAGTCCTCGTCCGGGTCGTTGAAGAAGAGGAAGAGGTCACAGCCCGCCTGGATGGCGGTGGGGAGCAGTTGCGAGCGCTTCATCGCGCCGGTGAGGCCCACCATGTGGGAGGCATCGGTGACCACGAGGCCGTTGAAGCCCAACTTGCCGCGGAGCAGATCGGTGAGGATCTCCCTGCTGAGGGTGGCGGGCAGGATCTCGTCCTCCGCCATGTCCGGGTTGAAGTGCTTCTGGTAGGACGGCAGCGCGATGTGTCCGGCCATGATCGAGGGAAGTCCCGCCTCGAAGAGCGCCGAGTACACCCGCCCGAAGGTGGCGTCCCACTCCTCGGTGGACAGCCAATTGGGTGCGGAGGACAGGTGCTGGTCCCGCTCGTCGATACCGTCACCGGGGAAGTGCTTCGCCGCAGGCGCGATCCCCGACTCCTGGATGCCCCGCATGTACTCCAGCGACAGTTCGATGGTCTGCTCGACGTCAGCGCTCCAGGTGCGCTGCGAGATGATCGGATTCCGCCAGTTCCGGTACAGATCCACGATCGGGGCGAAGGACCAGTTGCAGCCGATGGCCGCCGCTTCCACGCCGGAGATGCGGCCGAGTTCGTAGGCGTACCGGGGGTCGCCGGTGGCGGCGATCTTCACCTCCCAGCCCACGTAGGTGCCGTCCGTGCAGGCGCCGTTGCCACCGGCCTCCGTGTTCGCCGCGATCAGCATCGGGATCTTCGAGTTCGCCTGCAGGATCCGGTTCTGCTCCCAGATCTCCACCGCCGGGCCCGGCTGGTAGCGCACTGCGCCGATGTGGTAGCGGGCCACCATGTCGGTCAGGTAGTCCTCGTCACGGCTCGAGCCCATGTTGACGAACAGCTGACCGATCTTCTCCTCGTCGGTCATGCTCGCGATCGTGTCGCGGACCCAGCGGACACCCTCGTCATCGAGATTGAACGGTTGTGCGGTGAGGTCGACCATCGGAATTCCTCGCTCCTTTGCTCTTTCTTTGGTTCCAGCCAACTCCAGTGAGGGCCGTTCGGCAACGAGTTCCATCAAGTTGCCACTGTTCCGGCTCTGACCTGCACTTGCGATCGTCGCGAAATCGCTGCCAGGTTTCCACGAATGATCACGAAGGCCTAGTGTGTGCCTGAGACAGGGTCTACCATCAAGGAACCTACCCACGCAGCCGGGCGAGTTCTCGTCGCAGCTGTGGTGGAGAGGCCGTGAGGAAGTCGCCCGGGGAGGTGGAGACGACCATGAAGACGTGGCCCACGGGCCGCCGAGGCGGTGCGATATTCATCTGCGCTCTGGCGCTCTTCCTCGCGCCCGTTTCCGCGTTCGCCGAGGACGTCACCGAGGCCACCACCGAGACCGCCACCGCTGTCGAGGAGGCCCCGGTCGTCGAGGAGGCCCCGGCCACCGCCACGTTCTCGGTTGCCACCACGTCCGACGTCACGCCCGCACCCACGGACACCGCGACCACGTCCGAGCCGACGACGGAACCGACCGCGACCTCGGAACCGACCGCGACCTCGGAACCGACCGCGGTGCCCACCAGCGAGCCGGTGCCCACCAGCGAGCCGACGACGGATCCCACCAGTGAGCCGGTGCCCACCACCGAGCCGACGACGGATCCCACCAGCGAGCCGGTGCCCACCACCGAACCGACGACGGATCCCACGACAGAGCCGACGACGTCGCCCACGACAGAGCCGACGACGTCGCCCACGACAGAGCCGACGACGTCGCCCACGACAGAACCGACGAGCTCGCCGACGAGCTCGCCCACCCCCACGGCAACGCCGACCACCCCGATGCCGACGTCGACCCTGTCGATGACTCCTGACACCACGCTGTCGAAGACCGACGTGACGCTGTCGCCGACCTCCGAGGTGACGTCCTCGACGACCTCCAAGACCAGCACCTCCGCCCGCACCTCCTCCATCACCACTGGTGGTGGCGAGATGATGAGGGCGTTGATCCAGATCAACACCGCGGAGTCGCGGTGCCAGTCCGACCCCAACCTCGAGGTCGTGACCGTACGAATCGATTCCGAGCGAGTGCCCACCTCGGTCGGCGCATTCCACGACGACCAGGTGGTCAATGCCGCCATCGTGCTGAGTGCCGGCTACAAACTGGATGTTCCCGAACGTGCGCTTGCGATCGCCGTGATGACCGCGATGGGCGAGAGCGGCCTGCGGGTGTTCGACGAGGGCGAGGTTGTAATCGGTCCGGACAATGCCGGCCTCTTCCAGCAGGGCAGCGGCGGCTCGTGGGGCACCCACGAGGCAAGGGTGGACCCCGCGGTCTCCGCCGCGAACTTCTACGAGGCGCTCCTCGCGGTCGAAGGCTGGGATGGTATGGAGCCCTCGGAGGCCGCGAACGCTGTGCAGCGCGGCGCAGACGAGGCAGCCTACGGCGAGTACTGGGACGACGCCCTCGAGATGGTGCAGACACTCTCCCAAGGAGCGGTCACCGTCAGCGTGCAGCCGTGCGTCACCCAGTACGGGGTCCTCGGCGGCGGATCCGATACCTGGGTGAGTCCCGTCGTCGGGCGCATCACCTCCACGTTCGGCTACCGCGTCCACCCGGTGCTCGGCATCGCAGGTGTCCACACCGGTACGGACGTCGCCGCCAAGTGCGGAAGCCCGGTGCGAGCGGCGTCGGACGGCATCGTCGTGTGGTCCGGGGGCGGCATCCAGGGCCGGACCGGGAACCAGGTCATCGTCTACCACGGCGACGGCCAGTTGACGCGCTATGGCCACCTGCTCACCGGCACGGTGCTCGTGTCCGTGGGCGACACGGTCAAGGCGGGGGAGCGGATCGGATCCGTCGGCGGCAACCCCCGCACCGATCCGGTCGGTGCCGGGAACTCGACCGGCTGCCACCTCCACTTCGAGACCAACACGAACAACGGCAGCACGGCGGTCGATCCTGTCATCTTCCTGAGGGAGCACGGGGTCAAGCTCGGTGCCCGCTGAGCGTCCGGGACGCGGTTCCCGACTGGGCCTCACCGCCCTCTGGGCAGTGTGCGTCGCCCTCGTGGCGGCAGCACCGATCGTGGGCGGCATCGGGGACCTCGCACGCGGGCCCGACGGATCTGGCGATCCCGCCTCCCTAGGGGATGCGTGGGGGGACCTGCAGGCCGCCTCCCCGCCGGAGCCCGAGCCGACGGCGGCGCCCACCGACCCGGAGGACGAACCCGAGCCAGGGGAGCGGGTGGTGCAGGCGGACCTGTTGGCTGCGCCCGTTCCGTCGTTGTGCGGCCACCCGGAGGGAGAACTGGAGGACGGCCTCCTGCCGGGCCTCGAGTCCGGCGTGGTCTGGATCTTCGCGAATCCGTCCGGCCGCATCCCCGCCGGGAGGGTGGCATACGGACCCCTCGAAGGCGGGCCCGACACCGGCGCCGCTGTGGCCGTCTACTGCGACCAGGGTGGGGTGGGCTGGCCCGAGTCGGTTGTCCTGTACGGACCCGGCCCGGAGTACCTCGGGCACCTCGTGCTCTCCGACCTTGCTCCGGGGCGGCAGAAGGTCGAGTGGATCTCGATCTCCCGGGGAGTCGTGACCGTGCGCTTCACGGAGACCTACGCCCCGGACGAGACCGGCAGCCGTGGGCGCCTCGACGGCACCGTGACCCTTCGCCTGCGGGACGGCGAGCTCGTCGTCTCCGAGCCGGAGTTCGTGGACGAGCGCCCCACCGCCATGGAGGCACTGCGGGCGGCATCGATGGGGGACACCGGGTCCCTGCGGACCCTCGCCACCTCCGACGCCGCGACCGAACTCCTGCGCCGCGTCGAGGAGGCGCGTGCCGCCGCGGCCGCGACGCCGTCGCCGTCGCCCGCGCCAGCCCAGCCGACGCCATCGGACCCGACCATGCACGTGCTGCCGCCGGGTGAGCTCGGGATCGGCGAGTGCACCTCGCCGCTGGCCGGCGCGCCGGACGGGACGCGAGCGACGTGCACGCTCGTCGACGCTGACGGCGTGGTGGCGAACATGCACCTCAGCCGCGTCCGGTTCGCGACGTGGCAGCTCATCGAGGTGGTCGCACCACCGTCGGAGGTCGTGGCGGGCTGAGCCTCGCGGTTGCGTCCGGGCCCGTCAGCGCGTGGCGACCGTGCGGGCCTCCAGCTCCAGCAACGCCGCCTTCACCGCGAGCCCGCCCGCGTAACCGGTGAGCGAGCCACCCACGCCGACGAGCCGGTGGCACGGGACGATCACTGGCAGCGGGTTCCGGCCCGCGGCCGCCCCGACGGCCCGTGCAGCGCCCGGGACGCCGAGCGCCGACGCGAGCTCGCCGTAGGTGGCGGTCGCGCCGTAGGGGATCGACTCCAGCGTCGCCCAGACCCGTCGCTGGAAGGGCGTCCCCTGCGTGGCGGTGGGGACGCTGAACGAGGTGCGCTTCCCGGCGAACCACTCGTCGAGTTGCGCGACGACGGCGCGACCGGCGGTGTCGTCGCGCTCTCCCCAGGCCGTGGGGTCGGGGGCGTGGTGGGCGCCTGGGAGGACGAGGGCGGTGAGGGCGCCGTCGTCGTCGATGACGAGGGTGAGCGCTCCGACGGGGCTGGGGTGGATTCGATGCATGATGGCTCCTGACGGTCAGGACCAGCGTGACGCACCCGGGGGGATCGGCGCCAGCGGGTGCAAGCGCGTGGCAACTTTCCCCATGCAGCTGAGCGCCCCCCTAGTCTCGAAGGTGATGGGGTCCGGCGCCGTCGCCCGGCCCTCCGCTCGATGTCGAACGCCTGAAAGGAAACGCCATGAAACTTCGCGAAGACGCCGCATGGTCGGTTGTGGTGCCCACCTCGATGGGAGTGCGCATCACGCCCGAGGACCGCCAGCCCGTGCACACCGCCCAGCACTTCCTGATGCAGGTGACCTCCGCCGAGACCAACGTCGCCAGCGTGGTCTCCCACCTCGGCGAGCCGACCAAGGTCCTCACCGCCTTCGTGGAGGGCTCCCCGATCTCCGCGATGATCAAGTCCAACCTGCGCGCCCGCTTCATGGAGTATGAAGGCCCGGACCTCCCGCAGGGCGACGCCTGGGGGCTGCGCCACCAGTTCAACATCGCCGACTCCGGCTTCGGCGGCCGCGGCCCGCGCGTCTGGAACGACCGCTCCGGCGAGGTGGGGCGCGAGCTGAAGGTCGAGGACTTCGACCTCGACCGCATCTTCGGCGAGGAGGGCGTGAAGATCCTGCACATGTCCGGCGTGATCGCGGCGCTGTCACCCTCCACCTCGAAGTTCTGCGTGGAGCTCGCCAGGACCGCCAAGAAGCACGGCACCGTCATCGCGATGGACCTCAACTACCGCGCCTCCTTCTGGAAGGGCCGCGAGGAGGAGCTTGCCACGGCGTTCCACGAGATCGCCGAGGTCTGCGACATCCTCTACGGCAACGAGGAGGACTTCCAGCTCTGCCTCGGCATCGAGGGCCCGGAGGCCGGTGGCAAGTCCATCGACGAGAAGGTCGAGGACTTCAAGGCCATGATCGGGCGGGTCAAGGAGGCCTACCCCGAGGCCAAGTACATCGGCACCTCGTTGCGTGAGGTCGTATCCGCGAACCACCACAAGTGGGGCATGGTCCTCTGGAACGAGGGCGAGTTCGTGGTCTGCCCGCTCCGGGACATCGACGTCATCGACCGCATCGGCGGCGGCGACGGCTCCGTGGGCGGCGTGCTCTACGGCATCCTCAAGGGCTGGGACGTGGAGCAATGCGCCCAGTTCGGCTGGGCCACCGGTGCATTGGCCGCCACCTCGCTGCTCGACTATGGCGCACCCGCCGACGAGGAGCAGGTCTGGGCGATCTGGAAGGGCAACGCGCGCGTGAAGCGGTAGTTCCGCGCCCTGGTCTGCGGCGGCGCCCGCAGGCCTGGCTTGTGGGGGCCGTCGGTGTCTTCCGCACCGCCCCCTCCCGCAATCCCGCAATACCTCTGTCCCCGCGTGCACCCGTCATCTCGTAGTTCGGGGCCTCCTCCCGGGCTCTGTAAGCCACCTCCCGACGGCATCCGATACACCCAGCGTGTTGCCAGCGGGTGTTGTATGCGAAGCCGTCGGTATCCTTGCGCGGATGCTTGGAATGGCGACGGAATGATATACACGGACAATTCGGTGGATTTCTTCCCGTCGTAACTCCAGATGATTCCTCCGCGGGACCCACCATTCCGGGCCTCCGCGGCGGTACCCGCCTCTCATCCCGCCTTGGGGCCGCCACACTCAACCGCATGAGGACTCCGCTTCCTGGGTTGTGAGCAGTACGTTGCACATGTGCTACGGGCCGCTCACAACCGTGGCGTGGGAGGCACACGAGAACGTGGGCAGAGCCCAGGGGAACGCCGGCACGGTCCAGGGGGAACGTGGGCAGAGCCCAGGGGAATGTGGGCAGAGCCCAGGAGAACGCCGGCTCAGCCCAGGGGGAACGTGGGGAGAGCCC
>JBNJCY010000042.1:0-12136 GCA_051744325.1 Actinomycetota bacterium
CGCATCACCTCGACGATCTGTTCGCGCATGAAGATCTCGCCCTGTCCGGAGCCGTACTGAAGTGCCTTCGGGCCGTTCTCACGCATGATCCGGGCGGAGAGCTCGGCGAGGTACTCCAACGGGAGCGAGTTGATGTTGGGCATGCCGCCTGCCAGCGAGACGACCTCCGGCCGGGAGGCAACCGCGAACAGTGCGCGGATCTCGGACGCCTTCATCCCGTGGGCTCGCGCGGCGTAGGAATCGAACCACGGGTCGAGACGGTTTCCTCTTGCGGGCGTGGGTGGCTGGGTCACTCGGTGCTCTTTCGACATTCGGTGCGCGGGCGTGCGCTACTGAGTGTGCCACTTCCCGGTGTCCGCGTGCAGGGAACGCCGGGTGGTGACCGACGCCGTCGGAAGTCCGTGTCCCCAAAGAGTGCGACGTGTGCGAACCGGTGCCACCGCCTAGCGTTGGTGATGAACTTCCTCGTCGACGTGCTGCTCCTGCTCCAAGGGGAGTGGCAGGGCGGTACTCCGGGGAAGTGCCCCCGCCTCGTGGTGGAGCAACCGGGGAGGGGGCAGTACGAGGACGGGCTCGCGGTGGGGTTTCCCACCGCGAGCCCGTCTCGCTTGTCGCCAGTCCTACTGGTGGTGCCCGATGGCCTTGTGGATGGCCTTGACGAGGTCCCGTTTGGGGCGGCCCCCCACAACGGACCCCACGAGCTCACCGCCCTTGTAGATGTTGAAGGTCGGGATTGAGACGATTCCGTAGTTCCGGGACGTCCTGGGGTTGGAGTCCGTGTCCAGCTTCACCACCTTGAGGGAATTCCCCATCTCGGCGGCGATCTCGTCGATGATCGGTCCCATCATGCGGCACGGCGGGCACCATTCGGCCCAGAAGTCCACCAGCACCGGTGTGTCGGACTCGAGGACCTCCGCCCTGAACGTGGCGTCGGTGACAGCGGGGGCTTTGCTTGCCATGGTCTCCCTTTCTGGTTCTCAGGCGTTGGCCGGCACCGGGGGCGGGCCGTCGGGGGTGAGGGGGGCGGTGGCGTCGGTCACGTGGGTGACCTCGTTGTCGGCGCCGAGGGGCAACGCGTCCGGGTCTCCGAGGGCGGCGAGGTGACGCTCGGCGTCGAGGGCGGCGGCGCAGCCCGTGCCGGCGGCCGTGATGGCCTGCCGGTAGATGTGGTCGACGACGTCGCCGCAGGCGAACACGCCCGGTACCGACGTCCTCGTGGTCGGGTGGTCGACGACGACGTAGTCCTCCTCGTTCAGCGCCACCTGATCGCCGAGGATGTCGGTCCGTGGCAGGTGCCCGATGGCGACGAACAGGCCAGTGGCGTCCAACTCGCGGGTCTCGCCGGTGACGGTGTCCCGGAGAGTGAGGCCGGTCACCTTCTGCTCGCCGTGGATCTCAGCGACCTCAGAATTCCAGGCGAACTCGATCTTGGGATCGTCCATGGCTCGCTTGGCCATGATCTTCGAGGCGCGCAGCTCGTCGCGGCGGTGGATGATCGTCACCTTGGACCCGAAGCGGGAGAGGAAGGTGGCCTCCTCCATGGCGGAGTCTCCACCGCCCACGACCGCGATGTGCTGACCGCGGAAGAAGAAGCCGTCGCAGGTGGCGCAGTAGCTGACACCGCGCCCGGAGAACTGGGCCTCGGAGTCGATGCCGAGCTTCTTGTACTCGGAGCCGAGCGCGAGGATGACGGACCGGGTGGTGAGCACCTCGTCGTCATCCGTGGTGACGGACTTCACGTCGCCGTCGAGGTCGACTGCGGTGATGTCCTGGAAGCGGACCTCAGCCCCGAACCGCTCGGCCTGGGCCTGCATCTGCTGCATGAGTTCCGGACCCATGATGCCCTCGGGGAAGCCGGGGAAGTTCTCCACCTCGGTGGTGTTCATGAGTGCCCCACCTGCGGTGATGGCACCGGCGAACATGACGGGCCTCAGGCCCGCGCGGGCGGTGTAGATGGCTGCGGTGTAACCGGCGGGGCCGGATCCGATGATGATGACGTCGTGGTCGGTCATGGTGTCCCTTCGTGATCTGCTGTCCTGCCAACGAATATGCCCACGGGGGTATTCCCCGCCCTCTGCCCCTAGCGCACCGCCACCTCGAGCAGCTCCACGCGGTTCTTCCCGTCGGAGTCCGCCACGGGCAGCTCTGTGAACCACAGCACGACGTTGGTCAGCTCGGTACCCGCGGGCAGTTCGATGACGGTGGTGCGGCCCATGTCCGCCTCGGCGATGACGGGGCCGTTCACGGCATCGGCGGGATCGGCCTTGACCTGGACGTGCCCGCCCTCGCCGTTCAGGGTGAGTTCCACTTCCGAGACCGGCGCACGCTCGGCCAGCACGAGGTCCAGGCCGATGCCCACCTTCATCCCGTACTCCGGGTTGACGTAGGACCGCGAGCGCCAGAACGTCTCGAGGTCGCCGTCCAGCGCCCGGGGGGTGAGGTCCGGGTTCTCGGCCCCGTCACCCTGCGGATCGAGCACTCCGATCGAGGAGATCGTCGGCACGACCGCGGGGGCATCCGGGGCCGCTTCGGTCGGCGCCGCGGCAGTCGGTTCAGGGGTCGGTTCCGCCGTCGCTGTGGGGACCTCGACCATGGGGGTGGGTGACGCCTCGGAAGCGGGCTCACCGATCGAGAGCAGGTTGGTCACCGCGAGCAGGGTCGCGACCACCACTGAGATCACCATGAGGAGGATGACGAAAGGTCCGGGGTCGAGACGTCGCTCAGAGAAGGGCAGGGAGGCGTTGTCCCCGCCCTCCAGCTCGCCGGGCACGTGGATGTCATGCTTCGTGACGAAGGTGTCCAGCCTCCGCACGGACGCCCCGGCAGCTCGCATGGACGCCTCACGGGCCCTGACCGCCTGGCGATGCACCTGGGTGCTGCTCACCTGGACGCGGTCCGACGCCGTCCGGGCGGCTGCTGCGGCGGCCGCGGACAGGCCCATGCCACGGCGACTCACCGTCTCCTCGACGTCCTCCGAAGCGTCCGTCACCGTGTCATCGACGGTCAGGGGCTCGTCCGACACGGTCTCGTCGACGGTCAGGGACTCATCCGTGGAGAGGCGCTCGTCCGGGGCTTCGGCGTCGAGGGATGCCTGCTCCTCGGCTCGGGCGCGAGCCTCCCCCCGTGCCTGCTCTGCCCTGGCGCGACGCTCGGCGGCCCTTCTTGCGACGGCGGCGGATGCTGACCGGGCCGTCTCCGCCGCGGCTGCCGACGCTGACCGGGCCGTCGCCGCCGCACCGGCAGCCGCTCCGGCGAGTGCGGCACCCGTGGCGGTGAAGCGCGCACGCCGGACGGACGGGTGCTCCTCAGCTGGCTGCTCCCCCTCCGCGGCTGACTTCTTCTCGGCCTCGTCCTCCGGCGGTTCCCCGAGGTCCGCGGGCTCGGTGGGCTCGGTGTGCTCGGTGGGTTCGGTGGGTTCGGTGGGTTCGGTGGGTTCGGTGGGTTCGGTGGGCTCGGTGGGCTCGGTGGGCTCGGCAGGCTCCGTGCGACCCTCAGGTGGCTCGACCGACTGTCCGGGCAGCAGGACCCTCCACGGCGCCGGGACGGTGGCAGCGTGGGCAGGGTGGGCGCGACCCGTCAACTCGTCGTCGAGGGCGTCGACGTCCAGGAGGTCGTCGAAATCGGGCGCCGGATCGTTTGCGTGCGCGCCGCGCCGCGGAGTCCAGGTGGACGTGTCCACCGGCGGCGGTGGGGGCGGAGGAACGGCAGGGGTCGCTGGTGGCGGTGCGGCCGGTGGCGGTGCCGCTGGTGGCGGTGCCGCTGTCATCGGCGCTGCCGGCTGGTCCTGCCGGATCCTGCGCCACAGTGGGTTGGCGCGCGGAGGCGCAGGTTCGGTAGGGAGGCTGATCTCCTCCCACGGGGCGAGGGCCCGCATGACCTCTCCGGCATTGGCGTGCTCGTCCGCCGAGTCGGGGACGCTCCCGCTCGCGAGGAAGCCCTGCAGGCGGGACAGCTCGCGGGCATCCGCCCGGGAACGGGCGAGCGAGGCCTCGACCGGGTCGGGGTGCTGCTCGTCGAGCTCGTCTGCGACCGCGAGGTATCCGAGCCCGGTGATCACCACGTTGCCGTCCCTCGTCACGACCACGCGAGAGGGCTCGAGGGCGCCGTGGTGGACGCCGCGGCGGCGGGCCGCCTCGAGAGCGGCGGCGGTCTCGCCGACGACGGCACGAACAGATGCGGGGCTGAGGTGCCCGGCGAGGTCGGTGAGCGTGGTGCCCTCGGGCCGCTCGCTGACCACGAACACGGCCCCTGAACGGTCGCGCCCCGTCTCCACGATGCGCGCGAAGCGGTTGTCGTCGATGAGGGAGGCGCGGCGGGCGGCGTCGAGCACGTTGTCGGCGGAGTCGGAATCGTCGACCAGGACGGTCACCGCCCGGTCGAGCACACGGTCGTGGCCGGACCAGAGGGTCGCGCCGGACGCCGTGGTCCCCAGCTCGGAATCGAGCCGGAACCTCCCTCCAAGGAGGGATCCCGCCAGAGCACGCACCTCGGGTTCCTTTCCATCCTCACCGTCACCACTGCCCATATTAGGCACAGCCGGAGGCGTGGCCACTGCGGCGGCACGGCGCCGCCGCACGAGCCGGAGCGCAGGCTGGAGGATCTCGTCGAGTTCGTCCACGTCGAGGCGCCGCAGCAGGGCGAAGTAGATCACGGCCATGAGGGACCCGATCGCCAGCACCTTCACGACCGCAGTGGCGAAGGAGCCCATGCCGGCGCCGGCGCCGGAGACAGGCCCCCAGTAGTGCAGGGCGATCCAGCCCGCCACGGCCGCCGGGAGCACGGCGAGAGTCAACCGGAGGTACGTGCGCAGGACCCGGGTCCCGTCCAGGCTGGGGAGCTTCTTGCGCAGGGCGAGGTACCCCACCACCGCGCCGAGGTAGAGGGACAGGGCACTCGCCCCGGAGACGATCGGCACCCACCACTGCGGCGGGGCGAGGAACGAGACGAGGCCACCCGCCACGATGATCGCGGCCATCGGCACCTGGATCCAGAACAGCGTTCGGGCGTCCTCGTAGGCGTAGGAGACCCGTTGGTTCATCGTCCAGATCCCCTGGGCGGGGATGCCGAGCGAGAGCGCCATGAGGACGGCGGCGAACCCGACCGCCTGCACCGGGGTCGCCGTCGGGATGACGGCCTGGACCACGGGGATGGCGAGCACGCTGAGCGCGGCGGCGGCGAAGACCGTGAACACGCCGACCACGCGCATCCCGAACGACATGTCGGCGCGCACCGCGGCGCCGTCGCGTGCCGCCGCATGGGTGGACATGCGGGTGAAGAGCGCGGTGACCAGGGAGGTCGTGATGAGGGACTGCGGCAGCATGTAGATCGCGAAGGCACCGGCGTAGGCGGTGTTCGCGGGTACGAACGCCTCGACGTCACCCTGGGAGCCGCTCGCCGCGGAGGCGACGTTGACGAGCATCAGGTACCCGAGCTGCCCGACGGCGAGCGCCCCGAACGTCCACATCGCCATCCGGGAGGCGCCTCCCAGGCCGGAGCCACGCAGACCCCACCGGGGGCGGTACCGGAAGCCGGACCGGCGCAGCGGGACGATGAGCACCAGTGCCTGGAGGACCACCCCGAGGGTCGCGAAGCCGCCGACCATCGCGATTCGTTGACCGGTCCAGTCGGCGGGGTCCGTGCCGGAACCGGACGCGGCGCTCCCGAACACCCAGATGTAGGCGAGCAGCCCGCCGATGGCGACGATGTTGTTGACCACCGGCGCCCACATGTAGGGGCCGAAGATGCCGCGGGCGTTGAGCACGTTCCCCAGGAGGGTGTAGACCCCGTAGAAGAAGACCTGTGGGATGCACCAGAACGCGAACGCCACGGCGAGCGCGAACCACTCGGGTGACATCTGGGACGCGTAGAGGGTCACGAGCAGGGCGGAGCCGGCGGTGAGCACCACCGTTGCCACGAAGAGGAATGTCCCCGCCACCGTGAGGAGACGGTTGACGTACTCGTCGCCGTCCTTGCGGGTCAGCGCCCGCACGATCTGGGGCACGAGGATGGCGTTCAGGACCCCGCCGGCAAGCAGGTTGTAGATCGTGTTGGGCAGGGTGTTCGCCACGGTGAAGGCGTCTGCCTGCCCGGTGGCCCCGATGGCGGCCACCAGCACGATCAGCCGGACCTGCCCGAGGATGCGGGACACAAGCGTGCCGGAGAACATCTTCGAGATCGCCGAAGCCAGCGGTTGTGAACTCACCGCCGTCCCTCCCGGCCCACTTCCTGCATCCGGTCCTCCTGGGCGAGGCGTCGCGCTGCGGCTTCGACCTCTTCGGCGCGGCCCGTGCGCCGGTTGCGCAGCACTGTTCGCACGATGCCGACCACGAACGCGAGCATGCCGACCAGGACGAGAGCCGTCATCCCGAGGCTCTCCCAGTTCGCCCGGACGCGCACGGGGATCTCGACGGCGTCGCCGAGTTGCGTACCCGACGGTGCGGCCAGGTGGACCTCCACGGTTATGTCACCCCACCCGACCCCGCTCACCGGGACCTCGGCGGTGACCTCCCCGCCGGCCGGGACGGTGACGGCCACCGGCTCGGCCTGCTCCAGTCCGCGTTCCGACGGCATGAGGTGGACCTGGACGGTCGCGTCCTCCGGCAGGCTGCTGATGATCGTGACCGGGAAGTTGGCCGACTCGCTGACCATGTTGATGCTGGAGGCACCCCGGATGGCCAACCCGGAGGCGTAGGCGTCGGCCGTTGCCGCGACGCCGTCGAGCAGGAGGGCGCGGGCACCGGGGGCGGAACGCCAGGCGACGGACGGGACGATCGCGAGGTCCGCGAGGAGCGGCTCCACCGTCGTCGCCGGGTCCGTGACCACCTGGCCGAACAACGTCAGAGTCTCGCGGGCGGAGTCCGCCCGACGCAGTTCGGCGGCCGTGACAGCCGACGTCAGTTCGGGTTCGGGCGCCAGGAGCGCGGTGTCGAGGGCCGTGCGCTTCTCGGTGGCGAGCGCGTCGCCGAGGGTGGTCGGCGTCACCCAGGGGAACTCCGCGACGGTCTGGAGGAGGTCCGCGTGCTCGGCGCCACCGAGGGAGGGGAGGGCTGCGAACACCGCGCGGGCCTCGCCGGGGCGTTCCCGCACCAGCACCGCAGTCGCGGCCGCGAGGTACTGCCGCCGCTGGACGTCCGTGAGAACGAACGTGGTTCCGTCCACCGTCGCCGTTGCGGTGAGTGCGTCGCCCAGGGGCGTGTCGAGGACGACGGCGGTCCGGTCGGCGAGCGTGCCAACAGCGTGCCTGGTGTAGGAGCGGGCTTCCGTCGGAGGGGCGACGACGTCATCGACGACGACGACGTCGCCGGTCGTGCCGGAGAGCGTCGCGAGGTCGGGCTCGGCCGGCCAGTCGATCGTGCCGGCTGCCCCGGGGAGGGCGGTGGCCGAGCGCTCCCGGAGGTCCGTGAGGAGGTCGGCTCGGCCGGCGGCGAGGAGGGCGGCGGAATCCGCGTTCCCCCAGGGGAGGGTCCACGCCCTGTCCGCCGCAGCGGTGACAAGGGCGCCCTCGAGGAGAGCCGGGTCAACGACCGTGGTGACGCCCGGGATCGTGGCCTGGTCGAGCAGGGCACGGACCCGGATCGACGAGGACCCGGGGTCGGTGAGCTCGGTCACAGTCGGGACGACGGGGGAGAGGAAGCCGATCCCCACCGGGGTGATGGCGGGCTCGTTCCACCAGATCACCCACGCGCGCTCGCGATCGGAGGGGGGCCGCACGCCGTCGTCGTTCGCGGGGGCGCTCGCGAACACCTCGATGCCACGCGGGCCCCACGTGTTGAACCGGAAGGCGGCGGCGTCCACGGTGAGCGTGGCCTCGTGGCCGGCCCCGGGCTCCAGGACGGGCAACTCGTCGCTGTGGAGGAGGAGGGTCGCGTCGTAGCGGTCCTCGTCCAGCCACCGGGTGAGCGACGTCCGGGTGTTGGGCGTCCACTCCTGGGCGAGCAGCCGGATGGTGCCGCCCTCGACCACGGCGTCGGTGCGGTTCGTCACCCGGACGCGGAGCGTGAGTTCGGAGCCCTCGACGAGGACCACGGGGTCGAGGGCGAGGAACTCGGCGTCGAGCACGCCGTCCTCCGCTGCAACCTCCGCGTGCGCGGGTCCTGCGATCAGGGGAGCGGCTGCCAGGAGGAGGATCGTCACCAGCAGCGACTGCCAGCACCGCAGGAGCGTCATCATTGCCGGCCGGTCAGGATGTCCCTGGCGGTGGCGACGACGTGCCTCTCATTGGGGTAGGCGAGGCGGGAGGCGACCTCGGAGAGGTTCACCCAGGCGACGTCCTCAGCTTCGCGGTCGGGGTCGTTGAGGGTGGTGAGCTCCCCGCCCATCGCCTCGAGCAAGTAGTGGTACACCACCTTGTGAACCCGGCGGTCGGTGCCTGCGAACCAGTAGTCGATCGTCGCGAGGTGGCGCAGTATCCGGCCCTCGATGCCGGTCTCCTCGAAGATCTCCCGGACCGCGGCCTGCTGGGGGGTCTCCGACCCCTCCAGGTGGCCCTTCGGGAGGCACCATTCGAGGCGGCCGGCCCGGTTGCGGCGGGCGATGACGGCGGTGTAGGCACGCCCGTCGACGACATCCACGATCAGGCCCCCGGCTGAGGTCTCGTCCGCCACGGGGAGAAAGGAGCGCACCGTCTGCAGGTGGCGGCGCGGCGGCCTCGGAAGGCGCCGGCGCGGGGTGGGAACTGCAGACATACACCCACTGTAGTCAACCGCCACAGGCCGGGCGAGGGGCCGGGCCGCGGACGGACCTCCCCGGAGCGGAACGGGACCGGGTGCGCCGTGGCGGCGTGAGAACCTAGGAGGGTGTCAACGCCCTCGGTCGAGCAGCTCCGCCGCATCGCCCTGCACGTGCTCACCAGCCTCCCCATCGACATCACGGAACTGGGACGGCGCTTCACCGACGCCGGGCACGAGATCGCCCTCGTGGGAGGTCCGGTGCGCGATGCCTTCCTCGGGGTGCCATCGAACGACCTCGACTTCGCCACCTCGGCGCACCCCGACGAGACGGAGCGCATCCTGGCGGGGTGGGCGGACCACGATTGGGGCGTGGGTCGCGAGTTCGGGACGATCGGTGCCAAGAAGGGCGACACCGTCGTCGAGGTGACCACGTACCGGTCCGAGGCCTACGACATGGACTCGCGCAAGCCCCAGGTCGCGTACGGCACCACCCTCGAGGGCGATCTCACCAGGCGGGACTTCACCCTGAACTCCATGGCCGTGCGGCTGCCCGACCTGGAGTTCGTGGACCCGACAGGTGGGATGGACGACCTCGCCGGTCAGCTCCTGCGCACGCCGGCCACCGCCGAGCAGTCCTTCGACGACGACCCGCTGCGGATCATGCGCGCGGCCCGCTTCACCGCGCAGCTCGGGTTCGACGTGGCTCCGGACGTCATGTCCGCCATGACCGCGATGTCCTCGCGACTCGCCATCGTCTCCGCCGAGCGCATCCGCGCGGAGCTCGAGCGGCTGGTGACCTCCCTCTGGCCGCGGCGCGGCGTCGAACTCATGGTCCACACCGGTGTGGCGGACGTGGTGCTGCCGGAGCTGTCCATCCTGCAGGAGACGGTCGACGAGCACCGCCGCCACAAGGACGTCTACGAGCACACCCTCACGGTGCTCGACCAGGCGATCGCGCTGGAGACAGGTTCGGACGGCCCCGTGCCCCGGCCCGACTTCGTGCTCCGCTTCGCGGCCCTCATGCATGACATCGGCAAGCCCGCCACCCGGCACTTCGAGCCGGGCGGCAACGTGAGCTTCCACCACCACGAGCTCGTGGGCGCCCGCATGACGAAGGCCCGGATGCGCGCCCTGCGCTTCGACAACCAGACCACGAAGGACGTGGCCAAGCTGGTGGAGCTGCACCTGCGCTTCCACGGCTACGGCGAGGCGAAGTGGACCGACGCGGCGGTGCGACGCTACGTCGCCGACGCCGGGCCACTGCTCGAGCGCCTCCACCGGCTCACGCGAGCCGACTGCACGACCCGCAACCAGCGCAAGGCCATGCGGCTCGCCGCAGCGTATGACGACCTCGAGGACAGGATCGCCCAGCTCCGGGAGCAGGAGGAGCTGAAGGCGATCCGCCCCGACCTCGACGGGACGCAGATCATGAAGATTCTCGGAATCCCCCCCGGGCCGGCGGTGGGCCTTGCCTACAAACACCTCCTGGAGCTCCGGATGGAGGAGGGCCCGATCGGTCCGGAGGCCGCCCGCGAGCGACTCCTCGCCTGGTGGCAGGAGCGGGGGCCGGCATGACCTCGGGCCCGGGCGAGGAGCCGCGTGACAACGACGCCGAGGCACCGGCGTCCGCCACCCGTCCGTCCTACCTCCGCCGCCGTGGCCTCATTCCCCACCACGTGGCGACGGCGCGGTACGCGCTACGGCGCACGGTCACCGAGTTCGTGCGCGAAGACATGCTGGACGAGGCCGCCGGCCTGACCTACTGGTCGGTCCTCTCACTGTTGCCGGCCGTGTTGGCGGTGGTGTCCGTCCTCGGCGTGGTCGGCCAGGCCGAGTCCACCACCCGCGCCCTGCTGGACTTCATGCACGAGCTCGTCGACGACGACGTCGCCGACATCCTCGCCCAGCCCATCAGCGACTTCGCCTCCCGGCCCGGTGCGGGCTGGCTGCTGATCGCGGGGCTCGTGGGCGCGATGTGGTTCGCATCGAATTACGTCCAGGCGTTCACCCGCGCCCTGAACCGGATGTACCGCGTGGAGGAGGGCCGCCCGGTGGGGCTCAGTGTGTTCCTCGGCTTCCTGCTCACGGCGCTGCTGGTGGTCCTGCTCGCGGTCGTGGCTGTCCTGCTCGTCGTGAGCGGCACCTTCGTGGAGGCGTTCGTCCGCTTCCTGGAACTGCCGCCGGAGGTGGTGGTGGCCTGGACCGTGGGGAAGTGGCCGCTGCTGATCCTGCTGGAGCTGGTGGCGATCGCGCTGCTCTACTACTTCAGCCCCAACGTGGCGCCCCGGGCGTTCTCCCTGATCACGCCGGGGGCGCTCGTCGCACTTGCGGTGGGGTCGCTCGCGACTGCGGGTCTCGGCGTGTTCGTCCGCAACTTCCCGACCTCCAACTACTACTACGGCGCCCTCACCGGGGTGCTCGTGTTCCTGCTCTGGCTGTTGGCGATCAACATCGTGCTCCTCTTCGGCGCCCAACTCAACGCCGAACTCGAACGCGGGGTCGAGCTCGAGGAGGGCCTTCCCGCCGAGCGGGAACTCCAGCTGCGCATCCGGAGCACACGGTCTTCTTTGCGGCGGTCAGAGAGATACGAACGGCTCATCCATCGCGCCGAGGTGCTGCGGCGCACCGGAGGCACAAGCTCCCGCGAACGGGAGAAGTGACCCGGGGGGAGAAGCGACTCAGCGCTCGATCTCGCCGCGGATGAAGGCCTCGACCTGCTCGCGGCCGTACCCGTCCTCCCGCTGCTCCGGCGGGGACTTCATGAAATACGCCGACGCGGCGAGGAGCGGACCGCCGATGCCCCGGTCGAGGGCGATCTTCGCCGCGCGGACGGCATCGATGATGATGCCCGCGGAGTTCGGGGAGTCCCAGACCTCGAGCTTGTACTCGAGGTTGAGCGGCACATCTCCGAAGGTCTTGCCCTCGAGGCGGACGAACGCCCACTTCCGGTCCTCGAGCCACTGGACGTAGTCGCTGGGTCCCACGTGGATGTTGCGGTCCTCGAGCTTGATGTCGATGTTCGAGGTCACGGACTGTGTCTTGGACAGCTTCTTCGACTGCAGCCGTTCCCGCTCGAGCATGTTCTTGAAGTCCATGTTGCCGCCGACGTTGAGCTGGTACGTGCGCTGCAGTTCGACCCCGCGCTCCTCGAAGAGGTGCGCGAGCACCCGGTGGGTGATGGTTGCGCCAACCTGGGACTTGATGTCATCCCCGACGACCGGTAGGCCGGCGTCCTCGAACTTCCGTGCCCACTCCTCCGTGGAGGCGATGAAGACGGGAAGCGCGTTGACGAAGGCGCAGCCGGCGTCGATCGCGGCCTGGGCGTAGAAGCGGGCCGCCTGCTCCGACCCGACGGGCAGGTAGCTGACGACGACATCGATCCCGTTGTCCTTGAGCGTCTGGACCACGTCGACAGGTTCCGCCGCCGACTCCACGACCATCTCCCGGTAGTACTTGCCGAGGCCGTC
>JBNJCY010000043.1:0-12123 GCA_051744325.1 Actinomycetota bacterium
CGTCCTCCGTCTCCGGGCCCAAGGTGCCAGTCTTGTTGAGCCGCTCGATAACCCGGATCAGGCCTGAGTGGTCGAGTTGTCCGTCACCGTCAGTCACCGCTGAGGCCACGAACCCGGCCAGGAGGGCGGCCATCGGGCTGACGAGGCTCCGCTCCTCGATCGCGTCCATGACGATGCGCAGGTCCTTGTTGTGCAGCGCGAGACTGAAACCGGGAGTGAAGGTGCGGGACGTCATGTTCTCCCGCTTCTGGGTGAGAACGGCAGACCCGGCAAGCCCCCCGGCGAGAACGTCGAGTGCGGGGCCCAGTTCGATGCCGTGGGCCTCAAGGAAGAGCACCGCCTCGGCGAGGACGGCGATGTTGCCGGCGACGATGAGCTGATTGGCCGCCTTCACCGTCTGGCCCGCACCGGACGGTCCCACATGGACGACCGACGTGCCCAGGACCTCGAGCAGGTCCCGAGCGGCGTCGACGTCCTCGGCATCGCCTCCGATCATGATCGACAGCCGCTTGTTCTCGGCGCCCGCTTGTCCGCCCGAGACCGGTGCGTCGAGCATACGCAGCCCCCGCGTGCGGACCTGTTCTGCGAGGCGCCGAGCGGCATCGGGCCGGATCGTCGAGAAGTCGATGATCAGGGCGCCGGACCTGGCGTGGGCGAGAACGTCACCGTCGCCGACAAGGACGTCCTCGACATCGGGACTGTCCGGCAGCATGAGGCAGGTGACGTCAGCGTCAGCGGCAGCCTCGGCGGCGGAGGTGCAGACCGTGCCACCCGCCGCCCGCAGCCGTTCGGCCTTCTCCGGTGAGCGGTTGAACCCGCGCACGTCGTACCCGGCGTTCTGGAGATGGACGGCCATCGGACTGCCCATGATCCCGAGCCCGATGAACGCAACGACACGCATCGTCTGATCCTTTCTGCTGGGACGTCGCCTGTGGTCATGGCCGCGAGAGGGTAGGGCCGTCTCATCGTCAGGAACCGACACTCACGACGTCGATCCCGCGCCGGCGGAAGGCGCCGAGGTGGTCCTCTCGAGGCTCGTCAGTGACGAGGGTCCACCCAGGCGGTAGGCGCGCCCAGGCCGGCACGGTCGCCTCGGCGAGCTTCGCTGCGTGCGCGAGTACGACGGTCCGGCGGGCGTGGTGCGCGATCATCTCCTTGGTCGCAGCCTCCTCGAGGGTGGGCTCACCGACTCCATACTCGGGGTGCACGGCATCACAGCCGAGGAAGGCGATATCGACAGAGAGACGTTCCATGACAAAAAGGGTGATCGCACCGGCCAAACCGTGGCTCTTCCGACAGACCCGGCCGCCGACGACAATGACCTCCACTTGGCTGTCAGCGAGCAGGAGCGCGATCTCGAGTCCTCGAGTGACGACCGTCAACCCCTTCCGGTCGCGTGTGTTCTCAACGAGCTGCGCACAGGTCGATCCGGCGTCGACGAAGACCGTCGTGTCGTCCTCGACCCACTGGGCTGCAGTCGCGCCGATGCCCGCCTTGGCCGCGACCTCGTGAGTCATCCGCTTGCTGAACTGTGTTTCCCGGAACGGGCTGTGCGGCCGAGCCCCTCCGTAGTTGCGGGCCAGCTCGCCGCTGGCCTCCAGGAAGGCGAGATCTCGCCGTAGCGTCGCTTCGGACACCTCGACTCGGGCGGCGAGATCGTCCACCCGCGTGATCCCCGAGCGCACCAGCTGGATGATGTCCCGGTGGCGCCGGTCTCTGGCACGCTGCCTGTTCGGGTGGGGGAGCATCAACAAGCCACCTTCTTTCCCATCTGCTGATGCCCGGTCTGTCGCTCAGCGCGGCAGGTACTCGTCTCGGATACCTTCGACGAAAGGTGCGTAGTCGACAGCGGCGAGGTACGCCGATCGCATCGTGCCATGATTGGCTTTGCCCGTGCCCGCGATGTCGAAGGCAGTGCCGTGATCGACCGAGGTCCGGAGGATGGGCAGTCCCACTGTCACCGAGATCGTGCCGTCGAAGTCGTAGGTCTTGGCGGCGATGTGACCCTGATCGTGATACTGCGAGAGCACTCCGTCGTAGCGACCGATGAGACCGTGGTGGAAGACGGAGTCAGCGGGGATGGGTCCGGCAACCGCAAGCCCTCGTGCGTTGACTTCTTCGATCGCCGGGCGCAGGATCTCGATCTCCTCGTTCCCGAACGCACCGTTCTCGCCGCCGTGGGGGTTGATCGCGGCGGTCGCGAGACGTGGGTCGGTGACACCGAAGACTTGGAGCGCTCGATGTGCGCGCTCGATCGACCCGATCTGGGACTCCACCGTGATCGAGTCGAGTGCATCCCGCAATGACATGTGCCTTGTGGCGAAGAAGATGCGGAGGTGGTGACCGCCATGGGCATCGTTGCGGACCACGAACATGGTGTCCTGCTTGGTCACGCCAGTCAGCTCGCCCAGCATCTCGGTGTGGCCGAGGTACTTGCTCCCCGCAGCCCAGATGGCCTCCTTGTTGATAGGCCCGGTCACGATGCCGGCGATCTTCTCGTCCAGTGCGGCTCGGGTGGCGACCTCGATGGCCTTGATGGCCGCCTGTCCCGCCTTGCCATCGACCTTGCCCCACTCTGGCATCTGATCGCCGAGGACGCCGATGTCGAAGATGTCGATCACGCCCTCGCCGCCAGACGGGGTGTCCCAACTGTCCACGCTGCGCACCTCGACGTCGAGGTCGAGGACGTCCACGGCCTTCTGCAACGCAATGCGGTCTCCGACGGCAATCCCATGGTGCTCATCGGTGCCGGCGAACTCCGCCAGCGTCTTGGCCGTGATCTCCGGTCCGATTCCGACGGGGTCACCCATGGTGAGGGCCAGAACGGAAGCGTTCATCTGTGTCATCTCCTTTGCGGCCCGTGCTGGGCCGATGGGCTGATCGGTTGGGTCGGGACTCCATTTGGCGACCCGGGGGTCTAGGGCCAGCGACTGGCGCGCTCGTGCGTCGCGGCACTTCGCACAGACCGTGCCCGGGCGTGAGCCAGCTCCGCGAGTCGGTCGATACATAACACCGTGGTGTCGGATGAACCGACAAGGCCCCCTTTGGTGACCATTGGCAGGCCGGCCCAGGGACCTGATACTAGTTCGCCGGCAACGGCCAGCGGTACGACCTCGTCCTCGACCTCCAGCCCTTGGCCGTCGAGCTCGTGGAGGACGGCGGCTGTCACGTCGCCGCCGGTCGTGTAGACGCCGTCGACCGTCGTCTCCTGCAGGACGCGTCGGGTGATCCGGCCCAGGGCTGGCGGCAAGGCATCACCTTCGCCGGGCTCGAGCCGGCGCAGGTCGCTGCCCTCGAGGACGGTGGCCAAGACGACTATCTCACCCGGACCGGCCCGTTCGACGGCCTCGACGACCTCGGGCACGGTCGCATCGACATCCGGGACGACTGAGTTCTCCAGAATCAGCGGACGCACCACGTGGCAGGTCCGCTCGGCGATGAGCCGCTGCAGCTGCCGCCGGGTGAGCTTGGTGGCCGAGCCCGAGACTGCGAGCAGCGGGCCTTCGCCGGACTCCCCGCGCAGCCCGAGCGCGGTGGCCATGGCGGCGGCGCCGGGACCGGGATCGATGGTGACCCAGAGGATGCCGTCGTCGGCAGCCGTCGCCGCCACCGCGACTCGATCGAGGTGAGTCTCGGCGATCGCATCGGCGACGATGACGTCGACCTCTCCAGAGAGGAGCTCGCGGATGGCGGCCACGATCTCCTCTCGCGGCCCGGTGACGAAGCTCAACGGCAGATGCTCTACCCGCAGGCGGGTCGAGCGTCGCAGCACCTCAGCCACGTCGGAGGTATCCACCGGAGTGCGTGCATCGTAAGCCAGTTCGGTGTTCTCCAGGCGCTCCCCATAGAGCAGCTGGTGCCCCTCGACCGTCACTCGGCCTGCCGCTGGGTGCGCGGCGAGGCAGAGCCCGACGACCCGGCGATCAGTGAGCTCGCGGGCCGCCTCGAGCATCGCCTCGGTAGCCACTCCGACATTGCCGCGCAGGGTCGTATCGATCCGGGTGCTGAGCAGCTCGACGGGCCAGCCGGCCCGGACCGCACGCCTGACGAGGTCGGAGACCTCGTCAGGCGGTGCGTGCCGGGAGTCGGTCGTCACGACGATCGCGTCGAACCGGGGGTGGAACTCGGCGATCGTGCCCCAGTGGTCGAGGCGGCCCAGGGTGACCGCGCGCATACCGGCTCGGGCGAGACCTGCCGCGCAGGCGTTCGCTCCGGTCAGGTCATCGGCGACCACGAGAACCCGGGCCATGTGTCAGCCCATGACGAGGTTGAGTACGAACAGCAGTGGGATGGAACCGGCCCACACCGCCGTCGTCAGCCCGGACCAGCCCTTCAGTGCGGCCGTGCCCCCGAGGCCGGTGAACCGCGTGACCACCCAGAAGTAGGAGTCGTTGTAGTAGCTGAAGACCATCGACCCCGTCGTGCAGGCGAGGACCGCGACGACCGGGTCGATGCCCAGCGTGGTTACCAGAGGAACGGTCACTGAGGCCGCCGTGATCATGGCGACGGTGCCGGAGCCCTGGGCAATGCGCACCACGGTGCCGATGACGAAGGGCACGAGGAAGGCGGGCAATGCCGTTGAGGCGATCGCCTCGGCCAGCGCGTCACCGACGCCGGAGTCGCGCAGGACCCGGCCGAATGCTCCGCCCGCACCGGTGATGAGGAGGATGAGCCCCGCTGAGGCGGCGGCCTGCGCCAGCCATCCGTGCACCTTGTTGCGCGGCGTCCACCGCGGGAGGAGAACGTAGACGGCAAGGATCGCACCGATGACCAGGGCCACGACCGGGTTGCCGAAGAAGGCGAACGGGACGGTCCAATCACTCGCGGTGTAGTCACCGACAAGGGCACTCTGCTGGTTGCGGTCGATGGCTGCGGTGACGGTGTTGGCGACGATGAGGAGGAGCGGGATCGCGAGCGGGAGAGATCCGACAAAAGCTCCGACGTGATGGGGCTTGGCACCCGCGGGGGCCTCGCCTAGGTGGGCCGTCGGGTCATAGGTCTCGGTCTCGCCGATCTCTTGGACGGACTCCTCGTCGACCCCGCTGCCCGCGGCGCCGTACGAACCACGGCGGACCCCGACGGCCTCGAGCTGGCCGTACACGGCCTCGCGCACCTCGGGAACGATGCGGTCCTCGAGCGTCGGGCCGACCCAGCGGGCGTAGATGACGACAACGGGCAAAAGGATGATCGTGAAGATGAGGCCGACGATGATAACGAGGCCGAGGTCGGCGCCCAGGATGCCGGTAGCGGCGAGCGGGCCGGGGGTCGGGGGGACCATGTGGTGAGTCAGCGTCATGCCGCACCCGAGGGCCAAGGCGAGCGCCACGTACCCTCCTCGCTCGACCCGGGCGATCGAGCGGGCCAGCGGGTTCATGATGACGAAGGCGGAGTCACAGAACACAGGGACGGAGATGAGCGAGCCGACGGAGGCCATCGCCCATTCCTCGCGTCCCTTGCCGAAAACCCGGAGGAACGCGCGAGCCAAGGAGTCGGCCGCGCCGGAGACCTCGAGGATCTTGCCGATGGCGACGCCGAGCCCGATGACGATGCCGATGCTTCCCAGGGTCGCTCCGAACCCGGTGGTGATCGACTCCACGATGCCGGTCAACGGCTGTCCGGCGATGATGCCGGTGACCAAGCAGGCCACGAGCAGAGCAATGAACGCGTCCAGCCGTGTCTTCAGAACAAAAACGATGATGACCGCGATGCCCACCACCAGGGCCAATAGCGGCTGGATGTCCACAATGTCTCCTTTGCGCGGCGGACCAGGCGGCGTTGCCCTCGCCCAGAGTATGCCGCAACCGAAGTGCGCAAGTCAAGCATTTCTTTGCGCAGTCTGCGCACAAGAGCTGTACAGAACATCAGCGGAACAGCCCCTCATGGCCCGGGAGGGACGGCTGCTCGCCTGTCATCGATCCGTGCCGTGACATGCGACGAGGGGCGGTCGCGGGCAGTTCATGGCGACTGCGCGCGAAGCCGTCCCTCGCCGGGGCTATCAGTAGTAGGGCTCCTCAGCCCTGATCCACTGACGTTGGTGGGGTGGGTGTGGCGTGAGACGAGTGTGCCTTCCTGACGCGAAGATTCACCTCGTGTCAGGAGGGGAGGTCGAGGGTGACGGTGTAGCCGAGGGCTTGGGGTTGGGCGATGGCGCGGTGCCTGGGACATGTCAGCGAATAGGTGCTCGATGACGCCAACCCACTTACAACTGGTCACTCAGCGTGTCTCTCCACAACTACTACCGTTCGCCCCACTGCAAGTGGGAGTTCGAGGAGTACCTGCGCATGCAGAGGCCGGTGTCGCTGGGTGGAGACAAGATTGCCGTCGTCCACTTCGTCGAGGTCCCGGGGACGGACCCGGATCTCGACGAGCGATGGCGCGACGAGGTGGCCCGCCACCAGCACACCGACCTCTGATCCGAAAATGGACGGTGAGTGGGCAGGCGACAGCTTCCGGCGGAGCCGAAACAGGGTGGTGGGTTTGGCTCAGTCGGCGGGTTCGAAGGTGACTTTGTAGCCGAGGGCTTCGAGTTGTCGGATGTGCTGGCGTGTGCTCTGGCCAAGGGAAATCCACGGCCGGCCCTCGGTGGGCTGACCTACTCCCAGCCGCGAAGTTCCAGGTGTGTCCCTGTGCGCCGCAGGCTCACGTCCGTTTGGCCGGGAGGGGGCGGGAACACGAGGGTGGTGGGACACTTTCTCCATGCGAGTTGTCATCGCGCCGGATTCGTTCAAGGAGTCGCTCACTGCGCGGGAGGCGTGTGACGCGATCGCTACGGGCGTGCGCCGTGCCCTCCCGGACGTCGAGTTCGTGCTCGTGCCCATGGCGGACGGGGGTGAGGGTACCGGTGACGTCCTGCGCGAGGTGCTCGGCGCGGACTGGGTACACGTCGCCGCGGTGGACCCCCTCGGCAGGCCGATGACCGGCCGCTACGCCTGGCTCGAATCCCGCGCGCTCGCCGTCATCGAGATGGCCGAGACCAGCGGGCTCGCCCTCCTCCGGCCCGAGGAACGTGACCCGCTGCGGACCACGAGCCGCGGTTTCGGCATGCTCATCGCCGATGCCCTGGACCGCGGTGCGCGGGAACTGATCCTCACGATCGGGGGCAGTGCCACCAATGATGCGGGCGCGGGCGTCCTTCAGGCCCTCGGCGCGGTGCTGCGGGACACGCGTGGGACGGACATCGGCCCGGGCATCGCCGGCCTCCGCGGACTGGCGCGGGTGGACCTGACCGAACTCGAGCGCCAGTTCGCAGGCGTGTCTCTGCGCACCGCGTGCGACGTCACCAACCCCCTCCTCGGGCCGAATGGCGCCAGCTCGGTCTATGGCCCCCAGAAGGGCCTCGCCCCCGAGGACCTCCCCGCAGCGGAGCAGGCACTCACCCACTGGGCCGACCTCGTGGAGGCCGCCATCGGTCGCCGTGTCAGGGACACTCCCGGCGCCGGGGCCGCGGGCGGCGTGGGCGCCGCACTCCTGGCACTGGGGGCCACGCTCGAGCCGGGCGTGGACCTGGTCGCTGATCTGGTGGGTCTACGGGACGCCACCGTGAGCGCCAACCTCGTCATCACAGGGGAGGGCTCGTTCGACGTACAGAGCCTCGCCGGAAAGGTCCCGGCAGGCGTCGCACGGATCGCCCGCGAGGCCGGAGTCCCCACAGTGGTGCTCGCCGGCAGGATGGGCCCGGACCTGGACACCATCGCACTCACCGACCTCGGTATCACGCGCGCCCTGGCGATCACCCCACCCGGCATGCCACTCGCAGAGGCCTTGGCCACCGCGAGCGCCAACCTCGCAGCTGCGGCGGAGCGGATCGCCCGGGAGTGGGTTGGCGGGGCCACGTGAACCCGTGGCCTCGCGCCGCAGTGAATGACGCCGTGCGCCGGCGATGGTGGGAGGCCCCAATCCATACGGACGGGAACTGAGCCTCCCGCCCGCCCGCACTAGTCTGGGATCATGACCCAGATCCTCTCCGCCGTCGCCTGGCCGTATGCCAACGGGCCGCGCCACATCGGGCATGTCGCCGGTTTCGGCGTGCCCTCGGACATCTTCTCCCGCTACATGCGGATGGCGGGCCATGAGGTCCTCATGGTCTCCGGCACGGATGAGCACGGCACCCCGATCCTGGTGGCGGCGGATGCTGCCGGTGTCAGCCCGCGGGAGCTCGCGGACACGAACAATCGGATCATCGTGGAGGATCTGACCCGGCTGGGCCTGGCCTACGACCTGTTCACCCGCACCACCACCACGAACCACTACGCGGTGGCGCAGGAGATGTTCCGCACCGTCCGGGACAACGGCTACATGGTGCAGCAGACCGCTCTGTCCGCGATCAGCCCCTCCACAGGCCGCACCCTCCCGGACCGCTACATCGAGGGCACCTGTCCCATCTGCGGCTACGGCTCCGCCCGCGGCGACCAGTGCGACCAGTGCGGCAACCAGCTCGACCCCACAGACCTCATCGACCCAACATCCCGCATCAACGGCGAGACCCCCGAGTTCGCGGAGACCACCCACTGGTTCCTGGACCTCCCCGCGCTCGCCGAGGAGCTCGGCACCTGGCTGGAGGGCCGTGCGGCCACGGGCACGTGGCGCCCCAACGTCATCAAGTTCTCCCAGCACATCCTGGAGGAGATCAAGCCCCGCGCCATCACCCGGGACATCGACTGGGGCATTCCGGTCCCCGGTTGGGAGGACCAGCCGAAGCGCCTCTACGTCTGGTTCGACGCCGTCATCGGCTACCTCTCCGCCTCCATCGAGTGGGCCCGCCGTATCGGAGACCCGGACGCGTGGCGCCGCTGGTGGAACGACCCGGAGGCCCGGTCCTACTACTTCATGGGCAAGGACAACATCGTCTTCCACTCCCAGATCTGGCCCGCGGAGCTGCTCGCCTACAACGGCGCCGGCCCCCGCGATGGCAACGCCGGCGTGCTCGGCCCCCTGAACCTCCCCACCGAGGTCGTGTCCTCTGAGTTCATGACCATGGAGGGCGCGAAGTTCTCCTCCTCCCGCGGCGTGGTCATCTACATCGGGGACATGCTCTCCCGCTACCAGGTGGACGCCGTCCGCTACTTCATCGCCGCCGCCGGCCCCGAGAATCAGGACAGCGACTTCACCTGGGCCGAGTTCGTCCGCCGCACCAACGGCGAGCTCGTGGCCGCGTGGGGCAACCTCGTGAACCGCACCGCCGCGATGATCGCGAAGAACTTCGGCGAGGTACCCGCCCCGGGGCCGCTCGCCCCCGAGGACCGCGCCCTCCTCGACGCCATCGACGCCGCCTACCCCACCGTCGGCAACCTCATCGAGGCCCAGCGCTTGAAGGCCGGCCTTGCCGAACTGATGCGGATCGTGGGCGAGGCCAACAAGTACGTCGCGGACACCGAGCCCTTCAAGATGAAGGCCCCGGAGCAGCGCGAGCGCCTCGCCACCGTCCTCCACACCCTCGCCCAAGCGGTGTCCAACCTGAACGTCATGTTCGCCCCCTACCTGCCGCACTCCGCGAACGCCATCGACTCCCTCTTCGGCGGCGACGGCCCCCTGGCACCCCTGCCGCACATCGAGCAGGGCGAGGACCCCGGCGACGGCCCCGCCTACCCCGTCATCACCGGCGACTACTCGGCCGCCCCGCCCTGGGCGCCCCGCCCGGTCGTCGTCGGCACGCCCGTGGCCAAGCCCACCCCCGTTTTCACCAAGCTGGACGAGGCGATCGTGGAGGAGGAGATCGAACGGATGGGCGGCCGTGGCTAGGCCCAAGCCCATCGGGTTCCCGCCCGAGGGGGAGGAGCTGCCCAGCCCGGTCATCGACAACCACACCCACTTCCCGCTCGGTCCGGACGAGGACTTCCCCCAAGGCGTGACGCCGCTGCCCATGGACGTCCAGTTCGCCCGCGCCGCGCGGGCGAACGTCATCGGCATGATCCACACCGCCTGCGAACTGCCGGACCTTGAGCCCGGGATCAGCCTCGCCCGCGCCCACGGTCCCCTCGCGGCCGCGATCGCCATCCACCCCAACGAGGCCACCCGCCACGCCCACGTCACCGACGTCGGCCCGGACGGCTGGGAGCCCACCTTCGCCCCGCACCACGAGGTGTCCCTCGACGACGCCGTCGCCCGGGTTGGCGACCTCGCTGCCGCCAACCGGGACGTCGTCGTCGCCATCGGGGAGACGGGGCTCGACAACTTCCGCACCGCCGGGCGTGGCCACGACGTCCAGCGCGAGGCGTTCCGCGCCCACATCGCGCTCGCGAAGGAGCTGGACCTGCCGCTGCAGATCCACGACCGGGACGCCCACGCCGACGTCCTCGACGTCCTCGCGCGCGACGGCGCCCCCTCCACCACGGTCTTCCACTGCTTCTCGGGGGACCGGGAGATGGCGGAGGTGCTGAACGAGCACGGCTGGTACGCCTCGTTCGCGGGCCCGATCACCTACAAGTCGAACGACGACCTCCGGGAGGCCTGCCGCGCCATGGACCCGGCGCTGGTCCTCGTGGAGACAGACGCGCCCTACCTCACGCCCGTGCCGTACCGCGGCCGGCCGAACGCCCCGTACCTGATGACGCACACGGTGCGGATGGTGGCGCAGATGCTGGGCATGGAACTGACCCAGGCGTGTCACCTCCTGCTCGCGAACACACGCCGGATCTATGGGACCTGGTGAGCGCAACACGCCACGCCGTCCTTCACAAATCCATCACTGGGTGTGAGGAATCCGCGCCCTCCTGTGTCTGGTGTGAATGTCACGAATCGGTTACGGTCAAACCTGAGCCTGTAATCTCCCTCCAGTCAGGATCCAGCCAATGTCGACTGACACCCACGGTCGCCGCCGCGCGGCCACCCCCTCACCCGTGAACCCCCGCCGGTCGATCGCCGCCGGCGTGGCCCGGGTGACGCTCGTGGGAGCGCTCGTCGCCAGCATGGGCGGCGTGCTCGTGGCGCAGTCCCTGGAGCCCGAGGCGACGCCTGCCGAAGCCCCCATCGCGGCCCTTTCCCTGGACCTGCGCGACCAGCAGTTCAGCTCCCGCTCCGCACTGGCGGGCCGCCTCGCCCTCGAGCAGGTTCCCGCGGTCGCCCTCAGCATCGCGGTGGACGGCACCACCATCGAGCACTCCACCCGCGCGGCGTCCCTCGCCGATGCCCTCGCCGAAGCGGGCATCACCCTGGACGCGGATGACATCGCCTCCGCCGCACTCGCCGGGTCCGTCCACGACGGCATGAGCGTCACCATCCAGCGCGTCGAGGTCGCCGAGGTGACCGAGCAGGTCGTGGACACCCACGAGACGAAGCGCGTCGAGACGGACAGCCTCATGGTCGGCACCGAGAAGATCACCACCGAGGGCGTCGACGGCGTCGCCTCCCACACCTACCGCGTCACCATGATCGACGGCGTCGAGGTCTCCCGTGAGGTCCTCGTCAGTGCGGTGGCCAGCGAGCGGGTGGACGAGGTCGTGGCGGTGGGCACGAAGAAGCCGGCTCCGGCTCCTGCGCCCGCACCGGCGACCAGGGCTCCGGCACCGTACGTTCCCGTCTCCGCGCCGGTGAGCCCGGGCAGCAACCGGGCGCTCGGCCAGTCGATGGCGGCGGCGCGCGGGTGGACCGGGTCGCAGTGGACGTGCCTCGATTCGCTGTGGCAGCGCGAATCCGGCTGGAACCACCTCGCGATGAACCCGTCCTCCGGGGCGTACGGCATCCCGCAGTCGCTGCCGGGTTCGAAGATGGCCACGGTGGCCGCGGACTGGCGCACCAACCCCGCCACCCAGATCACCTGGGGAATGAACTACATCGCCAGCCGGTACGGCACCCCCTGCGGGGCGTGGAGCCACTCCGAGATCAACAACTGGTACTGATCGGCGAACCGCCGCGGTGTGATAACGCGGCGGATGGCTGAATGGGCGTCCTTCGGGGCGCCCACTGCCGTTTCTTGACCTTCTTGACCCAACCGCGGGACGCGGGAAACCTCGTCATTCCAACCCTTGCGACCCCGGTCACAACGGCCCTGAGAGTCCGCTCACAAACAGCGCAACTGTCTGGATAGCAAGATAACAATCTGGTTACGCTCGAGACAGACGGCCAGCCTGCACCCCGCGGATCGGCCCGTACAGCCGGATCGGACCCGCTCGCGAGAGCCGCTCCAAG
>JBNJCY010000044.1:0-12103 GCA_051744325.1 Actinomycetota bacterium
ACCAGGCCGCGGAGCACCAGGGCGGCGAGGGCCAGGGCGGCGAGCACCAGGCCGCGGAGCACCAGGGCGGCGAGGGCCAGGGCGGCGAGCACCAGGCCGCGGAGCACCAGGGCGGCGAGGGCCAGGGCGGCGAGCACCAGGCCGTGGAGCACCAGGGCGGCGAGGGCCAGGCCGCGGAGCACCACGGCGGTGAGAGCGACGACGAGAACCGTGAGGGCGCCCGTGCGGACGAGGGCAGCGAGGACGCCGAGAGGCGTGACGGCCGCCGGGGCGACCGCCGTCGTCCGCGCCGGTCCGGTGCACCCACCGGGGCCCCGGACCACGCGCAGGCCAAGGAGGACCTCATCCGCGAGTTGCGCGCCCAGCAGCAGTCCGGCCGCACCGACGAGGACACGCAGCGGAGCCTGGAGGCGCTCGAGGAGGCTGTCGCCCGCCGCCGGGAGGACAATGACCAGGGGCGGGACCAGTCCCGTGACCAGGGACGCGACCAGGAGGGCCGGAACAACCGCCGCCGCAGCCGTGACCGGGGCCGTGATCGTGGCCGCCGCCGGGAGACGCGCCCTGCGGACGAGGCCGAGGCGGTCGGAGTGGACGACGTGCTGATCCCGGTCGCCGGCATCCTCGACATCCTCGAGAATTACGCATTCGTGCGGACCTCCGGCTACCTGCCGGGACCGAACGACGTCTACGTCACCCTCGGGCAGGTCAAGAAGTACGGTCTTCGGCGCGGTGACGCCGTCACGGGTGCCGTGCGCCAGCCCAATGAGGGTGAGGGGAACTCACGCCAGAAGTTCAACGCCCTCGTGCGGCTCGACTCCATCAACGGGATGAGTCTGGACGAGGCGCGCACCCGGCCGGAGTTCACCAAGCTCACTCCGCTCTACCCGCAGGAGATCCTGCGGCTGGAGACCAGCCCGAAGGCGCTCACCTCCCGGTTGATCGACCTCGTCTCCCCGGTGGGCAAGGGCCAGCGCGGGCTCATCGTGGCGCCCCCGAAGGCGGGCAAGACGATCGTCATGCAGCAGATCGCCAACGCGATCGCGATCAACAACCCCGAGGTGCACCTCATGGTGGTGCTCGTGGACGAGCGGCCCGAAGAGGTCACCGACATGCAGCGGATGGTAAAGGGCGAGGTCATCGCCTCGACCTTCGACCGTCCCGCCTCGGACCACACCATCGTGGCGGAACTCGCGATCGAGCGGGCGAAGCGACTGGTCGAGCTCGGTGGCGACGTGGTCGTGCTGCTGGACTCCCTCACGCGCCTCTCGCGGGCCTACAACCTCGCGGCGCCGGCCTCGGGACGAATCCTGTCCGGGGGCGTGGACGCCTCGGCGCTCTACCCCCCGAAGAAGTTCTTCGGCGCGGCGCGCAACATCGAGGGCGGCGGTTCGCTCACGATCATCGCCTCGGCACTGGTGGAGACCGGGTCGAAGATGGACGAGGTGATCTTCGAGGAGTTCAAGGGCACCGGCAACCTGGAGCTCCGGCTCTCCCGCCAGCTCGCGGACAAGCGGATCTTCCCGGCGATCGACGTCAACGCCTCGGGTACCCGGCGGGAGGAGCTTCTCCTCCAGCCCGAGGAGCTCAAGGTCATCTGGCGTCTCCGCCGGATCATGGGTGGCCTGGAGAAGGAGGCGGCGATCGAGCTGCTCCTCAACAAGCTGCGGGAGACCCAGTCCAACGCCGAGTTCCTGTATGCGGTCCAGAAGACCACGCCGGGGGCGAAGGACGAGATGGGCGACATCACACTGGGCTAGCACCATCCGCCGCCTTGGTGCTGGCACCGCGAGGTGGCACAATTGGCGGTCGGTTCCGGTTCACGCCAGCGGGCGACCCGGCACCCTTCGATGACAAGGAGAACTCCATGAAGCAGGGAATCCATCCCAAGTACGACGTCACCCAGGTGACCTGCACCTGCGGGAACACCTTCACCACGCGGTCGACCGCAAAGAATGGCCAGATCCATGCCGACGTGTGCTCCGCGTGCCACCCGTTCTACACCGGAAAGCAGAAGATCCTCGACACCGGTGGGCGGGTCGCCCGGTTCGAGGCCCGGTACGGCAAGCGCAAGTAGTCGCGACACGGCGCCGGTGGGATTCCCGCCGGCGCCGTCGCCGTTTCTTGGAGGCCCGATGGAAGACCAGTTCGACGCCGCGCTCCCGCTCCTCACGGAACACACGGAGCTGGAGCAGCAGATGTCCGACCCCGCCGTGCTCTCCGACCAGGCCAGTGCCAAGCGGATCGGGCGGCGCTATGCCGCGCTCGGGAGGGTGGTGCACGCCCACCGCGCGTGGCGTGCCGCTCGCGACGACCTGGACACCGCTGTCGAACTCGCCGAGGTGGACGAGGGCTTCGCCGCCGAGCTGCCGTCTCTGCGCGAGGCCGAGGCGAGGGCTGCCGATCAGCTCCGCGAGGTCCTGATCCCGCGCGACCCCAACGACGCCTCGGACGTGATCATGGAGATCAAGGCAGGTGAGGGCGGCGAGGAGTCGGCCCTCTTCGCCGGTGACCTGCTGCGGATGTACTTGAGGTACGCGGAGGCCAGGGGCTGGTCGGTCCAGGTGCTGTCCTCCACGCTGTCGGACCTCGGCGGGTACAAGGACGTCTCGCTGGCCATCCGCGCCCGCGGCAACCCCGCCCCCGAGGACGGCGTGTGGGCCCACCTCAAGTACGAGGGAGGGGTCCACCGCGTGCAGCGCGTCCCTGTCACGGAGTCGCAGGGCCGCATCCACACCTCCGCCGCCGGCGTGTTCGTGATGGCCGAGGTGGAGGACGCCGGCGAGGTCGAGATCCTGGACAGCGACCTGCGCATCGATGTCTACCGGTCCTCCGGTCCAGGTGGCCAGTCGGTGAACACCACCGACTCCGCGGTGCGGATCACGCACCTGCCCACCGGAGTCGTCGTCGCCATGCAGAATGAGAAGTCGCAGCTGCAGAACAGGGAGGCAGGGATGCGGGTGCTCCGCTCCCGCCTCGCCCAGCTCCGGCGTGACGAGGCCGAGGCCGCGGCCTCCGAGGCCCGCCGCTCCCAGGTGCGCACCGTCGACCGCTCCGAGCGCATCCGCACCTACAACTTCCCCGAGAACCGGATCACCGATCACCGCACGGGCTTCAAGGCCTACAACCTGGACACGGTCCTCGGGGGAGCCCTCGACCCGGTGATCGTCTCGGCCATCCAGCTCGACGAGGCCGAGCGCATGAAGAACGCCGGCCGGGCTTGAGGATGCGCGACCTCCTGCGGGAGGCGCGCACGCGTCTGGACCGCGCGGGAGTGGACCCGTCGGACGCCGAGCGGCTCGCCCGCGGCCTCCTCGCCGAGGGAGTCGTGCTCGAACTGCTCGACGACGCCCCGCACGGCTTCGAGGGGGCGTTCCGCGCCGCGGTCGCCCGGCGCGCCGCCCGTGAACCGCTCCAGCTCGTCCTCGGCCGCGTGGGCTTCCGGGACCTCGTTCTGTGGACCAGCCCCGGCGTCTTCATCCCCCGTGTGGAGACCGAGCTCGTCTCCGGCGTCGCGATCGACGCGGCGTGCGCGGCCATCGCGTACCGGGGGAGCGCCCGCGTCGCCGACCTCTGCACGGGCAGCGGTGCGATCGCCGCGGCGCTCGCGAGCGAGGTGGCGGGCGTCGCGGTCTGGGCGGTGGAACTCGACCCACGTGCCCTCGACCTCGCGGCCCGCAACCTCGCGGGACTCGGTGTCTCGCTCGTCGCGGGCGACGCCGCCACGGCGCTGACCGATCTCGACGGCACGCTCGACGTCGTCGTCGCCAACCCGCCGTACGTCCCTCCCGACGGCGTGCCCCGCGATCCCGAGGTCCGCGACTGGGACCCGCCGCTCGCCCTGTATGGCGGCGGGCACGACGGGCTCGAGGTACCCCGGGCGATCATGCGGCGGGCCGCGGGTCTGCTGCGGCCCGGTGGCGTGTTCGTCATGGAGCATGCCGACGTCCAGGGGGAGGTGGTGCGGGCGGAACTCGAGACGCTCGGTGCCTTCGAGGACGTGGCGACCCTGCCGGACCTCGCCGGGCGGGACCGGATGGTGCGTGCCACTCGCCTCGGCAGGGCCCCGGAGGTGGGAGACTGGCAGACGTGATCGTCTCGTACCCCGAAGACCCCTCGCTCGCGCTCGACGCGGCGGTCCGGGCTCTCGAGAAGGGCGGACTCGTCGTCCTGCCCACGGACACGGTCTACGGCATCGGCGCGGACGCCTTCTCGCCCACGGCAGTGGAGCGGCTCCTGCACGCCAAGGGCCGCGGACGGCAGATGCCCCCACCCGTCCTCGTGGGCGACTCCACGGTGGTCGACGCGCTCGCAGTCGACGTGAGTGCCGAGGCACGCGACCTCATGGCGTCGTTCTGGCCGGGGGCCCTGACCATCATCGTGCGCGCCCAGCCCTCTCTCGCCTGGGATCTCGGCGACACCGGCGGCACCGTCGCGCTCCGGATGCCCGACCACCAGGCCACGCTGAAGCTCCTGCGCCGCTACGGACCCCTCGCCGTGACCAGCGCGAACCTCACCGGCGAACCGGCCGCCCAGGACGCGGCGACCGCCGAGGCGTACTTCGGTGCGAACGTGGCGGTCTACCTCGACGCCGGACCGGCCCCCGGACCGACGGCGTCGACCATCGTGGACGCGAGCGGCCCCGTCCTGCGGATCGTGCGCCACGGCGCGGTCGGGATCGACCGGCTGGCCGCCGTCGTCCCCGCCCTGGCCGAGCCGGACGCGTGAGGACCTACCTGCTGGTCATGGTCATCGCCGCCGCGGTGACCTTCCTCACCACGCCCGTCGCACGGTCGCTGGCACAGACCCTGCACGCCGTCACCCCGGTCCGCGACCGCGACGTCCACTCGAGCCCGACGGCGCGGCTCGGCGGCGTCGCGATGCTGGCCGGGCTCGTGGTCGCCCTCGTGGCGGCGTCCCGGATCCCGTTCCTCTCCCCGGTCTTCAGCCAGTCGGGACAGATGCAGGGACTCCTGGCGGCGGCCGTCTGGGTGTGCCTGCTCGGGGCGGCGGACGACATCTGGGACCTCGACTGGTGGGCGAAGCTCGGCGGCCAGGTCCTGGCCGGTCTCGTCCTGGCGTGGAGCGGGGTCCTGCTCGTCACCTTCCCGATCGCGGGACTGACGATCGGTTCCTCCCGGCTCTCGGTCGTGGCCACCGTGTTCGTGGTGGTGGCCACCATCAACGCAGTCAACTTCGTGGACGGCCTCGACGGGCTCGCCGCGGGCCTGATCGGGATCGGTGGGACCGGGTTCTTCGCTTACACCTACCTCCTGACGAGGGTCAGCTCTCCCGAGAACTTCTCCTCCCTCGCCACCGCGATCATGGCGGCACTCGTGGGGGTGTGCATCGGCTTCCTCCCGCACAACTTCCATCCGGCACGGATCTTCATGGGGGACTCCGGGGCGATGCTGCTGGGGCTCACCGTGGCCGCGGCCACGATCGTCGTGACGGGGAAGATCGACCCGAATCGCATCTCGCTCGGGCAGGCCGTCCCCGTGTTCCTTCCGATCATCCTGCCCGTGGCCGTCCTCGCCCTTCCGCTGCTCGACATGCTGCTCGCGGTGGTCCGGCGGCTCCGCGCGGGCCAGTCGCCCTTCCGGGCCGATCGCATGCACCTCCACCACCGGCTTCTCGACCTGGGACACTCCCATCGCGGGGCGGTGACGATCATGTACCTCTGGACAGCGGTCATCTCCTTCGGGGCCGCGTCGCTCGCACTGTTCCCCACGGCGTACGTGGTGGCCGGGACGCTGGTGGCTGGCGCGCTCGCCGCCGCGCTGACCAGACGGCAGGTCTCCCGCACCTAGGCTGGGCCCATGGACGACACCACCCGGGCGACCCGGACGATGTACCAGACCATCGTCAGGCACCTCCTCGTGCTTCTCGGCATCCTTCTGGTCCTGGGCACCGGGACGGGGTACCTCGTCGCGGGCCTCCCCGGGTTCTGGGGTGCGCTCATGGCGGTGTCCATCGCGGGCTTCTTCATGTTCACCACGGTGGCCATCATGCTCGCGACGGCGGACCAGCCCCTCGCGATCGCCTCGGCCGCCTTCGTGGGCGGTTGGCTCGTGAAGGTACTCGTCCTGTTCGGAATCCTGCTGGCGGTCCGTGGCCGGGACTTCTACCACCCGGCCGTGTTCTTCGCCGTCCTCACCGTTGCCATCGTCGGCTCCACGGTCCTCGAGATGCGTGCCGTGGCGGGCGCCAGGGTGCCGAACACGGGCACCGGTTCACCTGAGATCGGCGCTGGTCAGGGATGAGGAAGATCAGTCGGGTGGCCTCCGGACCAAGTGTCGCCGATCACAGCGGAATTGGGCTAGGCTCGTGCCGACCATCACTCGCACTGAGGTGGGAGAGACAACCAGTCGAGACCCGGGAGCGCCGTGTTTGATGTCACCGCAGCCGCGCTGAGCCGAATGGTCCTGCCGATGGCGGAGGACGGGGGCGGTTTCCACGGCCCGACGGTCGAGGACTTCTTCCCTCCGGCGATCTTCGGCGAGGGGACATTCTTCGAGTTCAACCGCGTCATGATGGTGCGGCTGATCGCCACGGCCGTCCTGATCACGTTGTTCCTCCTGGCCTCTCGGAACCTCAGGCTCGTTCCTGGCCGCGGCCAGAGCATCGCCGAGATGGCGCTCGACTTCGTGCGGGTGAACATCGCCGAGGAAGTCCTCGGCAGGGAGCGGGGCAAGGCGTGGGTGCCGCTGCTGACCATCATCTTCTTCGCCGTGTTCGCAATGAACATCACCGGCGTGATCCCGGGCCTGAACATCGCCGGGTCATCCGTGGTCGGCTTCCCCTTCGTCGTGGCCGTCGTCGCGTGGGTCGCCTTCATCACGGCAGGCATCCGAGCGCACGGGGGCGTGCACTTCTTCCGGGAACAGCTCTTCCCGCCGGGCGTGCCGTGGCCTCTCTACATCATCCTGACGCCGATCGAACTGGTCTCGACCTTTGTCCTCCGGCCGATCACCCTCACCATCCGTCTCCTCGCCAACATGATGAGCGGGCACTTCATCCTCGTGCTGGCGTTCGCCGCCACCAACTTCCTCTTCCTCGAGGCCTCACTCGCGATGAAGCCGCTCGGCCTGCTCACGTGGGGCGCATCGATCGCCTTCTACGGTCTCGAGATCTTCATCGCGGCGCTGCAGGCCTACATCTTCGCGCTGCTCACCGCGGTCTACATCTCCCTCTCGGTGGAGGGACACTGACGACTTCCCGTCCAGGACGGGGGAAAACAGGGTGCCGGGAGACCGGGACCGACAACACGGAAGGAAATACCCCATGGAAGGTATCACCGGAAACATCGCGACGATCGGTTACGGTCTCGCCGTCCTCGGCCCCGGCATCGGCCTCGGCATGCTGGTGGGCAAGACGCAGGAGGCCACCGCGCGCCAGCCGGAGATGGCCGGCCCGCTGCGCATCAACATGTTCATCGGCATGGCACTGGTCGAGGCCCTTGGCCTGATCGGCCTGGCCACCGGCTTCCTCTTCTAGGGTCCAGTCGTGGCTCCGGTTCAAGTTCCCGGCAACATCCTCCTGCCCGCCGGATACGACATCTTCTGGTCGGCGGTGGCGCTCGCCGTGATCGCGTTCGTCTTCGGCCGGCTCGTCCTGCCGAAGTTCACCGTGATGCTCGACGAGCGGTCGGAACGGATCGAAGGCGGGCTGAAGGCCGGGGCCGAGGCTCGTGCGGAGGCCGAGAGGTTGCGTGCGAGCTTCGACGCCGAGCTGGCCGAGGCGCGGCGCCAAGCGGCGCACATCCGCGAGACCGCGAACGAGGAGGCGCGCCAGATTCTCGCCGAGGCGCGGCAGAAGGCCGTCGCGGAGGCGGAGAAGATCACGGCCAACGCCACCCGGGCCATCGAGGCGGAACGGCAGGTCGCCGAGATCTCACTGCGCACCGAGGTGGGCATGCTCGCGAGCGAGCTCGCCTCACGCATCGTGGGGGAGAGCCTCGATCCCGCCATCCAGTCGCGGGTGATCGATCGGTTCCTCGAGGAGCTCGAGGCCGATGTCGAGGCTGACGCCGGCGCGGAGGCAAAGAAGTGGTAGTCAAGCTCCGGGCGCACAGCCAGGCGTCCTTCCTCGCGGCTCTCGAGCGGTGGAACGCCGTCCTCGAGGTCACGTCCGCGGACGTCGAGGATCTCGGGCTCCAGCTGACTGAGGTGGTGGACACCCTCGACAGGCACAACTCGCTGCGGCGCGCGCTGAGCAATCCGGCACGGGACGCGGATGCGAAGGCGGCCCTCGTGGAGGACCTGTTCGGGGGAGTGGTCGCGCCGGAGATCGTCGAACTCCTGCAGGGCATGGCACGCGCTCGCTGGTCCGCGACCGGGGACGTCATGGGACGGGACGCGGACATGGCCCACGCCCTCGAGGACATCGTCGGCCATACCTTCGTCGCCGCCGCCGAGCGCGCCGACACGGTGACGAGCCTCGCGGACGAGCTCTTCGAGGTCGAGCGTGTGCTCACGAACGAGTCCGAGCTGCGAAACGCCCTGCGGGGCAAGCGCGAGACCGCGCCGGAGCGCGTCCAGCTGCTCGATGCCGTGTTCGGAGAGCACGTCATGCCGTTGACCATGTCCGTGCTGCGCCGGATCGTGGCGTCCGAGAGGCATCGCTCGCTCACCGCGGCCATCCGCTACATGGCCGAGTTCGCGGCCGAGCGCCGCGACCTGACCGTTGCGGTCGTCACCGCGGCGATCCCGCTCACCGACGTCCAGATCGAGAGGCTGCGCGCGGTGCTGCGGAAGAATTACGGCCGCAGACTGCAACTGCACCTCGCGGTGGACCCGGCTGTGGTCGGCGGGCTACACGTCGCCGTCGGGCACGAGGTCTACGACGGAACGCTGACCACCCGAATTGAGAATGTCCGGCGCCACGTCGGATGATGACACTGACCCCCACGGTCGAGAAGAAGGAACGGCGATGACCGAAGTCACGATCAAGCCCGAGAGCATCCGCGCTGCCCTGGATAGCTTCGTACGGTCCTACAAGCCCGCCGCGGCCTCCATCGAGGAGGTGGGTCGCGTGACGCAGGCGGCTGACGGCGTCGTCAGTATCGAGGGGCTCCCGGGGACCATGGCGAACGAGCTGCTGAGCTTCTCGGACGGCACGCAGGGACTTGCCATGAACCTCGACGTGCGCGAGATCGGCGCCATCGTGCTTGGTGAGTTCACCGGGATCGAGGAGGGGCAGGTGGTGCGCCGCACCGGGGAGGTGCTCTCGGTCGCCGTCGGCGACGGCTACCTCGGCCGGGTCATCGACCCGCTCGGGACCCCGATCGACGGGCTCGGTGAGATCACCGACCTCAATGCCCGCCGTGCGTTGGAGCTGCAGGCTCCCGGCGTCATGATGCGCAAGTCAGTGCATGAGCCTCTCCAGACGGGCCTCAAGGCGATCGACTCCATGATCCCGATCGGCCGTGGCCAGCGTCAGCTGATCATCGGTGACCGCCAGACCGGCAAGACGGCCATCGCCATCGACACGATCCTCAACCAGAAGGACAACTGGGACTCCGGGGACCCCACGAAGCAGGTCCGCTGCATCTACGTGGCGATCGGTCAGAAGGGATCGACGATCGCGGCGGTACGGGCCGCCGTCGAGGAGGGCGGCGCCCTGCCCTACACCACGATCATCGCCGCACCGGCGTCCGACCCGGCCGGCTTCAAGTATCTCGCGCCCTACACGGGTTCGGCCATCGGGCAGCACTGGATGCACGAGGGCAAGCACGTCCTGATCGTGTTCGACGACCTCTCCAAGCAGGCCGAGGCCTACCGCGCCGTGTCCCTGCTGCTGCGGCGGCCCCCTGGCCGTGAGGCGTACCCGGGGGACGTCTTCTACCTCCATAGCCGGCTGCTCGAGCGCTGCGCCAAGCTGTCGGACGAACTCGGCGCCGGCTCGATGACCGGCCTGCCGATCATCGAGACCAAGGCGAACGACGTCTCCGCCTACATCCCCACGAACGTCATCTCGATCACCGACGGACAGATCTTCCTCCAGTCCGACCTGTTCAACGCGAACCAGCGTCCCGCTGTGGACGTGGGTATCTCCGTCTCCCGGGTCGGAGGCGCCGCCCAGGTCAAGGCCATGAAGCAGGTCGCCGGCACGCTCAAGATCACCCTGGCGCAGTACCGGTCGATGGAGGCCTTCGCGATGTTCGCCTCGGACCTCGACCCGACGTCGCGCCAGCAGCTCACTCGTGGATCACGCCTCATGCGCGTCCTCCGCCAGCCGCAGTTCACGCCGTACGACGTCGCCTCCCAGGTCGCCGTGATCTGGGCCGGCACCAACGGGTACCTCGATGACGTGGACCTCGACGACATCGAGCGCTTCGAGGCCGAGCTGCTCGATCACCTCCGCCGCAACACAGGGGTCATGGCCACGATCTCGGAGACCGGGAAGCTGGAGTCCGAGACGGAGGAGGCGCTGCGGGCCGGAGTCGAGGAATTCCGGCGCGGCTTCCTCACCGGCTCCGGGGAGACGCTCGGCGGGGAGGAGCTCCCTGAGGCGGATCATGAAGTCGTCGAGAGCCAGGAGCAGATCGTCCGCTCCAAGCGGGGCTGACCCATGGGCGGCAAGCAGCGCATCTACAAGCAGCGGATCAAGTCCACCCAGACCCTGAAGAAGGTGTTCAGGGCGATGGAGCTGATCGCGGCCTCCCGCATCGGCAAGGCGCGCGCGCGCGCAGTCCAGGGGACCCCCTACGCAAACACGCTGGCGCGGGCCGTCTCCACCGTCGTCAGCCACACGCGGAGCGAGCACGAGCTGCTGAGTGAGCGGCACGACACCGACAGGGTCGCGATCCTTGTAGTCACCTCCGACCGCGGGATGGCCGGTGCCTACAGCGCCAGTATCCTCCGGGAGTCCGAGCGTGTGATGGCCGGCCTCGAGGAGAAGGGCAAGGTTCCGGTGCTGTACGTCGTCGGCCGGCGTGGCGCGGCGTACTTCCGCTTCCGGGGCCGGGACGTCGTCCGGGTCTGGGACGGCCACTCCGACACGCCGCGGGCGAGTGAGGCGACCGAGATCGCGGACCTGATGAGGCGGATCTTCCACTCGCGGGACGAGGACAGCGTCGCCGAGGTCTACGTGATCTACACGCACTTCATCACGATGGTCCGGCAGGTGGTGCAGGTCCACCGCCTCCTCCCCATCGAGGTCATCGACAAGGTGCAGGTGCCCGAGTCGGTGCCGGTGTTCCCGGTCAGCGTGACCGACAGGGAGCACGGCCCCGACGACGAGGAGGCCCAGCCGCTCTACGAGTTCGAGCCGGACCCGGACACTGTCCTCGAGGCGATCCTCCCGCTGCACGCCCGTGCCCGGATCCACAACATGCTGCTGCACGCGGCCGCCTCCGAACTCGCGTCGCGGCAGCGCGCGATGCACACCGCCACCGAGAACGCCCAGGATCTCATCCACGACTACACGCGGTTGGCGAACTCCGCACGTCAGGCGGAGATCACCCAGGAGATCGCCGAGATCGTCTCCGGTGCCGACGCGATGGCATCATCGAGCTAGGGACAAGTGAAGGAAGAGCAATGACTGCTGTTGAGACCCAGGCGCCGAACTCGCCGGCGGGTATGAACATCGGGCGCGTCGCGCGCGTGATCGGGCCGATCGTGGACATCGAGTTCCCGCCGGACGGAATTCCGGAGATGTACAACGCCCTCACCACCATCGTGACGCTCCCGGCCCAGGGCGGGGCCACCGCGACGCTCGAGATGACGCTCGAGGTGGCACAGCACCTCGGCGACAACCTCGTCCGTGCCATCGCGCTGAAGCCGACCGATGGCCTCGTCCGGGGAGCGAGGGTGACGGACACCGGCGGGCCCATCACCGTGCCCGTGGGTGACGTGACGAAGGGCCACGTCTTCAACGTGACGGGGGACTGCCTCAACCTCGAGGAGGGTGAGGTCCTCGATATCACGGAGCGGTGGCCCATCCATCGCAAGCCACCGGCCTTCGACCAGCTCGAATCCAAGACGCAGATGTTCGAGACCGGCATCAAGGTCATCGACCTGCTGACCCCTTACGTGCTCGGTGGCAAGATCGGGCTGTTCGGCGGCGCGGGTGTCGGCAAGACGGTCCTCATCCAGGAGATGAT
>JBNJCY010000045.1:0-12086 GCA_051744325.1 Actinomycetota bacterium
CCCCTCCACCAGGTGCTCGGCGATTGCCCGGTCCACCTCGAGGGGAGCAAGCATGATCCGCGGTGACTGCGAGCCGTCCCATCCGCGTGTCACCCATGCCACGTCCCGCCGACTCGCCAGCGAATCGGACAGGAGCCTGTCGCACACCTCGGTGAGCACCACAAGCTGCGACTTCAGGACGGCGCGGCCGCCGGCGTCGTCAGCGTCCGCCGAGCGCCCGCCGAGGGGCCCGAGCGCCTCCCTCGCCGCCGACTGGAGGAGGACCGTGGCGTCGCGGAGGGCCGGGGGCACCGAGACCACGCGGCCGTCGGTGACGTCGCCGAACGCGTCCCGGAGCGCGAGAGCCGCGCGCTGCAGGCCCTCGGCGGCGTCCTTCGCGTGGCGCCCTGCCCCGCGGGCGCTCCGCTCGACGATCGCCGCCGAGAGCTCGACCGTCGCGGCAGAGGTGACCCGGGCGACGAGGTCGTGGGCCTCATCGATCACCAGGACGTCGTGCTCGGGCAGCACCCCCGGCGATCCGGAGGCGGCGATGCCCAGCATCGCGTGATTCGTGACCACGAGATCCGCCTCCCGCGCCCGGGCACGCGCGAGCTCCGCGAAGCAGTCGTCCCGCAGCGGGCAGGCGGCGCCGAGGCACTCCAGCCGCGAGACGGACACCTGGCGCCACGCGCGGTCACTGACACCCGGGACCATGTCGTCACGGTCCCCCGTGTCCGTCTCCTGCGCCCAGGCGCGGGCCTGGACGACCTGCTCGCCGAGTCCGGAGCGCGGGACGTCCGTACGGGTGCTCGACGCGTCGATCGAGAAGAGGGTGGGCTCGTCCTCGTCGGGATAGCCGCCGGCCAGCTTGTGACGGCAGACGTAGTTGTGCCAGCCCTTCAGCGGCGCGACGGCCGGCCGTACGCCCAGGAGCGCAGCGACCGTGTCCGCCACGAGCGGGGCGTCCTTCTCCACGACCTGACGCTGCAGGGCGAGCGTGGCCGTGGAGACCACCGTGGTGCGCCCGTCAAGGGCGGCGGCACTGAGGCAGGCAGCCAGGTAGGCGAGGGACTTCCCGGTGCCGGTGCCGGCCTGTGCCAGCAGGACGCCGTCGCCTGCGACCTCCCGGGCCACCGCATCGGCCATGCGGCGCTGGCCCTCCCGACGGCTGCCGCCCATCGCAGCGACGGCGGCGTCCAGCACCCTGAGCGCGGGCGCCTCCGGGGACTTGTCAGCAGGCACTCGCCAGCTCCGCCGCCAACTCGGCGTCAGCGCGCCCGCGGAGATGGGTGCCCCCGGCGAGGTGCTCCTCGAGGTCGATCTCCCCGGTGGTGTGCATGCGGGCGACGAGGTCGCCCCGCGAATAGGGCACGACGACATCGACTTCGACGGCGGGCTGCGGCAGGAGAGTGGCGATGGCGGCGTGGAGCTCGGGGATCCCCGCCCCGGTGTGCGCGGAGACCGCGACGGCGCCGGGGTGGGCGCCCCGGAGCTGCACGAGCGTGTCCACCGGCGCGATGTCGGACTTGTTCAGCACGATCAGCTCGGGAACGTCCCCGGCCCCCGGAATGTCCCCCAGGACTGTGCGAACCGCTTCGATCTGGCCCTCGGGATCCGGGTGCGCGGCATCGACCACGTGGACGATGACGTCCGCCTCCCCGACCTCTTCCAGGGTCGAGCGGAACGCCTCCACGAGCTCGTGCGGGAGGTCGCGGACGAAGCCCACCGTGTCCGCGATGGTGTACTCGCGGCCATCGGGGGTCTGGGCGCGGCGGACGGTGGGGTCCAGGGTGGCGAAGAGTGCGTTCTGGACCATGGCATCGGACCCGGTGAGGCGGTTCAGCAGCGAGGACTTCCCTGCGTTGGTGTAGCCGGCGATCGCGACCGCCGGGACGGAATTGCGGTGGCGGGAGGACCGCTTGGTCTCGCGGGCCGGGGCCATCTCGCGGATCTGCCGGCGGAGGCGGGCCATCCGGGCACGGATGCGGCGCCGGTCGAGCTCGATCTTGGTCTCGCCGGGGCCGCGGGAACCGATCCCCTCACCACCGGCGACGCGCCCACCCGCCTGGCGGGACATGGACTCGCCCCAACCGCGCAGCCGCGGAAGGAGGTATTCGAGCTGGGCGAGTTCCACCTGGGCCCTGCCCTCGCGGGACTTGGCGTGCTGGGCGAAGATGTCGAGGATCACGGCGGTGCGGTCGACCACCTTCACCTTGACGATGTCCTCCAGGGCGCGCCGTTGGGACGGCGGGAGATCGGCATCCACGATGACCGTGTCCGCGCCGATGGCCGCCACGAGGTCCGCGAGCTCCGCGGCCTTGCCGCTGCCGAGGTACGTGGACGGATCCGGCTTGTCCCGCCGCTGCAGGATGCCGTCGAGCACGTCGGAGCCGGCGGTCTCGGCCAGGGCAGCGAGCTCGCGCAGCGAGTTCTCGGCCTTCTCGGCGCTCCCGGGGTGGACGCCGACGAGCACCACCTTCTCGAGGCGGAGCTGGCGGTACTCGACCTCGGAGACGTCCTGCAACTCGGTGGAGAGCCCCACCCGTCTCAGCGCGGTGCGCTCCTCGACGTCGAGCTGATCACCATCCTCTGACCCCTCCTGCAGGGCCCTCCCGGCGCGGGAGAGGATGCGTGCGACGACGTCGTCGGCCTGGTTGTCCGGCATGGGATCCTTTCGTGGGTGATTCAAGAATCTCACGTGGCGGCCGGGACCTTCCAGTCAATTGCCCGTCCCTGTGGACACGGCCGCAGCAGTGACCTCCTGTCCCTAGGCTGGGGACGTGCCCGACCACTACTTCACGGCGGAACCGACGTCGCCCGCCGAACGTCGCGAGATCACCGTCACCCTCGCGGGGCACCCGGTCCGTGTCGAGACCGCTCCCGGGGTGTTCAGCTCGGAGCGGCTCGACCCCGGCACCGCCGTGCTCCTGGACCACGCCGCCCCGCCTCCGCCGTCGGGAGACTTCCTCGACCTCGGCTGCGGGTGGGGGCCCCTCTCACTGGAACTCGCCCTGAGCTCCCCGGGGGCGCGCGTGTTCGCCGTGGACGTGAATGTCAGGGCGCTCGACCTGACCCGGCGCAATGCGGAGCGACTCGGCCTGACGAACGTCGTCGTCGCCACCCCGGAGGAGGCCACCTCGCTCCTCGGGGAGGCGCGGATCGACCTGATCTGGTCGAACCCACCGATCCGGGTGGGCAAGGAGGTGCTCCACGAGATGCTCCGCACCTGGCTCGGACACCTGGCGCCGGCCGGACGCGCGGAACTCGTCGTGGCTCGGAACCTCGGGGCGGACTCGCTCCAGCGCTGGATCTCGGAGTTCATGCCCTGCGAGCGGGTCGCATCGTCGAGGGGCTTCAGGGTGCTGGTGGCGCAGCCAGGGGCGTGACCTCGGCGACGAGCACCGCGGGTCCGGTCAGCAGGACGCGCTGCCCCTCCACCCGGACGCGCAACGTCCCACCGGGCACGGTCACGTCCCACTCGTCCGGAGCGCCCGCGCCCGCCCACTCCCTGACGGCGACGGCGGCCGCACAGCAGCCGGTCCCACAGGACCTGGTCTCCCCAACCCCACGCTCGAGGACCCGCATGCGCAGCGCACCGCGACCCGCGGATGTCTCCCCGAGCGGCACGACCACCTCGAGGTTGGTCCCCTCCGGTGGCTCGGGGTCGTAGCGGACGTCGTCGAGCACGAGCGCATCGAGGGCAGCCTCGGAGTCCAGCGCGACCACGGTGTGCGGGTTCGGCATCGCAACGCTCAGGCCGGGCCGCTGGTCGAGGCCGGGGAGCTTCACGGCGACGTCGAAGCCGCGCAGGGTCGCATCGGTCCCACCGGGAAGGCTGAAGTCCCCCATGTCCACGGTGTACTCGTCCCCGGTGACCCACACCCGCCGGTCGCCGCCACGAGTGGCGATGACCAGGGACTCGCCGTCCGCCATCCGGATCAGGCCCCTGTGCCGGAGGAACGCGACCATCACACGGATACCGTTCCCGCACATCTCGGCGAGTGAGCCGTCCGCGTTGCGGTAATCCATGAACCAGGCGGCGCGGGTGTCGTACCCGGCGAGCGGGCCGGGGGCCGCGACGATGAGTCCGTCCGCCCCGATGCCCCGGTGCCGGTCGCACCAGTGGACCACGGTGGCGGCGTCGAGCTGCAGCGTCCCGTCGGGGTCCGAGATGATGAGGAAGTCGTTCTCGGTGCCATGGCCCTTGACCATGCTCAGCGCTGCCATTGCCCCAGCCTACTGAGGGCGAGGTCGAGCACGGAATCGGGGTCCGCGGCATCGAGCCATTGGATGCGCGGATCCCGCCGGAACCACTTCGCCTGGCGTCGCGCGAGCTGCCGGGTGGCGAGCGCGATGGCCTCGGTGGTCTCCTCCGCGGTGTGCCTCCCGGCGAGGTGGTCCAGCGCCTGGGCGTAGCCCGTCGCGCGTGAGGCGGTGCGGGAGAGCGGACCGAGCCCCGTGACCTCTTCCACGAGCCCTCCGGCCATCATCCGCTGCGCCCGCAGCCCAATCCGGCGGTCCAGCTCGGCCTGTTCCACGCGCAGCCCGATTCGGAGCGAGGGCCAGTGCGACTCGCCCCGGGGCAGCGAGGCGGCGAACGGTGCGCCGGTGAGTCGGACCACCTCGATGGCTCGCACCACCCGCCGGGTGTTGCGGGGGGCGATGAGGGCGGCGGCCGCAGGATCGGCGGTGCGCAGCTCGTCGTGCAGGGCCTCGGGCCCCACCTGCGCGAGCCGCGCCTCGAGCCCCGCGCGGAGCTCGGGGTCCGTTCCCGGGAGGTCGAGCTCGTCGAGCAGGGCCCGCACGTACAGGCCGGACCCGCCGACCACCACCGCCAGGTCCCCCGCGGACCGGATGTCCTCGACGTCGGCACGCGCGTGCCGCTGGTAGGCGGCCACCGAGGCGTCCTCGCACGGGTCCAACACGTCGAGTTGGTGGTGCGGGACGCCACGGCGCTCGGCGGGAGGCACCTTCGCGGTGCCGATGTCCATCCCCCGGTAGAGCTGCATCGAGTCCGCGTTGACCACGTGGGCGTTCCCGAGGGCCTCCGCCAGGTCCAGCGCGAGCCGGGACTTTCCGGTCGCCGTCGCCCCGACCACGGCGATCACCGGTCGTAGCATGGTGTCCATGGTCCCACAGGCGGTTCTCCCCCTCGACGAGGACCGGGTGGCCGCCGTGCTCGGAAGCCGGGAGCGCTATTCCGACGGCGCGGGCCGCTTCCTGGTCCAACGTCCCTTCGGCACCGTCGAGGTCGTCGTCGTCGGCCCGCCGGCGGCGGCGCTCGTACTGCGGTGCCGCTGGCCCCGGCGCATCTCCGTGGACCACCAGGCCCGGGTGCGCGACGTCGTCGACACGGCGAACCGGACGTCCTGGGGTCCCGCGCTCTCCCTGACCGTCACCGACCACGGGGAGATCGTGGTGCTCGCACAGGGCGCCCACTGGCTGCCCGCCGGCATCACCGACACACAGCTCGCCGGGATCGTGGCCCGCGCGATGGAGGATCTGCCCCGAGCGCTCGCGGCGTTGGACCACGCCTTCCCGGACCCGTTCGGCATGCCATGAGTCCGCGTCCGGACGGCCCTGGACTGGCCCGGGAGCTCACGCTCTCCCGGGTCGCGGTCGCGCTGGCCACACGCGGCTACGTCACCCGGACGTCCGGCGACCACGTGACCGGGACCTGGGACGGCTTCGCATTCGACCTCCGGATCCAGGACAGGATCCTCGACGTGGAGGGATCGTGGGGACACGTCGTCGAGGAGTGGCACCGGCCCGCCCTCCTCATGGCGACGAACGACTGGAACCGCGACCACCGCTGGCCCACCTGCGTCACCAAGCCGACGGACGGCGGCGTGACCGTGGTGACCCGGTATCTCGTGTCGCTCCACGAGGGACTGTCCGACGAGCAGTTGCTCGCCCACCTCGACTGCGCCCTGTCGACGGGAGTCGCCTTCCTCCGTGCGCTCGGCTCACCACCCTGACGCCTCAGCGTCCGCCGCGCACCGCCGGTAGTCCGAGCGTCACCCGTCCCTCGGGCAGCCCCTCCGCCCGGCGCGCCTCCCAGACGTCCCCTGCCCTGGTGCGCCGCACCGGCAGGATGCCCGTAGCCGGGGCCGAGTCCGCCACGAGGTGGTGCGGGGCCCCATGGGTGACGACGGCGCGCACCACGTCCCCGGGGCGGGGCGCGTTGCCGTCGGGCGGCAGCGCGACGTGGACGAGCCGGTTGTCGCGTGCCCTCCCGCTCAGCCGGGCCGTGGCCCCGTCCTTGCGCCCCATCCCCTCGGCGACGACAACCTCGGCCTCCCGGCCCGCCTGCGCCTCGTTCTCCTCGGTGGAGATGCGCTCCTGGAGCTTCAGGAGTCGCTGGTAGCGTTCGGCGACGACGTCCGGGGGCACCTGGTCGTCGCGGTCCGCCGCCGGCGTGCCGGGGCGCGGGGAGTACTGGAACGTGAAGGCGGCGGAGAAGCGGGAGGCCTCCACCACGTCCAGCGTGGCCCGGAAGTCCTCCTCCGTCTCCCCGGGGAAGCCGACGATGACGTCCGAGGTGATGGCGGCGTCGGGAATGGCGGCGCGAACGCGGTCGAGGATCCCGAGGAAACGCTCGGCCCGGTAGGAGCGGCGCATGGCGCGCAGCACGGCGTCCGAGCCGGACTGCAACGGCATGTGGAGGGACGGCATCACGTTCTCCGTCCCGGCCATCGCGGCGATGACGTCGTCGGTGAAGGCGGCCGGGTGGGGGGAGGTGAAGCGCACGCGCTCCAGGCCCTCGATCCCACCACAGGCTCGCAGCAGGTCGGCGAAGGCACCGCGTTCCCCGAAGCCCACCCCGTACGAGTTCACGTTCTGGCCGAGCAGCGTCACCTCCAGTGCCCCCTCGGCGACGACGGCGGCCACCTCGGCCAACACGTCGCCCGGCCGCCGGTCCCGCTCCCGGCCGCGCAGCTGCGGCACGATGCAGAAGGTGCAGGTGTTGTTGCAGCCGACCGAGATGGACACCCAGGCGGCGTACACGCTCTCGCGGTGCGTGGGCAGGGTGGACGGGAACACCTTGAGTGACTCCTCGATCTCCACCTGCGCCTCGGCGTTGTGGCGCGCGCGGTCGAGGAGCGCGGGGAGGACGTCGAGGTTGTGGGTGCCGAACACGACATCCACCCACGGCGCCCGCTCCACGATCCGGCCGCGCATCTGCTGGGCGAGGCAGCCGCCCACCGCGATCTGCATTCCGGGCCGCTCGCGCTTGACGGCGGCGAGCTGGCCGAGGTTCCCGAACAGCCGGGTGGCCGCGTTCTCGCGCACCGAACAGGTGTTGATGACGACGACGTCCGCGCCGCCGTCCCCGGCCTCGGTCGCCCGCTGCCGGGCCTTGGGAACGGAGGCGGCCGGGAGGTATCCCGCCTCGTCGAGCAGCCCGGCGAGCCGCTCGGAGTCGTGTACGTTCATCTGGCACCCAAGGGTGCGAACGTGGTAGGTGCGCATCGCCCACAGTGTAGGTGGTGGATCTGCGGCACCCGGCCACGCGTCAGATGAGCCCCGTGATCTCCCCCGCCGCGTCCAGGTCGATCCGCTCGGCGTTCGGGTGCGACGGCAGGCCCGGCATCGTCGACATCGCCCCGCAGATGGCGTAGACGTACCCGGCGCCGGCGGCGAGCCGAACCTCGCGCACCGGCAGCAGCCAGTCGTCCGCCACGAGGCCCGGTTTGTGGGTGAGGGAGAGGTGCGTCTTCGCGACCACGACCGGGAGCCCCCCGAAGCCGAGGTCGGTGAACCGGTCCAGTTCGCGCGCCGCCTCCCGGCTCAGCTCGATCCCGCCGGCTCCGTAGACACGCCGCGCCACGGCCGTGATCTTGTCCGCCAGGGGTTCTCCCAGTTCGTAGTCCCGGGTGAGCACCACATCGTCCCCGGCGGCGGCGACGACGGCCCGGGCCAGGTCCTCGGCGCCCTCACCACCTTCGGCCACGTGATTCGCGACGACGGCGGTGACGCCCTGCGCGGCGGCGTGCTCCAGCACAACGGCGTGCTCGCTGGGGCGGTCGTCAGGGAAGGCGTTGAGGGCGACCACGACGGGCACTCCCCACCGGTGCACGGTGGCGAGGTGGTGGTCCAGGTTGTGCAGCCCGGCGCGGACGGCCTCGGGGTCCTCCTCGAGGATCTCACCAGGGAGCGCCTTGCCCGGAAGGATCGCAAGGTGTCCGCTGTGCGCCTTCAGGGCACGCACGGTCACGACGACCACCGCGACCCGGGGGGCCAGCCCGGTCTCACGCGTCTTGATGTTGACGAAGCGCTCCGCGCCGAGGTCGGTCCCGAAGCCTGCCTCGGTGATGAGGAAATCCCCGAGGCGGGCCCCGACGAGGTCGGCGACGACCGAGGAGTTGCCGGTCGAGATGTTGCCGAAGGGTCCCGTGTGGATGATCGCGGGAGTCCCCTCCGAGGTCTGCATGAGGTTCGGCCGCAACGCATCACGCAGGAGCACCGCCATCGAGCCGGCGGCACCCAGATCCTCGGCCGTGACCGCTGTCCTGTCGAGCCGGTAGCCCACGACAATGCGCCCGAGCCGCGCGCGGAGGTCAACCAGGTCGCGCGCGAGGGCGAGGATCGTCATCACCTCGGAAGCGGCCGTGATGTCGAAGGATGCCTGCCGCGGCACGCCGTCGATCCGTCCGCCCAGTCCGACCACGATGTGCCGGAGTGCGCGATCGTTGACGTCCAGCACCCGAGGCCACGTGACCGTCCGTGGATCCAGGCCGGTGGCGTTGCCATGGTGGAGATGGTTGTCGACCATCGCCGCGAGGAGATTGTGGGCCGAGGTCACCGCGTGGAAGTCCCCGGTGAGGTGCAGGTTCAACAGCTCGCTGGGGATCACCTGGCTGCGGCCTGCCCCCGCCGCGCCGCCCTTGATGCTGAAGGTTGGACCCAGCGATGGTTGCCGCAACGCGAGGACCGGCCGGTGCCCGATCCGCGCCAGGCCCTGCGCCAGACCGATTGCGGTCGTCGTCTTGCCCTCGCCCAGCGGAGTCGGGGTGATCGCGGTGACGAGCACGAGGGCAGCCGTGGGCGGCCCGTCCACTTCGAGCGGGAGCTTCGCGACGAAACGGCCGTGGGGTTCGAGGAGGGCCGGATCGATGCCGGCCGCGGTGGCGACCTGGTCGATGGGCTGGGCGAGGGTGGTTTCCACCCCTCGTTCATATCCCGGTTCTCACAGGTCCGTGCGGCCTTTGGACCAGCGGACTCACTCCTCGTCCAGCGCGCGCCGGGTCACCCGCACCACGACCTCGACACCGTAGCCCTTCCGGCCGAGCATCGCCGCGATCCGCCGTTCGCGCACCGATCGTTCCAGTCCGCGGGTGCTGGCTGCCTTCTTCCCTGCGAGGACGAGAGCAGTCGCCTCCTCGTCCTCCCTGCTCACGTCCTCGAGCGCAGCCGCTGCGATCTCCTCGTCCACGCCGTGGGTACGCATCTCGCGGGCGAGGGCGCGACGGGACAGCCCCCGCTGCTCACGGCGGGTGCGCACCAGCATCTCGGCATAGGCGGAATCGTCCACGAGGCCGACCTCCTCGAACCTGTCCAGCACCCGCCTCGCGACGGATTCCGGGATGCCGCGATCCAGCAATCTGGTCCACAGCTGCTCGCGGGTCCTTGCCCTCGTCCCGAGTTGGCGCAACACGATCGAGCGTGCCTTGGCCTCCTGGGTCGCGGGGTCGGCCGGACGGGCACCGGCGGGCTCGTCCACGGGACGTGCCCGCCGTCGGCCTGCCACTAGAAGCCCTCGGGGACCGCCGGCTTCACCTCGGACTCCGCAGCGCCGGCCCCGATCCCGAGTTTGGTGAGGATCTTCACCTCGATCTCCTCGGCCAGTTCCGGGTTGTCGATCAGGAAGCGCCGGGAGTTCTCCTTGCCCTGCCCGAGCTGGTCCCCCTCGTAGGTGTACCAGGCGCCGGACTTCCGCACCACGCCGTGCTCCACACCCAGGTCCAGGAGGCTGCCCTCCCGGGAGATGCCGAAGCCGTAGAGGATGTCGAACTCGGCCTGCTTGAACGGCGGGGCCATCTTGTTCTTCACGACCTTCACGCGCGTACGGTTGCCCACCGACTCGCCACCCTCCTTGAGGGTCTCGATCCGGCGCACGTCGAGGCGCACCGAGGAGTAGAACTTGAGCGCCTTGCCGCCCGTGGTCGTCTCCGGCGACCCGAAGAAGACACCGATCTTCTCACGCAACTGGTTGATGAAGATCGCGGTGGTGCCCGAGTTGGACAGTGCCCCCGTGATCTTGCGCAGCGCCTGTGACATCAGCCGGGCCTGCAGTCCCACGTGGGAGTCCCCCATGTCCCCCTCGATCTCGGCCTTGGGGACCAGCGCGGCGACGGAGTCGATGACGATGACGTCGAGCGCACCGGACCGGATCAGCATGTCCATGATCTCGAGTGCCTGCTCGCCGGTATCCGGCTGGGACACGAGAAGGGCGTCCGTGTCCACCCCGAGCCTCTTGGCGTACTCGGGGTCCAGGGCGTGCTCCGCATCGATGAAGGCGGCGATGCCGCCTGCCCGCTGTGCGTTCGCCACGGCGTGGAGTGCGACCGTGGTCTTGCCGGAGGACTCCGGACCATAGATCTCCACCACGCGCCCACGCGGCAGGCCACCGATGCCGAGCGCGATGTCCAGCGCGACGGAGCCGCTCGGGATGACGGCGACGGGCGGACGCGAGTCGTCCCCCAGCCTCATGACCGAACCCTTGCCGAAGTTCTTGTCGATTTGTGCGAGTGCGGCCTCGAGTGCCTTCGCGCGGTCTGCCACTGGTGCGGCCATGATCATTCACCTCTCCGGTCCGGCGGAAAAGCCGCCTCCTACAGGACTGGCCTTCCTCGTGCCGCCCTCTCCGGACGGCTCGACGTGACTGTATGCCCGGCCACCGACATCCTGCTTCGCGACGTCACACCACCTGTGGACACCGCGACCCAGTCGCCACGTGTGGACACACTACGACGAACAGATGTTCGAAGCCAGTCTTCACGCCGGCGTGTCGCTCAGCGCTTCCTGTCCGAGCGGTGCGGGAACCGGGCATCCTCGGGCAGGCGCAGTTCGGCACACACCGCATCCCAGATGCGCTGGGGGTCCTCCCCCGCCTCGAGAGCCTCGCCCGGGGTCAGCGATCCGATCGCCGGCAGGCGCAGGTCATGGAGGACCACCTGTGAATACCGTGGCTCGAAGTACTGCGCCAGCGAGGCGATGAACTCGGACCGCTTCACGGTCAGCGGACGCGGACCATTGAGCGCTCGACGAGTTCGGCGGGCACCGTGTCGGGGATCGTCACACCCTCCATGGCTGCGATGCGGTCCGAGACCTCGCGCAACACCACGGACAGAGGGAGGTCGAGGGCGGAGCAGATCGCCCCGAGCAGTTCGGAGGAGGCCTCCTTCTGTCCCCGCTCCACTTCGGAGAGGTAACCGAGCGACACCTGGGCGGCGGACGACACCTCGCGGAGCGTACGGCCCTGGTGCTGGCGAACCGCACGGAGGACGTCGCCGATCTCACGGCGCAGCACGACCACGGGAGACTCCTTGGCGAAGCGACCCGTGTAGTTGGGTCGCGGCACAGGCCCGGTCTGCTCAGGGAGCCGGGTGGCGGCGAGGGTGCGGTTGGTGTTCATCATTCAGGTCAACGGTCGGCAACGCCAGTTTGTTCCGCAAGTTCCGCGAGGGTTTCAATGGCTGATACGGCGGCACCCCACCGCACGTCGTCACGGTCTCCGGGGAGCGTCAGCCGGCGGGTCAGGAAACGGCCGGTTCCGGAGTCGTGCGCGGAGACGATGACCGTGCCGGCGGGGATCCCGCCAGAGGGCCCGGGACCGGCGACCCCGGTGGTTGCCACTCCGAACTGCGCGCCGAACACCTCGCACGCCCCCAGTGCCATCGCCTCCGCCACCGCGGGCTGCACCGGCCCGTCCCCGTCGAGGACGGGCTGCGGGACGCGCAGGACCGAGACCTTGGCCTCGGGACAGTAGGCCGTCACCCCACCGCGGAGGACCGCGGACACTCCGGGGATGCGTGCGAGGGTGGCGCTCACCAGGCCGGCCGTCAGCGACTCGGCGGTGGCGACGGACCGGCCGTCCAACGCCG
>JBNJCY010000046.1:0-11789 GCA_051744325.1 Actinomycetota bacterium
TGTCGTCGCTCGGGCAGCGACTCGCCCGGCTGCACCTGCACCTGCACCTGCACCTGCACCCGCGCCCGCTCCGGCCCCCGCCCCCGCGCCCGTGGTCCAGGAGGCTCCGCCGCAGGCAGCGTCCGGAGCCGCGGTGGTGGCTTATGCACGGCAGTTCATCGGCGTGCCGTACGTGTACGGCGGCACCACCCCCGCAGGCTTCGACTGCTCCGGCTTCACCCAGTACGTCTACGGGCACTTCGGGATCTACCTGCCGCGCAGTTCGGATGCGCAGGGAACGGTGGGGGTGAAGATCGCGCAGTCGCAGGCCCAGCCGGGCGACCTGCTGTGGTGGCCCGGCCACGTGGGCATCTACACCGGGAACGGCAACCACATCGCCGCCCGCAACCCCGGCACTCCGCTCTCCGAGAGCCCGATCTGGGACCCGGGCTACACCGTCATCCGGGTGCTCTGACTCCGCAACCCGGCGGGCACGCGGTGGTCCGCCGGCTGGCGAGGATTGCGGTTCCGAGCACGGGTTGATTCCGAGCACGGGTTGCCCGTGCGTACCGCTGTTTCAGCCCTCGCGATCGAGCGGGCGGACGTGCCGGGCGTCGATCTCGGCGACCTTGCCGACGCGACGGGCATACTTCTCCTCGGTGGTGCCGAGGTACTCCGTGGTCATCCAGGCCTTGGCAACTTCGAGGGCGAGGGCGGACCCGATGATCTTGCCGCCGATGCACATCACGTTCGTGTCCGAGTGGGACCGGGCCAGGCCGGCGCAGAACGGGTCCTGTGCCACGGCTGCGAAAACGCCGGGCAGCTTGTTGGCGATCATGGCGCTGCCGTAGCCCACGCCGTCCACGAAGATGCCCCGGTCCACGTCCCCGCGGGCGACGGCGAGGGCTGCGGGGTACACGAAGTCCGGCAGGTCACAGGCCTGCTCGTCATGGGTGCCGAAGTCCTCGACATCGTGGCCCTGGGCGCGCAGCCAGTGGGCGATCTCCTGCTTCAGGGCGTAACCGGCGTGGTCGTTCGCCATCGCGATTCTCATGCTGGTCACTGTAGGGGTAGGTGAGGCCGTGTCAGGCCGCTGTCGCCCCGGACCGCACGAGCCCTTCATACAGGGCCAGGTGGTCCGCGACCAGGCGGGTGGCATCGAAGCGGGCGACTGCGTCCGACCTGCACTCTCGCCGGTCCAGCGCGGCGGCCCTCGGCAGCAACTCCACGAGGTCCTCCGTGGGCGCAAGGAACCCCGTCCGCCCGTGCACCACGATCTCGGGAGCCGCGCCGCGCGGCGTCGCCAGGACCGGGGTCCCCGTGGCGAGTGCCTCGACCATGACCAGTCCGAACGGCTCCTCCCACTGGATGGGGTTCAGGAGCGCGACCGCGTCGCCCAGGAACGCGTACTTCGTCGCGGCGTCCAACTCACCCACGTATTCGACGTCGTCGGCCAGCCGTGGTCGCACCTCGATCTCGAAGTAGGCTTGCTCGCCCGCATCCCGCATCTTCGCCGCGATCCGCAGGGGCATCCCCGCGGCGCGGGCGATACCGATCGCCTCGACCACCCCCTTCACGGGATTCATCCTCCCGAGGAATGCGGCGTAACCGCCCCCGCCACGGCCCACCGGGATCCGCGCCGTGTCCAGGCCGTGGTGGATCATTGCGGCGATCGGGACGCCCTCGCCGAGTTCCACCTGCCGTCGCGAGATCGCCACCAGGTACACGTCGACGGCGATCGCGTGGCGGATCGCGATCGTGTCAGGTGTGAGCAGCGCGTGGTTGGTGCTCACCACGGGGATCCCAGGCGGCCGGTGCCGGTAGAGCGGGCCCAGGGTGGTGTTGTCATGGATGACGTCCATGTCCCCCATCGCCCCGTACGCCCGGACGATGTGCGCGGCTTCCGTGATCGACGTGCCCATCGCCGCGAAATCCGACGTCGCCGTCCCGGGCACCAGCCGTACCGGGCACGTGCTGTCCGCAGCCGCCGCCAGCAGCACGTCATGGCCGGCCACGTGCAGGCCGCAGGCCAGCAGGTCGATGACCTCCTCGGTCCCGCCGTACAAGGGCGGTGGGACCGGGACCCAGGGCGGTGCGATGATGCCGATGCGCACGGCTCAGCCCTCGCTGTCCGGGTCGTGGCACTCGAGGCGGAGCCGCACGTCCTCAGGGAGGCCGGACACCGCGACGTCGTCGCCGGTGACCGTGAGCGAGACGCGCGAGTCCGCCAGTAGCAGGTTCTCGACGCGCAGCGTCCCGAACTCGTCCGGGAGCACCGGGGATAGGCACAACTCGCCGCGGTCCAGTGCCGGCTCGAGCCGGAGGAGCGTGCGCATCAGGTGCACCGGCGCCGCCGACGCCCATGCCTGGGGCGAGCACGAGGTGGGGTAGGGGATTGGCACCTCGTACTCGTCACGCCCGAACCCGCAGAAGAGCTCCGGCAGCCGGCCGCCGAAGCGGTGCGCGGCGTCGAACAGCGCCACTGCGATCCGGCGGGCCTCCGGGACGAAGCCGTACCGCATCAGGCCGGCGGCGATGAGGGCGTTGTCATGCGGCCACACCGACCCGTTGTGGTAGCTCACCGGGTTGTACGCCCCCATGTTCGTGGCGAGCGTGCGCACGCCCCATCCGCTGAACAGCTCCCGGGACATCAGGCGGGCCGCCACGAGGGGCGCCCTGTCCTCGTCCACGATCCCGGTCCAGAGGCAGTGCCCCATATTGGAGGCGAGTGCGTCCACCGGCCGCTTGTCCCCGTCGAGGGCGAGGGCGTAGTAGCCGCGGTCGGGCAGCCAGAACCGCTCATTGAACGTTCGCCGTAACGCCGTGGCGCGGTCGGCCCAATGCCTTGCATCCTCCTCGTCGCCGAATCGCCGGGCGAGGCGCGCGCGAGCCCGAAAGGCGGCGAACACGTAGCCCTGGACCTCACACAGCGCGATCGGGGCCTCGGCGAGGCGACCGTCCGCGAAGGTGATGCCGTCCCACGAGTCCTTCCATCCCTGGTTGACGAGGCCCGCCTCGCTCTGCCGGGCGTACTCCACGAGACCGTCGCTGTCGCGGTCGCCGTACCGTTCGATCCACTCGAGGGCCCGGTCGGCGTGGGGGAGCAGCGGTTCGAGGTTCGCGCCGTCCTCGACCCATCGGCTCAGCTCTCCCAGTAGGAGCACGAAGAGCGGGGTGGCGTCCGCTGTGCCGTAGTAGACGCGCCCCCCGCCGAGCGCGAGCGAGGCGGCCGCCCCGAACCGGACCTCGTGCAGGATGCGGCCGGGTTCCTCCTCGGTGGCCGGGTTGGCCTCCGTGCCCTGCAGGTCCGCGAGGGTTTGGAGGGTGCCTATCGCGAGGGCACGGTCCACGGGGATGGACATGAGGGAGGTGACCAGCGAGTCCCGGCCGAACAACGCCATGAACCAGGGCGCGCCGGCGGCCACAGTCACCCGTCCGGGATGGGTGTCGTCGAAGATGCGCAGGGAACCGAGGTCCTCGTGGCTCTGCTCGAGCACCTCCTCCACGTCCTCATCGTCCACGTCGAGCCGCGGGACGTGCTGCGCCCACCTCGCCCGTCGTGCCCGGCTTCCGGAGTACCCGGGCGGGACGGTGTGCAGGAAGGGTTCCGCCGGCCTCCGGCCGTCCAAGTGCGGTGTCGCGATGACGCTCACCGACCACGACCCCCGCGCCGGCACCTCCACGTTGAAGTGGAGTCCGTCGTCGCGCGCCTCGCCCGCCGTCGCGTGGATGACGACACCACGCCGCACGCCCGCGCGGCTGGCCGCGAGCACCAGCCCCTCGTCGTCGACCGTGCGCTCAACGGTCACCGGCGCGCCCTCGCGGCCCACCTTGACGTCGAAGAGATCGGCGAAGTCCGCGTCGACGGCGAGGCGCAGCTTCAGCCGCGCCGGTTGGCGCCCGTGGTTGTCGACGGTGATCACCTCCCGGAGCCCGGCGCCCACATCTCGCTCACGGCGCAGGACGAGGGGGGACTCGACCGTGGCCCCCGGCTGGTGCAGTCGGCCGACGAACACCGCGCGGTACGGGTCCGGGGTGTGGGCGGCGAGGGTCTCGAGGTCGAGGGTCTCGAGGTCGTGGTCGGCGGCGGTGATGTTCCAGGCGGAGATGATGCGGGTGTCGAGGTGGAAGATTCCGTGCGGGGCGCTTGCTGCCATGTTGCCGTCCGGGCCCGAGATGCAGAACGACGAACCCTCGACGATCGTCACGGCTCCCGTCCCAACTCCCGCTGCCGTGGTGGTGTTCCACGCCATCGTGCACCTCCCCGTCCCGGACGGGACGTTCTGCCGAACCGACGAGTCAATGGTCGTTCAACAGTATCCCGCGCCTGTCCGACACTTACCACCCCCACAGCCTGCGCGGATCCGTGGTCCGTCACGGACATCCCACGAAATCCTCACACCGTGGCACTCAGCATCCGTTGACCGGGAGTGGTGCGAGGCCCTAGGTTCGTGGGCACAGGGGGCGACGGTCGCCCCAATGACTCGCAGGAGGGATCCCATGGCGGAGAACAAGCAGCGCGCGCAGGACGAGCCGCAGTCCGGCGACCAGGGCGAGGAGATCACCGCGTCGACGGAGGTGCGAACCGCGTTCATCTCGGGGAACAACTTCCGGGCGAAGGCGGTGCAGTACGTCGTCGTGGACGGACTGGCCATGTTGGAGGGTGACATCGTCCTCGGGCCGGCCGAGCAGGTGGAACAGGAGTCCGCAATCCTCGCGGCGGAGTTGCGCGGCGAGGCGACTCTCGGCGTCATCATCACCGGGAATCAGTACCGGTGGCCGAACTGCACCGTGCCCTACGACATCGACCCGGCCCTCCCCAACCAGGCGCGCGTCACTGACGCGATCGCCCACTGGGAGGCGAACACCAACTTCCGATTCGTGCTCCGCACGGCCGCGAACGCCGCCACTTACCCCGACTGGGTCACGTTCCGGCCAGGATCGGGGTGCTCGTCCTCGGTGGGCAAGCGGGGAGGCCAGCAGTTCGTCAACCTCGCGAGCGGCTGCTCGCTCGGCAACACCATCCACGAGATCGGCCACGCGGTGGGTATGTGGCACGAGCAGTCCCGGGAGGACCGCGACGCCTTCGTGCAGATCAACTGGGCGAACATCCAGTCCGGCTACGAGCACAACTTCAACCAGCACATCACGGACGGGGACGATGTCGGTGCGTACGACTTCGGCTCGATCATGCACTATCCTCGCACCGCCTTCGGTGTCGGTGGTGCCGAGACCATCACGCCCCTCGTCGCCACCACCGCGACCATCGGCCAGCGCACCGCGCTCAGTCCCGGAGACATCGCGACCGCCAACTCCATGTGCCCGACCGTCACCTTCAAGGAGCGTGTCCCGGAGACAGCGAAGGAGCTCGCGCCCGAAACCATCAAGGAGCGGACGCCGGAGACGGTGAAGGAGCGCGTGCCGGAGACGGTGAAGGAGCGGACGCCGGAGACGGTGAAGGAGCGCGTGCCGGAGACGGTGAAGGAGCGGACGCCGGAGACGGTGAAGGAGCGCGTGCCCGAGACGAGGAAGGAGCTCGTCGAGACGATCCGGGAGAACGTCATCCCGCGGCCCGGCCTGCCGTTCGCGCTCGGGACGCCCCACATGGGTGACGTCGACGACGTCGCCGCTCGCCTGGCCGCGCTCGAGGAGTTGGTCGTGGCCATGCAGGCCGAGCACGCGGAGCTCAGCCAGGGACAACAGGCGATCGCGGAGGAGTTGGCGGCACTGGCCCAGATGCTCGGCCTGACGTGATAGTGGTCATCTCCCACCCGGCGGACCTGCACGCCGGGCGGGTGGTGGAGCGCCTCCTTGCCTGGGGCAGGGATGTGTTCCTCCTCGACATCGCCGATTTCCCGAACGACGCGACCCTGTCCGTCGACTTCGGGGAGCCGGCGGTGCCGCGCGCCACGATCAATCACCGGGTCCACGGCCCGGTGGAGGTCACCGGCGCGAGTGCGGTCTGGTGGCGGCGGCCCCAGTTCGTGCGGCTCGAGGAGATCACGGACGACGATGCGCGCGGATTCGCCCACGGCGAGTGGCACGAGGCCCTGCACGGCCTCTACGCACTGCTCGAGTGCCCGTGGATGAACCCGCCGCAGGCGGACGAGCTGGCCTCCCACAAGGCCCACCAGCTCCGGGTTGCCAGCGCGCTGGGAATGAGGGTGCCGGACACTCTCATGACCTCCGATCCCGAGGCGGCGCGTGCGTTCATCGAGCGCCACGGTCCGGACCACACGATCCACAAGATCTTCGCCGCCACGTACCAGGTGTGGCGGGAGACCCGGGTGGTCCGCGCGGAGGACCTCGCCCTGCTGGAGTCTGTGCGGCTCGCGCCCGTCATCTTCCAGGAGCGGATCCCAGCGGTCGCGGACGTGCGGGTGACCGTGGTGGGGGGTGAGGTCTTCCCCATGGCAATCGACACCCGCCATACCGGCTACGACGTGGACTTCCGCGTCAACATGGCGCAGGCCTGGACGTCGGCGCTCGACCTTCCCGACGACGTCGTGGAGTTCCTGCACCGGCTCATGGAGAGGCTGGGGATCGTCTACGGTGCCGCGGACTTCCGGCTCACGCCCGAGGGTGAGTACGTGTTCCTCGAGGTCAACCCGGCGGGGGAGTTCCTGTTCGTCGAGCAGGGCGCGGGCCACCCGATCACGGACGCCGTGGCGGGCTGGCTCGCCGAGCCGCTCGGCCCGGTGCTCTAGCACGACGGCGGGGGGTGGCGTGTTCCGGCCGCCATCCCCGCCGCCACCCCCGCGTGAAACGGGGCCTCCGGTTGTACCCCCATCGTGAAACGGGGCCTCCGGTTGTACCCCCATCGTGAAACGGGGCCTCCGGTTGTACCCCCATCGTGAAACGGAGCCTCCAGACAACTCTGGAGGGGTCGATTTGGGCCTCCAGAATCGTCCGGAGGCTCCGTTTTCGCTCCTGCCGCGAATTGGAGGCTCCGTTCGCAGGCCCTTGATGCCTATTCACGACTCCCGAACGGGCAGCATCACCCCAGGCCAGAGGTTCGGAGTGCCCACGGGCGGGGAGTTGTGAATACGCCCCCTTGCTCTGACGAGCCGGCCTGCGTTGGTGCTGCTCGGTGCCGTGCCGGAGCTTCCTCAGGGCCAGAATGTGACAAAATCGGGGTTCAACACCCGTTAACCCATTGATGGGGAAGATCGTTTTCCGGTCGGGTAAAGGATTTTCCCCATCAATGGGTTAACGAACGTTGAGGCACCAGTCTCGGATGGCTGGGTGGGAGGTCGGTCTTCTGGGCCAGGAGGCCTATTCACAACTCCCGAGCGGGCAGCATCACCGCAGGCCAGCGGCTCGGAGAGCCCACGGGCGCGGAGTTGTGAACATGCCTCCAGGGATCGCTCATGTTGAGGGCTGGTGGGCGAGGGTGGTCATGTTGGGGGCTGGTGGGCGAGGGTGGTCGTGTTGGGTGAGGCGGATGGGTGAGGCGGAGGAACTGTTTGGAGGCTCCGGTTGCACCTCCGTCGTGAAACGGAGTGTCTGTGATCGTCTAGGAGTAGGCCGTTTCGGCAGGGGGTTTCCTGCCTCCAGACGACTCTGGAGGGGTGGATTCGGGCCTCCAGAATCGTCCGGAGGCTCCGTTCCACAGACACACAGAGGCAAGGGGCGCGAGAGGCTCCCTTTCGCGCAGGTGGGTGGTGGTCCGGCCGCCACCCTCAGCCGATCCGGGTGACCGGGACCTCCATGGGGGTGCCAGCAGCGTCGGCCCGCACCGCGCAGTGCTGCATCGTGATCAGGTCCCCGACGGCGGTGCGCGCCTGCCCACTCGCCGCCACCCGCACCCAAACGACGACGTCGCGCCCCCCGGTCAGGTAGTCCTCGGGGACGTCGAGGGAGGCGGTGGCGAGCACGTCGGGGGTGGGGGAGGCGGCGTCGTCGGGCTCGGTGACGGTCGCCTCGGTGGAGGCGAGGACGGTGGCGGGGGCGTCCTGGAGGGAGACGTCGCGCACCTCGAGGATGACGGGGGTCCCGGCGGGGGGCCTGGGTGCGGTGCCGGCTTGGCGGACCTCGACGCGAATGTCCATTCGCCGACAGTACACCGCACTCGGCGGCCCGACTCCGGCTCGCCCGCAGCGTCAGTGGGCTAACCTCACGAGTGGGCACACATCACCCGAGGAGCGACACATGAGCTGGACGGACCACGTCATCTGGTGGCACCTGCACCCCCTGGGGTTCGTGGACGCCGAACCCACCCACACGCCCCAGGTCACGCACCGGCTGGGGCACATCGTGAACTGGCTGGACTACGCGATCGACCTGGGTACCAACGGGCTGCTGCTGGCGCCGATCTTCGCATCCGCGTCCCACGGGTACGACACCCTCGACTACTACCGGATCGACCCGCGGCTCGGGGACGAGGCGGACTTCGACGAACTCCTGCGCGAGGCGAAGGAACGCGGGTTCCGGGTCTGCCTCGACGGCGTCTTCAACCATGTCAGCGAGGACCACGAGATTGTCCGGCGGGCGCTCGATGAAGGCGAGGGCTCGGAGGCCGGAAAATGGCTGAAGTGGATTGATGGCTACCCGAGGGCCTTCGAGGGGAACTTCGACCTGGTGGAGCTGAACCTGGCGTACCCGCCCGTCGTGGACTACATCGTGGACGTGATGACCCACTGGCTTGACCGCGGGATCGATGGCTGGCGGCTGGATGCGGCGTTCGCGGTGGGGGCAGCCACGTGGCGTCCCATCGTCGAGCGGGTGAAGGCCGTGCACCCGGATGCGTGGATCATCGCCGAGCTGATCCACGGGGACTACGGGGACTTCGTGGCCGAGTCCGGGGTGGATTCCGTGACCCAGTACGAGCTGTGGAAGGCGACCTGGAGTTCCCTGAACGATCGCAACTTCCACGAGCTGGAGTGGACCCTCTCCCGGCACGCCGCGTTCTCCCAGAAGTTCCGGCCGCAGACGTTCGTGGGCAACCACGACACCACCCGCATCGCCACCAAGATCACGGATCCGCGCCACGTGCCCCTCGCTGTCGCGCTGTTGATGACCCTGCCCGGGATCCCCTCCATCTACGCGGGCGACGAGCAGGGTTTCACCGGCGAGAAGCTGGACCAGGCACACGGCGACGACGCCGTCCGGCCGCCCTTCCCACTCACCCCCGCCGGGCTCGCGCCGTACGGGGTGGAGACCTTCGCTCTGTACCAGCGGCTGGTGGCGATCCGGCGCCGTCACCCGTGGCTCGTGGACGCGAACCTGGCGACCACCGACGTCACCAACGAGACGATGCGGGTCCAGCTCGATTCGGGTGGGCACCGGCTGGTGCTGGTGCTCAACACCGGGGACGAGCCCACGGTCGTGGACGGCGTGGGTGTGGGGGCGCACGACTTCACGGTCGTTGAGGACTGACGGGCAGGGTGAGGGCGAACACCGCGCCCCGGCCGGCGCCGTCGGAACTCGCGGTGACGGTCCCGCCGTGCGCCCGCATGATGGCGCGGACGATCGCAAGGCCCACCCCCGAGCCGCCGTGGGCGCGGTCACGGGCGGTGTCCACGCGGTAGAACCGCTCGAACAGGTGCGGCAGGTGCTCCGGCGCGATCCCCTCCCCGGTGTCCGCGACCTCGAGCCGCACGTCGTCGCCCACCACGTCGGCCGTCACCGTCACCCGGCCCCCCGCCGGCGTGTGCCGCCGGGCGTTGTCCAGCAGGTTGGTGAGCACCTGCCCGAGCCTGTCGCCGTCCGCGTCGACGACGGCGGAGCGCGCCGCGCCCGTGACCCGCACCTCGAGATCCACCCCGGCCTCGTCGTACCGGGCGGCGGCATGGGTGCGGGCCTCCTCCAGCACGTCCGCGATGCGCAACGGGCCGCGGCGCATGGACAGCCCGCCCTCCTCCGCGGAGGTCACCAGGGCCACGTCCTCGGCAAGGCGCGCGAGCCGGTTCACCTGCGAGCCGAGCACGGCGAGGGTCTCCTCGTCAGCCGCCCGGACGCCGTCGGAGATCGCCTCGAGGTGGGCGTCGATGGTGGCGAGCGGGGTGCGCATCTCGTGGGCGAGGTCCCCCAGCATGCGGGTGCGGCTGGACTCCACCTCGCCGAGGTCCGCCGCCATCGCGTTGAAGGAGTCGGCCATCGCGACGAACTCGCGGCCCATGCGGACGTCGGGGACGCGGGCGTCGTGGTCTCCGGCGGCCACGCGTCGCGACGCATCGGTGACCGCGTCCAACGACCGTGTCACCCTCCTCGTCAGCACCAGGCCCAGCCCCGACGCCGTCACCAGCGCGACCATCAGGGCGATCGACACCGAGACCGCCGAGGCATCCTCGAATGCCTCCTCGGCGTGCAGGATCACGTCGGGGTCCGTCACTCCGGTCATCAGCATGTGGTGGTGGAAGATGCCCGGGCCGACGGCGAGCACCACCACCCACGCCGTCGTCGTGGCCACGAGGACGACCGCGATCGTCGCGAGCAGCAGGCGCGTGCCGACGCCCATGTTGCCGACGGCCGTCCTCACGATCCGGCCCCCATCCGGTACCCGACCCCACGGACGGTCTGCACGAAGCGGGGGGAGGAGGGATCGTCGCCGAGTTTGCGGCGCAGGTGGGCGACGTGGACGTCGACGAGGTGCTCGTCTCCGACCCAGCCCTCGCCCCACACCTCGTCGATCAGGGTGCGGCGGCTCAGCGCGCTCCGGGGCCGGGCGGCGAGGGCGGCGAGGACGTCGAACTCGGTGCGGGTGAGGTCCACCGGCCGGCCGTCCACCTGGACCTCCCGGGCGTTGGCGTCCATGGTGAGGGCGCCGATCGAGACGACCTCCGGGATCGGGGTGTGGCGGGGTCGGCGCAGCATCGCCCGGACCCGGGCGAGCAGTTCGCGCGGGCTGAACGGCTTGGTCATGTAGTCGTCCGCGCCGGCGGACAGGCCCACGAGCTTGTGCACCTCATCCGCCCGGGCGGTGAGCATGATGATGTAGCAGTCGGAGAACGCCCGGACCTTCCGGCAGACGTCCATGCCGTCCATGCCCGGGAGCCCGAGGTCGAGGACAAGCACCCCGGGGTCCCAGGTGCGGACCCGGTCCACCGCGGCGGCGCCGTCGCCGATCGTGGCGACAGGGAAGCCGTCGCGCTCGAAGTAGCTGGCGATCACCCGGGCGAGGGGGGCCTCGTCGTCCACGATGAGGACGCGGGGAAGGGGCGCATCGGTCGGTCCTGTCATTCGGACATTATGTGCGCGGCGACCGCGCCTCGGTACTGGGCGGCGCCTGATGTGGGCCCCGTCACGAGGTTCATGAAGCTTCAATGAACTCTGTTACCAAAACGTGATTCTGCGAGGCTGCTCGGTTAGGTTCGAACCTCCATCCCCTATGACGGAGCTTCACCCTATGACTAACCCCAACGCCGCGCGCCACCGCGCACCTCGCCGCACCGCCCTTTCCGTCCCGTCCGTCAGCACGCTCGGGACGGGCGCGACTCGCGGTCTCGCCGCGATGACCTCGACCGGCCTCCTCCTCACGATGGCGGCCACGAGCGCGACGGCGGTCGGCCAGGCCACGGCGCCCCGTGCGACGGCCGGGGCCCAGGCCCGCGAGGTCCTCCTCACGGCCGAGGCGCGGAACGCGCTCGCCGTCTCCCCGGTTGTCGCCGTGCCCGCGGACATCGACTGGCAGGTCGAGGCCATCTCGGTGACCTCGGAACCTGCGCCGGAGCCTGAGCCGGAGCCCGAGCCCGCGCCAGTCGCCCAGGCGCAGTCCTCCCGAGCAGGTGCACGCTCGGCCGCGCCGTCCACGACCTCGACCTCGACCTCGACCTCGACCTCGACGGCGGCCGCGCCCGCGCCGTCCGCCG
>JBNJCY010000047.1:0-10756 GCA_051744325.1 Actinomycetota bacterium
CGGTCCCCAACAGCGTACGCAGAACGATCCTGCGGGTCCTGGACGTTCCTGCGGGTGGTATACCACCCGCAGGAACGTTCTGCGTACGCAGTTGGGAGGACGCCACGATCCTGCGTACGCAGTTGGGAGGGGCGCCCCACTTGGATCCTCCCCCGGCCGGAAACCACCCACGGAAGCGTCACAAGAGCCTGAAATCGATCGTCGCAGCGAATCGGCTGTCGAAGTGAATTGTGGAGCGGTTCGGTTTCTGGGAACATTCGAGACATGACCGCGTGCGCGGCTCGCGCCCACGCCTTCCTTCGCGGAAACTGGAACACCATGACTGATCGCCCCCAGGAGCCTCCTCGGTTCCTGACCGTCGCCGAGGTGGCGGACGTGATGCGTGTCTCCCGGATGACCGTCTACCGGATGGTGCACTCCGGCCAGTTGCCCGCTGTGCGGATGGGTCGTTCCTTCCGGGTTCCTCGCAAGGCCGTGGACGACCTCATCGACCGGGGCCTCGCGGAATGGGAGCAGACTCGCGCGGTCGGCGAGGACAGCTAGACTGGGGTGTCGCATCGGCGCCCCAGCGCCCCCCACCACCTGGAAGGCACCCCATGGGTTCTGTCATCAAGAAGCGCCGCAAGCGCATGGCGAAGAAGAAGCACCGCAAGCTGCTCCGCAAGACCCGCCACCAGCGGCGCAACAAGAAGTAGGACGAGGCCCGGCCGACCGCCGGGCCTTCGCACTGGAGGGACGCCGATGGCTCCACGAGTCGTGGTCCACTCGAGGCGGGGTTGTCATCTCTGCGACGATGCCCTCGTGGTCGTCGCCTCAACCTGCGATGACCTCGGGGTGGAGTGGGCCGTCGTCGACGTCGACGAGGCCTTTCTCGCCCAGTACTCCGACGACGTTCCGGTGGTGACGGTCGACGGGGTTCCCATCTCGCGGTGGTTCGTGGAGGAGGCCGCGCTGCGGCGTGCCCTCGCCTGACGTGCGGACGGGGTGCCCGGCGCGTCGCGCGGGCACCCCGTGGGGGTGGGATCAGGCCTGCTTGACCGCCGAGACGTCGAGCAGGATGGTGACCTGGTCGGACACGAGGACGCCGCCGGTCTCGAGGGCCGCGTTCCAGGTGAGGCCGAAGTCCTTGCGGTTCACCTTGGTCTTCGCCTCGAAGCCGATGCGCTGGTAGCCGAACGGGTCGGTCGCGGCACCGTTGTACTCCACGTCCAATTCGACGGGACGGGTCACGCCGTTGATGGTGAGGTCACCCACGAGGGTGAGGTCGTCGTCGTCCACGCGGAAATCGGCCGAGGTGAAGGTGACGGTGGGGTTGTTCTCCGCGTCGAAGAAGTCGGCGGAGCGGAGGTGGTTGTCTCGGGCCTCGGAGCCGGTGAAGACCGAGGCGGTCTGCATCGTGACCTGCGCGGAGGACCGCGAGAGGTCCTCGGACACGACGATCGTGCCGTCGTACTCGGTGAACTTGCCGCGCACCTTGGCGATGCCGGCGTGGCGGACCTGGAAGCCGAGCTCGGAGTGGTCGCGCTCGATGGTGTACGTGCCTGCGGGGATCATGGGACTCCTTGTGGTCGTGATGACTTCTGTACCCCTTCACTATATAGTTGAAATGTCAACTAGGCAACCGGGGGTCGGATGGGCCATGATCGTGGGGGAGGAGAGGCGAGATGACGGGATCGGTGACGGAGCCGCGCTGGCTCTCGGCGAAGGACCAGGCGGTATGGCGGCACTACCTGCGCGCCACGATGGAGGTGCGGGAGGCGCTCGAACGCGACCTGATGGACAGCTTCGGACTGTCCCTCAACGAGTACGAGGTGATGGTGGTCCTCTCCGAGCAGCCCGACCACACGGCTCGCATGTCCACCCTCGCCGACGACCTCGTCAACTCCCGCTCCCGCCTCACCCACACCGTGAACCGCATGGAGAGGCGCGGGCTCGTGAGCCGCAGCTCGTGCAAGGACGACGGACGGGGCGTCAACTGCCGTCTGACGGAGACCGGCTACGCGCTCCTCGAGACGGCGGCGCCCCTCCACGTCGAGTCCGTCCGGCAGCACATCTTCGACCGTCTCACGCCGTCGGAGATCGAGACCTTCGGCCGCATGCTGGCCAAGCTCGGCGACATCTGAGATCTGCGAGACTGGTCCCATGCCCCTTGCGACGGTTCACCTCATGCGCCACGGCGAGGTCCTGAACCCGGACGGGATCGTCTACGGCCGGCTGCCGGGATACGGGCTCTCCGACCGTGGGCGGGCCATGGCGGAGCGGGTTGGGGAGGTCCTGCACTCGGGTGGGCACGACATCCGCGCAGTCCTCGCCTCCCCGCTGCAGCGCGCGCAGGAGTCCGCCACCCCCACTGCCGAGGCCTTCGGGGTGCAGGTGCGCACGGACCAGGGACTCATCGAGGCGGTGAACGCCTTCGAGGGCGTCGCCGTGAACCGCAATCGGCTCCAGCTCGCACACCCCCGCTACTGGCCGCGCTACGTGAACCCGCTCCGCCCGTCCTGGGGGGAGCCGTACGCGGACCAGGTGACGCGGATGTCCGGCATGGTCCGTCGGGCGCTGCTCCTCGTCCCCGACGGCGGAGAGGTCCTCGCCGTGTCGCACCAGCTCCCGATCTGGGTCACCCGGCTCTTCCTCGAGCGGCGTCCGCTGGCGCACGACCCCCGCAACCGGCAGTGCGCGCTGGCCTCCCTGACCTCGCTGACCTTCGACGGGCGCCGCCTGGTCGCCCTCACCTACTGGGAACCGGCCGGGGACCTCCTCCCCAGTGCCCACGATGCCGGGTCCGGGTCGTCCGCGGCGGGTCGCGCATGAGGAACCCGGCTCGCCTCGCCGCGGCCGTGGCTTTGGCCCTGGCCGCGGTCGGCGGATGCGCGTCCATCGGCGATCCCTCGCAGGGGGCGGGCTACGAGGCCGGTGACGGCTCGTTCACCACGTGGCCCGCTCCCGAGCGGGGGGAGGGGATCGAACTCAGGGGGACCACGTTCGGCGGCGAGACCATCGACCTCGAGGACTGGCGGGGCGACGTCGTCGTCGTGAACTTCTGGTACGCATCCTGCCCGCCCTGCCGTGCCGAGGCTGCCGACCTGGTCGCCATCGCCGAGGACCATCCCGAGATCCACATGCTCGGGGTCAATCCCCGCGACGATGCCGCGACCGCCCAGGCCTTCGAGCGCACCTTCTCCATCCCCTACCCGTCGCTCTGGGACTCCGACGCCCGCGGCGTGGCCGCGATGCAGGGCCTCGTTCCCCTGCAGGCCATGCCGACCACCGTGGTGCTGGACCGGCAGGGGCGGGTCGCCGCCCGGATCCTTGGGCAGGCGGACCCGACCGTGCTGCGCGGCCTGATCGACGACGTGGTGGCCGAGTGAGCGACGTCGTCGATCTGTTCACTCAGGCCGTGCTGTCCGGCCCCATGGTGGCGGCGATCGCGGTCGCGCTCGTGGCGGGGGTGGTGTCGTTCGCCTCACCGTGCGTGCTGCCCCTCGTGCCCGGCTATGTGGGGTACCTCGGCGGCATGGCCGGCGGCGGCGCGCGGAACGCGAAGCCGGACGCCGGGCGGGTGCTGTGGGGGACCGTGCTGTTCGTCCTCGGGTTCACGGCCGTGTTCGTGCTGCTGGGGATCGTGTTCGCAGCCGCCGGGGCGGCGTTCGCCCGGTATGCCGACATCGTGATGCGCGTGCTCGGCGTGCTGGTGATCGTGATGGGACTCGCGTTCGTCGGCCACATCCCCCTCTTGCAGAAGGACACCCGCATCACGATGAGCCCGCGGTTCGGGCTCTGGGGCGCACCGCTGCTGGGCGTGACGTTCGGCCTCGGCTGGTCGCCCTGCATCGGACCCACCCTCGCCGCCGTGCTCACGCTCTCCTTCGGGGGCGCCGACCCCACGCGCGGTGCCGTGCTGGCGCTCGCCTACTGCCTCGGCCTCGGGGTTCCCTTCATCGCCCTCGCCCTCGCCTTCACCCGCTCCACCCGCGCGCTCGACTTCATGCGCCACCACCGCGCCGCCATCACCCGGACGGGCGGGGTGGTGCTCATCGCTGTCGGTGTGCTCCTCGTCACCGGCCTCTGGGGCGATATAACCGGTTGGATGCAGGGTTGGATCGCGTCCTTCACCACGGTGGTGTGACCGTGGTCTGGCCCAGGTGGGCGTGGCGGCAGCTCACGTCCATGCGCGTCGCCCTCATGCTGTTGCTGCTGCTGGCGGTCGCTGCGGTCCCCGGCTCCTTCTTCCCGCAGCGGTCGCAGGACCCGGTCGCAGTGGGGCGCTTCCTCGAGGAAAACCCGCGCACCGGAGCCCTGCTCGACTCCCTCGGCTTCTTCGCCGTGTACTCCTCGCCATGGTTCGCGGCGGTGTACACGCTGCTGTTCGTCTCCCTGATCGGCTGCATCGTCCCGCGCATCCGCGACCACTGGCGGGCGCTGCGTTCCGACCCGCCACGGGTCCCCAGCCGCCTCGGCCGCTTCCCGGTCCGGGCCGCCGGGACCACCACCGTGTCGGTGGAGGAGGCGTACGCCACGGTGCTGCGGCGACTGCGCGGCCGGTACCGTGCCCGGCTCACCCCCGCCGGCATCACCGCGGAACGCGGCTACCTCCGCGAGACGGGGAACCTCGTCTTCCACGTCGCGCTCGTGGGCATCCTCCTGTCCTTCGGCTACGGCCAGCTCGCCACCTACCGTGGACAGGCGATCGTGGTGGAGGGAGGTTCCTTCGCGAACTCGGTGGTGGACTACGACTCGTTCGAGGCCGGCACCCTCGTCGACCAGGCGGAGTTGGAGCCGTTCACGTTCACCCTCGAGGGGATGACCTCGGTGTTCAGCGACACCGGGCGCCCCCGGTACTTCGGCGCCGACGTGCTCGTGAACCAGCCGGGCCGCGAGCCCTACCGCTACACCATCGTCCCCAACGAACCCCTCACCGCCGCGGGTACTCGCGTCTACCTCCAGGGCAACGGGTATGCCCCCCGCGTCACCGTGACCGACGGGAGCGGGGAAGTCGCGTTCTCCGGGCCGGTTCCCTTCCTGCCGCAGGACGGCGTCTACACCTCGACCGGGGTCGTGAAGGTGCCCGACGTGACGAGCGGGGACCAGCTCGGCTTTGCGGGCCAGCTCCTGCCGACCGCCGTCGACGACGGCACCAGCCTGCGCTCGGCCCACCCCCAGGCGGACAACCCGGTGCTCGTGCTCCAGGTCTGGCGCGGCGACCTGGGCCTCGACAACGGGATCCCCCAGAACGTCTACGAGCTGGACACCACCCGCATGGAACAGGTGAGTGGCGAGGACGGAAGCCCCCTGCTGGTCCTGCTGGCGCCGGGGGACACCGTGGAACTGCCTGATGGACTCGGCTCGATCGCCTTCGAGGACCTGCCCCGCTTCGCCGCCCTGGACCTGCGCCACGATCCCTCCCTCGGGTTGCTCCTCGGCACAACGGTGGCGGCGATGCTCGGTCTCATGGGATCGTTGTTCCTACCGCGACGTCGCCTCTGGGTGGTCGCCGCCGCCCGGGAGGGCGGCACCCGGGTGGAAGCGGCGGCCCTCGCCAGGGGTGAGGACGCCGGCCTCGCCGCGGACCTCGCCTCGGTCCTCGGTCCATTGGAGCTTCAGAAGGACGACCGATGAGTGAACTCTCCCAGCTCTCCCTGCTCGTGGTGTACGCCGCCATGGCGAGCTACACCATCGCGCTGGTCGCGTTCGCGATCGACCTGTCGGCGCTGCGGTCCCGCCGCGATGCCGACGGCCGGGTGATCAGGGAACGCGTCCTCGTGGCGGCCGGTGGGTCGGCAGCGGATCCCGGCGGCGTGGATGCCCCCACAGAGCGACCAGGCGAGGGCGAGCCGGCGGCCGAGGGCGAGCGGCGCCGTCGGGCCGCGGGCATCGCGATGTCCACCTCGTTGCTCGGCGCTGCCTTCCACGGCATCGGGGTGGTGACCCGTGCGCTGGCCGCCGGGCACGTCCCGTGGTCCAACATGTACGAGTTCTCCCTCACGTTCACGTTCGTGGCCGTCGCCCTGTACCTGTGGCTGGCGTGGAGCCGGGACCTGCGCTACCTGGGTGCGTTCGTGGTGGGCCCGGTGCTGCTGCTGCTCGGGGTTGCGGTAGCGGTCCTCTACGTGGAGGCGGACGGGCTCGAGCCGATCCTCGACAACTACTGGCTCTACCTCCACGTTTCCGTGGCCGCCCTGGCCATCGCGGTCCTCACCCTCGCCGCCGTGCTGGCGGTCCTCCAGCTCGCCAAGGACTTCGGTGGCTCCTCCCGCTGGACGGCCATCCTCTCCGGTCTGCCGGACGCCGCATCGCTCGAGCGGCTCTCCTACCGGTTCACCGCGGTGGGCTTCGTGCTCTGGACGTTCACTCTGGTGGCCGGCGCCATCTGGGCGGAGCACGCCTGGGGCCGCGCCTGGGGCTGGGATGCCAAGGAGGTGTGGACGTTCGTGATCTGGGTGATCTACGCGGCCTACCTGCACGCACGCGCCACGCGGGGCTGGGACGGCCGTCGGGCCGCCTACCTCGTGATCGCGGGTTTCGCGGCGATCATGGCCAACTACTTCGTGGTGAACTTCCTGCTGTCCACCAAGCACGGGTACGCGTTCTAGAGTCGCTGCCAGTCACAGCCGTCAGGCGAGGGGCGGGGACTCCGGATCAGGCGAGGGGCGGGGACTCCGGATCGTCGACGTCGCCGCGTGACTCCCGCTCCTGCCGCTCCTTCTCCTTGCGGAGGCGCTCGTGGTGGGCCTTGCGCGCTTCCCAGTCGAGGTTGGCGAGGAACTCGGGGTCGTCGTCGGGGGCGACAGGGCGCTGGCGACGCTCCCGGGACGTGCCGTCCGTGGGCAGTCGCGTGACCAGCAGCCAACCCAGCGCACCGATGACGGGCACGAGGAGGATGAGGGCGAGCCATACCGGCTTCGGAAGTCCGGGCGGCATGAGCCGGTCCTCGGTGCGGAGGCAGTCGATGAACGCGTAGACGATCAGTGCGACCGCGAGGACGACTGGAAGAACGCGTGCCATGAGGACAAGGTTACGTGGCTGCCACCAGCAGTGCCATGTCCGTCCTCCCTCGGCGGAACCCGCATCCAACCGCACTCCTCCTGCCGAAGTAGTCTGGTGTGGGCAACCAACCAATGGGGAGATTCGCTCTCTCGGCCCTCCTGACTGGTCCGTGGGTCCTCTCCGGCTGACGACGGCTACCGCGTGGGCCCGCACGATGCCGTGGGTCTGGTGCGGCTCGCTCCGGTCTCCCCAACTGCGTACGCCGTTGGGAGACGCCATGATGGGGCGGTGCGGGACCTCTCGGGTCTGACGCGTAGCGCGGAGGTCGCACAGGTGGACCTCGCCTGCCCCAGCCTCGATCTGGACCCGGTGGGCACCAAGCGGCCGTTCGGTACCCGGCAGGTCGGTGGGACGCACGAACTACTCTTGATGCGTGGCCCTTGTTCGTTACTCCCTCATCCGGCTCGTGCTGCTGCTCGCGGCCGCGGCCTTCCTCTACCTCGTGGGCCTGCGCGGCGCGATGCTGTGGATCGTCGCCGTGATCGTGGCGGGGCTGGTTGCCTTCATCGTGTTGCCCGGCTCCCACGACCGGGCCGCCGCGGACCTCGCGCACCTGCTGCACCGCCCGGCGCCGCCGCTGCCGGGTGAGGATGAGGCCCATGAGGATGATGCCCACCAGCACGAGGCTCACGACGGCCAACCGCCCCGCACCGCCTGAAAGCCCTACAGGACGAGCCCAACCCCGAGGACAACCGCGTACGCGAGCTCGTAGAGGCCCGTGTTGCGCAGCACCGGGATGAGGGCGAGCCCCTGCTCGCCGCGCAGGACCGGCCGGACCAGCAGCACGGCGACCGGAACCAGCACCAGCACGATCGGCGCCCACGGATGCCACCACCAGGCGCTCGCCCCGAGCACGAGCGGCAGCAGCACCATCGCCGCGAACACGCCGCGTGCCCTCCGCTGGCCGAGACGCACCGCCAGGGTGTGCTTGCCCACCAAGGAGTCGGTGGGGATGTCCCGGATGTTGTTCACCATCAGGAGCGCGCACGCGATGAGTCCGATGCCACTCGCCCCCAGCCACGTGGCCCCGTCCGCAGTGAGCGCCTGGGTCCATGTGGTTCCCGCCGTCGCCAAGAGGCCGAAGAACAGGAACACGAACACCTCGCCCAGCCCCATGTAGCCGTACGGGTGCTTCCCACCGGTGTAGTACCACGCCGCCACCACGGCGGCAGCTCCGGCGAGCAGCAGCCACCACGTCCCGCTCACGGCCACGAGTACCAGTCCGAGCAGCCCCGCCAGCCCGAAGGACGCGAAGGCCGCGAGCTTCACCACCCGTGGCGCCACGAGCCCGCCCCCGGTCAGGCGCGGGGGCCCGGTGCGAACCTCGTCGGTGCCGCGGACGCCGTCCGAGTAGTCGTTCGCGTAGTTGACGCCCACCTGGAGGGCAAGCGCCACACCCGCGGCGAGCAGCGCCCGGGGAAGCGAGGCCGCACCGAGCGAGGCCGCACTCGCGGTTCCCAGGATCACCGGCGCCAGCGCCGCGGGCAGGGTGCGGGGACGTGCGCCCTCGATCCAGTCGGCCAGCGTTGCCATGGTCCTCCCTCAGCCGCGAATCATCCTAGTGTTCGGTCCGCCGGGGTGGGTGCCGGGTCCGCGTGCGCTCTCACCGGGCTCGAACCGTCAGGACTTCCGTTCACCCCTCCCGGCTGTGAGCTCGCGCATCGCGAACGCGGCCGTCGCCCGCCTGTTCACCTTCCCCGGCCCGAGCAGGATCGCCTCGCCGCGCACCACCGCACGGGGCCGCTCCGCCGGCGCGAGGTGTGCCGTGGCGGCGCGCACGTCCGCGAGTGAGTGCTCCAGCGAGCCGACGGCGACGACGAGCTGGCCCCACTTCGCGTCCGGCACCGGCACCACCACCCACGTCCCGCCGAGCCGCGCAAGCGCCTCCTCCACCACCCGGGGAGCCACGTTGATGCCGCCGGAGACGATGACGTCGTCGGACCTGCCCAGCACGCGCAGCCGCCCGTCCGCCCACTCGCCGAGGTCTGCCGTGGCGAGCCAACGCTCGCCGTCGTCGTAGATGAACGGCTGATCCGGGGCGTCGACGTACCGGGTCGCCAGCATCGGCCCCGCGAGCTGGACCCGGCCGTCCACGAGCCGCACCCGGGCGCCGGCAAGGGGCACGCCGTCGTACACACACCCCCCGGCGGTCTCGGTCATGCCGTAGGAGGCGACGACGCGGACCCCGGCCTCACGGGCGCGTGCGGCGACATCCGGCGCGAGCGCCGCCCCGCCCACGAGGACGGCGTCGAAGCGCGCCAGCAGTCCCGGGTCGGTCAGCGCCCGGACGAGCTGGGTGGGCACGAGCGAGAGGTAGCGCGGCACGTCGTCGCGGAGCTCGGCCACGCTGGCGGCGAGGTGGCCGCTGTGGTGGACCACGGGCGGGATCCCGGCGAGCACGCTGCGCAGCACCGCCTGGAAACCAGCCACGTGGTGGACCGGCAGCGACGTCAGCCACTGCCCGGGCCCGCCCAGCCGCTGGTGGGTGGCGGTGGCCGACGCCACCAGCGCGTCCAGCGAGAGGCCCACGAGGTGGCCGCGGCCGTCGGTCGAGCCGGAGGTGGCGATGACGACGTCGACGCCGTCGAGCGGCTGGGTCACGCGGGCGGCGGCGGACGGATCAGCCGCCATCAGGAGTCCCGGGCCCGCGCCGTCGTCGACTGCCCGCCGCAGCGCCGCGTACAGGGTGGCGACGGCGTCCGGCCCGGTCCCCACCGGGCCTGCGGTCAGGGGCGTGGTCACCGGTCAAGCGTAGTCACCGCACCAGCACGGCGTTCAGCGGGATGGTCCGCGAGCGCGCGACCCCGATGGCGGAGGCCCCGAGCGCCACGATGAACCACGTCGCGAGCAGGAGCACCGGGAGGACGGGGGAACGACCGGTCATCACCGCCCGGACCGCGTCCAGCGCGGGGGAGAGAGGGGAGAGCGGGCGAAGGGCGTCGAACAGGCCCGGGGCGGTGGAGGTCACGGCCAGCACCGTGGTGACGAGCAGCATCACGAGGGCTGCGATGCGCCCGCCGGTGCCGAACACGCCGATCAGCGCGTGGCACACCAGGGCGAACGTGGCAGCGGCCACGAGGAGCACGAGCGCCAGGCCGAGGGACCTGGCGAGCGGCAGATCCACGATCACCGCGCCGAGCACCGCCACCAGCAGCGCCTGGGCCGCGGCGATCGCCAGCCCTGGCCGCAGCGCACGCCACAGCAGGGTCCCGTTCGCCTCGGTGGATAAGGCGTTGCGCCGGTCGATCGGCCTCATGACGGTCCAGGTGGCCAGCGCCCCGAGCCAGAGCGCCAGCACGAGCAGCAGGGATGCCCAGGACACGCGGGGCAGCACGACTCCGCCCAGTGCCGTGGTGTCGATCGGCGAGGCGGCGGCGCGGGAGAGGTTCTCCCGCTCGGCGTCCGTGTAGGTGGGGATCTCGCCGGCCCCCGCGGCCACACCCGCCGCAAGTTCCCCGACGCCGGCAGAGAGCTCGTGTGCACCGCCCGCGAGCTCGCCGAGCCCGTCCGCGAGGGCGGCGGAACCGGCGGCCGCCCGGTCGATGCCGTGGGTGTGGACGGCCACGCCGTCGGCCAGGGAGGCGAGGCCGCCGGCGAGTTGGCTCACGCCGTCGCCGAACTCGCCTACTCCGGCGGCGAAGGTCCCGGCGCCGGCTCCGAGCTGGCCGGCGCCGGCGGCGAGCTCGCCCGCGCCGCCGGCGAGTTCCTCGGC
>JBNJCY010000048.1:0-10422 GCA_051744325.1 Actinomycetota bacterium
ACGCGCCGTACCTCCGGCTTCAGGACACCGGCCTCGGCAAGCTGCCGGAAGAGTGCGTCGGGCATGCCCTTCCTGAGAAGTTGGATCGCCTCGTGCGGTGTCATGTCCTTCCCGGCAAGCTTGGCGAGGGCGTCATCGAGGGTGGGATCGCCGGTGGGGGCGGTGCTCCCCACAACCACCCGGTTCTTCTTGTGGGTGGAAGTCAGAGTCGGTGGTCAGCCGGATGCGTCGGAGTAGGGCGAGTTCGCAAAGAAGGGCGCCTGCGAGACCATGGTCGATCGATGCGCCGTCTCCCTGGACCTTGCCGGTGGAGTCGTCGGTGACGAGGAGGAGGAGGTCTTCCGCGATCATGGTTCGAGGATGGAACGGGTGCGGCCTGAGCACCCGACCAACTCCAAACACCATGTGTGGCGGATTTCGGGCTGTCCGCCGCCGCGCCATAGTGTTCGCTCGTGGCATTGCTCGGGATGATGGCGTACTCGTTCGCGTCCGCCGTCGTGCTGGTGCTGCCGATCGAGCCCTACCTGGTGGGGCTCGCGTACTTCCGCCCAGGGGATGTGTGGTTCGCTGCCCTCCTCGCCGCCGCCGCGCACATGGCCGGGAAGCTGGTGCACTTCTTCCTCGGGGTCGAGGTGCTGCAGCGGCTGAATCTCGGGCATCGCGCGGAACTGAACGAGACCTGGGCCCAGCGGTGGGAGGCACTCGCGGACTTCGCGGCCCGCCACCCGTGGGCGTTGTCCGCGATCACGTTCGCCTCCGCGTCCGTGTCACTGCCGCCGTTCTCCGCGATGCCGTTCCTCGCTGCGTCGGTGGGGATGCGGTGGTGGACCTTCACGATCGCGGGCACACTCGGCCGCTGGGTGAGGTTCTGGGCGGTCATGGCAGTGCCCGGCCTGCTGACCCCCACCCTTTTCGGGGTCTTGTGACTGATCCGTGGGTTCTCTCCGGCCGGGGAGGGGGTCGCCCGGACTTCGACCAGTCGCACGAGGACGAGATGACCGTCCAGGATCCCCCACGACGGCGCCCATCCCCACAGCTGTGTCCATCTGCCCCCACAACTGCGCCCATCCCGACAACCGCGCCCATTGCCCCCACAACTGCGCCCATTAGCCCCCACAACTGCGCCCGCTGAACGTTCCTGCGGGTCTCGTGCGGCTCGATCGGGTCCCCAACTGCGGGCGCAGAACGATCCTGCGCCCGCCGTTGGGGACGGCAATGGTGTCCTCGGCACCAAGAGCGTACGCAGAACGATCCTGCGGGTCTCGTGCGGCTCGATCCGGTCCCCAACAGCGTACGCAGAACGATCCTGCGGGTCCTGAACGTTCCTGCGGGTGGTATACCACCCGCAGGAACGTTCTGCGTACGCAGTTGGGAGGACGTCACGATCCTGCGTACGCAGTTGGAGGGACGTCACGATCCTGCGTACGCAGTTGGGAGGGACGCCACGATCCTGCGCACGCAGTTGGGAGGGGCGCCCCACTTGGATCCTCCCCCGGCCGGAAACCACCCACGGAAACGACAGGAGAGCCAAGATATATGTGGGTCGTTTCCGGCCGCACGGGTTCGACGACGCGGGCCACCCGGCGCCACGCGCCGGATCAAGCAGCGGCAGTGTCGTCCGCCCCCACGACCTGGTCGCCACCGTGGCGGGCGGCCTCCCACCTGCGCGATCAGCACCTGACACCACGGAAACAACACAGGAGCCCTAGGCAACCGCCCGGGCGCGCAGCAGGACCAGCTGGTCCACCCCCAGCAGCGGCGACTGGATCCCCACCTCGGCGAGGACGCGGCCGGTGAGCCGCACGCCGTCGTCGCCCCAGGGCGGCGCAAACGGACCCAGGGCGACGGCGTCGCCGGGCAGCTGGGCCGTCACGTGGTACGTCACGTCCGGGTCGAGGCCCGGCAGGTGCACGCGGCCGGGCGGCCATGTCACGGTGAGGTCGAGGGCGGACAGCCGGTACAGGGCGTCCCGGCGATCCGCGGCGACGACGCCGTCGAGCTGCAGCACCGGGTTGCCCAGGTCCGCGTGGACCGCGTCCCCCGTGTGGAGGAGCGCACGCAGCTCCTTGTACAGCGCGATCCATTCCCGGAGCGCGGCGAATTCCGTGTCGCTCGCGGCGGTCAGATCCCACTCCACGCCCATGTGCCCCCACATCGCGGTGCCGGCACGGAAGGACAGCTCGTGGCTGCGGCGGGTGGTGTGGTCCGCGCCCGAACCCACGTGCGTGCCCATCAGCTCCGGCGGCAGCGTCAGTCCGGTCCAGCGGACCATGCGGTGGCGTTCGTGGGCGTCGATGCAGTCCGAGACCCAGACGCGGTCCGTGTGCTCGATGACGCCGAGGTCCACCCGGCCGCCGCCGCCCGCGCAGGACTCGATCTCCAGGCCGGGGTTCCGTTCCTTCAGCTCGGCGAGCATCCGGAGGAAGGCGCGCGTCTGGGCGTGCACCCCCGGCCGCCCCGACGGCGTGTGGCCGGCGTCCACGAGCGGCCGGTTGTGGTCCCACTTCAGGTACGCAATGCCGTACTCCGCGACGAGGGCGGAGATCCTCTCGAGCACGAACTCGTACGCCTCGGGGTGGCCGAGGTCCAACATCTGCTGGTACCGGGCGTCCGGGCCGGGGCCGTGGTTGGTCTGCAGGACCCACTCGGGGTGGGAACGCGCCAGGTCGGAGTCAGGGTTGATCGCCTCGGGCTCGAACCAGAGGCCGAACTCCATACCCAGTTCCCGCACCCGGTCCGCAAGGGGATGCAGGCCCTCGGGGCCCCAGACCCCCTCGTCCACGAACCAGTCACCCAGGCCGGCCCGGTCGCCGCGGCGGTGGCGGAACCAGCCGTCGTCGAGGACGTAGCGTTCGATCCCGAGCTCCGCGGCGCGCTCGGCGAGCTCCAGCAACTTGGGGAGGTCCATGTCGAAGTACACGGCCTCCCATGTGTTGAGGAGCACCGGGCGGGGGCGGGCCGGGTGCTGCGGCCGGGCGCGCAGGAACCGGTGGAAGCGGTGGGAGAACTCGTCAAGGCCCTCGCCCCACGAGCCGTACAGCCAAGGGGACTCGTAGGTCTCGCCGCGTGCCAGCCGGACCTCGCCCGGAAGCAGCAACTCTCCGCCGCGCAGGAGCCGCCAGCCGGTCTCGTCGTGCTCCGCGCCGAGCACCTGGTTACCTGACCAGGCCAGGTGCACGCCCCACACCCGGCCGGTGCGCCACACGAAGCCGGTCCGGCCGGCGCACATCGCCGTGGCGTTGTCGTGCCCGGGGCGGCCACCCCAGGACTCACGCAGGGACAGCCCCATGTCGAAGGGGCGGCGTTGCGGGGTGCGCTCGTGGGTGTGGCGGCCGGTCATGTCGAGGAGTTCGCCGGCCTCCGCCGGGACCGGGAGCGCAGGCTCGAGGTGGAGGACCTCGTAGAGCTCGTCGGCCAGGTTGGTGACCGCGGCGCGCACCCGCAGCAGTCCGGTGGCGAGCAGCTCGAACTCGACCACCACCTCGAGCTCGCCGGGGGTGTCTGCGGCTACAGCCCGCAGTCGCACCGCGCCGTCGGGTCCCTCCGGCCACTCGGGCGAGCCGGCCTCGGCGACGGCGGTGGCGACGTCGTCGAACGCCACGGACCAGGCCCGGCCGGCGCGCGAGCCGAGGAGGCCCGGACGGCCGAGCCAGCCGGAGGAGTGCTGTGGGAGCACGGCCACCCATTCCTGCGTGGCGATCGGGCTGTCGACGTAGGGCATGGCGAGGGCGTGGGCGAGATCGTCCGGCGCCGAGAGTTCGCCCAGGTCCTGGCCCCAGTGCAGCACGCACGGCAGGGCAGCTGGGTCGGTGCGGAGCATCAGGCTGGTCCCGCCGCGGCGCAGGTGGATGGTGCCTGTCATGGGGTACCCCTCCGTTGGTCGTCCCTTCCGAGGCTAGTACCCGGGGCACCAGCGGGACCGCGTGGGAGGATGACCCGTGTCGGCCCCGCGAGGAGGACCAGGATGACACCGGAGGAGACCAGCCTCATCCTGCGCACCGCGGTGGGGCTGCTGGTCATCGTGGCGGCGACCATCGCACTCCAGCGCTGGTTCGACCTCCGGCTCGGCAGCCGCCCCCTCACTGCGGTCCTGCGTGCCGCCATCCAGCTCAGCATCATCGCCGTGGTGCTGCGCGGGGTGCTGGAATGGCCGGCACTCGTCGCCGCGTTCTTCGCGCTCATGTTCACCACCGCCTCGCTGACCGCCGGTTCGCGGTTGCGGGAGCTCTGGCGGGGACGGACCGCCGCCCTGCTCGGCGTGCTCGCCGGGGGGATCGGCTCGGCGGGTGCCGTGCTGGCGCTGGGGTTGGTGGAGATCGACGCGCGCTACGTCGTCGCCATCGGGGGCATCCTGATCGGCAACGCGATGACGGCCGCCACGCTCTCCGGGCGCAACTTCCGCACCATGGCGATCGCACGGGCCTCGGAGGTGGAGGCGTGGCTCTCGCTCGGCGCGCCCCCGCGGGTGGCGTTCGGGGACATCGCGCGCCGCGCCGTCTACGAAGCCCTCGTCCCCACCATTGACACCACCCGCTCCACCGGGCTCGTCACCCTGCCGGGTGCCTTCGTGGGCGCGCTGTTCGGCGGGGCGAGCCCGATCGAGGCGGCCCGGTTCCAGCTCGTGGTCCTCACCGGGATCATGCTCAACCAGACCCTGACGGGGATCACGGTCACCAGCGTCCTGTCGCGGGCGCCCGTCATCCCGCTGGAGGCAGCCGTGGCCCTCGCGCCCGCCGCACGGAGAGCGCGACCGGATGCGGTGGCGTCGGAGGTCGCGCCGTCGGAGGTCGCGCCGTCGGAGGTCGCGCCGTCGGAGGAGGCGGAGGCGAAGGGCGACGACGGCGACCGACCGGGCAGGCTACCCGAGGCTACGGCCTGACGGAGCCTCGGGTAGCCTCGAGGAATGACTGTCGTGCTCCAGAAGGCCGTTCCCCCCGCGATCGTGGCGGCGTACCTCACGCACGGCTACGACCGCATCAGCGGCTACGTGGTCCGTGCCGCCGAGGTCAGCCAGGTCACCGATTTCGCTGATCTCCGGCGGCTTCACATGGTGGACCACGAGGGGTCCCTGCACGCCACCACCGGCCCGTTGCACATCCTGCACGTGGACAGGTCCCCGTCCTGGAAGCCCCTGCCCGCCGAGAAGGTGGCCGAGCGGGACGTGCTCGACGCCTCCGGCACCGTCGAGGTGGCCGAGCAACTCGTACAGGTCTTCCTCCTCGACCACACCCGGCTCACCCCCGGCGCCCGGTTGTGGCGCTTCGAGGAGGGTGCCGACCCGGTGCTCGTGGGCACCTACCACGGCGCCGCGCACGGCTGGCAGGACCACACCCGCGACGACGTCCTCACTGCGGCCGTACCCGCCCCGGCCGTGGGCGCCGTGGTGGTGCTGGACGGCAAGGCGTACGTCGCGGACGTCGTGAACGACGACGACGGCGCCCCCGCCTCCATCACCGCCGTGTCCGCGCTCGAGCCGCCGGAGTCGCTCGGATTCAAGCAGAACCAGCACGGGCACTGGGTGCGGCCGGTGGAGCACGCGGAGGCGCAGGCCCTCTTCGAGGTCCGGATCACGGGGACGTGGCGCGACCATCCGGTCCAGGTCGCGCAGCAGTTCCGCCTCCCGGACGGCCGCAACGCCGTGCGGATCTGCTCGCTGGCCCGGGACTGGACGAAGGCGAAGGAGCTCGGCTTCCTCGAGCTCGAACTCGGTGTCTGGGAGCACACGGTCCCCGCCGAGGACGTCAAGGACGCCGTCCCGCAGGAGATCGCCGCCCAGAGCTGGCTGACGGCTCCCCAGCGGGAGCGGCTCGCGAAGCTTGAGGAGGCCTCGCGCTCCAACAAGGTCCGGCCTGCCCCCGGAGGCGCAGTGCGCACGCGTGGCCTCGCCCCCGACCAACCGGCAAGGACGACGGCGGCGGGTGCGGCGGCGTCGTCGGGCGGAGGGGAGGCCGTGGAACCGGGGACGATCCGGTCCGCGCCGGGAACGGGAATGAAGGACGCCGCCCACCAGGCCCTCTACCAGCGCATCGCGAAGGGGACGATCCCGCACCTGCCGAGCGGGGCCGCGGAGGTTCAGGTGTTGTGCGAGGCGGTGGGCAATGTGATGGAGCTCTCCGCGCAGGCGATCCTCGATGGCGACTCCCCCGTCGTGCTCCCGACGGTGTCGGAGGACGTGGCGCGCGCGTTCGGCGAACTCCGAGCGCTCGGTCTGCGGGAGGGTGGGGAGGGGCCGTGGTTCGGCGCGCTCGTGCGGATCACCGCTGCCGGGGAATTCTCGATCCGGTTCAACAAGGTCGACAGGCCCCGCATGCGGCGGGAGATCACGGCCGAGATGCTGCGGGTCGAGCGGGAGCGCTTCCCGCGGGACGATTGGCCCCAGTGGTTCCTGGAACTGGAGCAGGGCGCGCCGGAGCAGGGCGCGCCGGACTGAACGCGCCGGACTGAACCACACCCCCACCGGGACTCAACCGCACCGGAACTCAACCCCCACCCCACCGGGACTCAACCCCCAACCCCGCGTGCGCATTCACCCTCCCCACGCAAATGAGCTGTCCCTGTTCACGAGAGGGACAGCGTTCTCGTGTGCGGAGCACGCGCACGCACCATCCCCACGCAAAAGAGCTGTCCCACCCGGAAACAGGGACAGTCGATTCGTGTGAGGAGAGCGTTCCCGCGCCGTCCTGACACGAATCCGCTGTCCCATGCTTGCTGAGAGGACAGCCGATTCGTGTGGGGAGAGCCGATCATGCTCCGAACTTCCGGACTTTCGGACCGGTGAGCACTCCCACCCTGCGGAGTTCGGCTTCGAGTGGCGCGATGGCCAGCGCGTCGTCCCAGATGAACCGGATGAACGCCGTGACGATCCGGCGGAGCGCATCCTCGCGACGCTTCTCGGCAAGCACAATCTGTTCGGCTGGCCTGCCGCCCGAAGCGCCTCCCCCGAGGTACTTCACATCCCCGTCCATCTCGCCGATGCAGTCCGCGTCCTCCCAGTAGAAGTCGGTGCGGCCGACGAGGACGCCGTTCACGAAGAACTCGCGTTGGAGGTCGGGGATCGGGGCGCCGATCTGGTACATGCGTGCCCTCGCGAGGGACTCCGCAGGCGATTCCGAGCGGCGGTCCGCGCGGACCAGGACGGCCTCTGCCTTGACACGGTCAATGCGCCGAGCCAGGTCTGCGATCGCGAGCACCAGGTCCTCGACAGTGGTCAACTTCGAGGCGAGGACATGATCGAAGGCCATCAATCCCGACGCGAAGCCGAGGGTTCGGGCGATGTCGACGGCGGTGCGCGCCGGACTGGTGACCGCGACTCCGTCGAAGTCCACGGGATCGGGTAGCTTCTTGGTGGTGCGGTAGTGCAGATGGCCGGAGCTTCTCCCTCCGCCGACACGCTTCTTCGTGACTTCGACCTTGTCCGGGCGCTCCCCGAGGTAGGGGATCCCCCAGAGGTCAGCCGCCGATCGGTCGGACACCAGCAGGTCCGATCCAAAGTGTTGAACCGTCTCGCGTACCAGGTAGAGGTGTTGCTCCTTGGCCGTGAGTCCGGCCCACTCGCTGCAGGCCATGTAGGAGCCCGTGCGGATCGCGTGGAGGTCGGGCCGACGGCTGAGATTGCGACTGTCCCCGAGGAAGCCTGCCGCCTCACGGACCTCTGCGGCCCTGAACACGACGGGAGTCTCGGGAGGGGCGGTTTCGGAAGTGGCGGGATCGGGCATGGGTCGATGCTGGCCCTCTCCCGCAGAAAGATGGCACGCCGCCCTTCAACCTGTTGAACAACGAACGGTAGCGCGCCTGTGGATTGAGGACACCCCCGAACCCGAGCACTGGTCGCCTGCCGTTCTGGCCCTTGACACTGGCCGTGGCCCACTTCCCGATCGACACTCCGCGCGAGACCACCCTCCCCACACGAAAGAGCTGTCCCACCCGGAAACGGGGACAGCGGATTCGTGTCCGGAGCACGCGCATTCACCCTCCCCACACGAAAGAGCTGTCCCTTCCTTCGGCAGGCAGGCCAACCGAGGCCAACGCCAAGCCGCTGAGCTTGCCAGCAATACCCCCCGGGGGTAGCATGAGGCTTCGAACACCGCTCACGCGCCAGGAGGAGACGCCAGTGGCCACCAATCCGCTCACCGCGCCGGGCCTCTGCCACACCGAGGCCGACGACGGCGCCACCGCGTCCGCCACCGCGCCCACCATCGCGCCCGCCACCACTCCCTCCCCCCCGGGACCGCACGGCTACTCACCGGAGAGGGACGCCTACCTCGCCCGTATGCGCCGCATCGAGGGCCAGGTGCGCGGCATCGAGCGCATGATCGCCTCCGACACCTACTGCATCGACGTCCTCACCCAGATCTCCGCCGTCACCCGCGCCCTCCAGGCTGTGAGCCTCGGCCTGCTGGAGGACCACTTGAACCACTGCGTCGTTGAAGCCGCCAAGGCCTCGGACGCGGAGGGCCAGGCCAAGGTCGCGGAGGCCACCGCGGCGATCGCCCGCCTCTGGAAGTCCTGACGACGGCGCCGCCAGAGCCCGCCGTCGTCGAACCACCCGCCGTTACCCGCCGCCCCGCCACCCGCCGCCCCGCCACCCGCCCGAACCAGCACCCCCAAGGAGACCCCCATGACCCCGCACATCCAGTCCCTCACCCTCAAGGTCGACGGCATGACCTGCGCCCACTGCGTGAAGCACGTGTCCGGCGACCTCGCCGAACTCCCGGAGATCGCCGAGGTCATGGTGACGCTGAACGCGGGCGGCACGTCCGACGTCGTCGTCACCCTGAATGACGACGTCAAGGACGAGAAGCTCGCCGAGGTCATCGACGAGGCGGGCTACACGCTCGTCGGCGTGGATCGCACATGACAGCCGGCACCACCGGACACACGGGCCCCACCGACCGCACCCCGCGCAGCGACGGCGGCCGCGGGCCCGCCGTCGAGACGCTCCCCGCTCTCGCTGAGGTGGACCTCCAGATCGAGGGCATGACGTGCGCCTCGTGCGTGGCCCGGGTCGAGAAGCGCCTGAACAAGCTCCCCGGCGTCCAGGCCACCGTCAACCTCGCCACCGAATCCGCGCATGTGGTCCTCACCGAGGACGTCGACGACGCCGCGCTCGAGTCCGCCCTCGTCGCCGCCGGATACGGGGGCCGGGTCACGAGCCGCCAGGTGGAGGGCGAGGAGGAGGACACCGCCGGCGCGGCCGACGGCGACGCCGACACCTCCGACCCATCCGCCCGCCGCGCCGCCGACCTCCGGCGCCGCCTCATCCTCTCCGCGATCCTCACCGCCCCGGTGGTGTTCCTCTCCATGATCCCGCCGCTCCAGTTCACCGGCTGGCAGTGGCTGGTCGCGGCCCTCTCGCTGCCCGTGGTGACGTGGGGTGCCTGGCCGTTCCACCGCGCGGCCTTCAACTCCGCGCGGCACGGCTCCTCCACCATGGACACCCTCGTCTCGCTGGGCGTGACCGCCGCGAGCCTCTGGTCCCTCTGGGCCCTGCTGCTCGGCGGAGCGGGCGAGCTCGGAATGCGCATGGAGGTCTCCCTCATCCCCCGCGCCACCCACGACGCGATGCACCCGGAGCTGTACTTCGAGGTGGCGGCCGTGGTCACCACGTTCCTGCTCGCGGGCCGGTACGCCGAGTCCCGCTCCCGCCGCCGCGCCGGGGATGCCCTGCGCTCCCTCCTGGCCATGGGCGCGAAGGACGCCGCCCGACTCGAGACCACCCCGGACGGCTCCCGCCACGAGGTCCGCGTCCCGATCAGCGAACTGCGGGTTGGTGACCAGTTCGTCGTCCGGCCCGGCGAGAAGATCGCCACGGACGGCGAGGTGGTCGCCGGGGAGTCCGCGGTCGACACCTCCCTCCTCACCGGGGAGTCGGTCCCCGTGGAAGTCGGCCCCGGCGACGACGTCACCGGCGCCACCGTCAACACCTCCGGCGTGCTCACCGTGCTCGCCACCCGGGTGGGCTCCCAGACCGCGCTCGCCCAGATCGGCCGAATGGTGGCCCAGGCCCAGACGGGCAAGGCCCCCGTGCAGCGCCTCGCGGACCGCATCTCGGCGGTGTTCGTCCCCATCGTGATCGTCCTGGCTCTCGGCACGTTCGCCACCTGGCTCCTGCTCGGCAACCCGCTGCAGGCGGCGTTCACCGCTGCGGTGGCCGTGTTGATCATCGCCTGCCCCTGCGCGCTGGGCCTCGCCACGCCAACCGCCCTGCTGGTGGGCACTGGGCGCGCCGCCCAGCTCGGCATCCTCATCAAGGGCCCGGAGATCCTCGAGTCCACCCGCCGGATCGACACCATGGTCCTCGACAAGACCGGCACCCTGACCACCGGGCGGATGACCGTCTCCGAGGTGCTGCCCCTGGCCGGCGTCCGTGCCGAGGACGTCACGCGCCTCGCCGGCGCCGCGGAGGCCGGCTCGGAGCACCCG
>JBNJCY010000049.1:0-10402 GCA_051744325.1 Actinomycetota bacterium
TGACCAGCATGCCGATCGTCGCGGCCGTGAACAGGCTCTTCCTCATGGCACTCCTTGGAGGTGGCTACCGTTCCATCCTCGGCGACGTCGCCGCACGCACTCCGGAATTTCCATCAAGATTCGATGGAGTTTCGCCCCTGCAGTGGCCCCATGCCGCACTCAACCCAGCACGTCGCCGGCATCGTCGCTGCCGATCGGACGGTTGCGTTCGATGAGAGGTCGGTTGGTGCGCAGCCGCTCAGATGAACAACTCTGACGCCAATCATCCGAGACGTGTCGCATGAGTCGGATAAACTTCCCCGTGCCGAGTCGGCGTGCGGTTCCACGCTGGTCCGTGTCGGACCAAGGAGCAGGGCGCCTGAGACTCGCCCGGCGGAACCGGTCGGTAGGTCGGGTACGAGTCCGAAAGTTCCGATGACTCAGCGGCTCCGACCGAAGAAGGAGACCATGATGTCACTCCCACAGACAGGCGATGCGCACGGGCTCCGAGCACTGGTCAAAGGTACCCGCAATCAGGCGATGTGGCTGGCAACGCTCGGTTTCTTCGGTGGCTTCGCCGGGGTCTCGGTGTTCGGCCCCCTGGTCCCCAGGTTCACAGACCTGCTCGACCTGAGCCCCTTCGCAGCAGCCATGCTCGCCGCGACCCCTGCCCTGACTGGTTCGCTGCTGCGCATCCCGTTCGGTGCGGCGGTCGAACGAGACGGGGGACGCAAGCCTTTCGTCGCCCTGCTCCTGGTCACCAACCTGGGGATGATCGGTCTCCTCGTCCTGCTGGCCACGTCCTACCCGCAATCGATGACAGGGACCTACCCGCTGCTGTTGCTGCTCGGCGCACTGATCGGGTGTGGGATCGCCACCTTCTCGGTCGGCATCGGCCTGGTGTCCTACTGGTTCCCCCGGAAGAAACAAGGGGGCGCGCTCGGCATCTACGCCGGACTCGGAAACACGAGCCCTGGGCTGTCCAGCCTGCTCCTTCCGGTGTCTGTCGGCGCCATGGGAATGCTCGGTGCCTACAGCGTGTGGTTCGCCATCCTCCTGACGGTGACCGTCGTCTTCTGGGTCTTCATCAAGGACGCGCCGTGGTTCCAGCTCAAGCGCCAGGGGCAGACCGTTCCCGCCGATCAGCTCGCAGGCCTCGGAGGAGGGGAGTTCGCACCCACAGGTGGCGCATGGGCCGGGCTCAAGCTCGCGGCGCGCATCCCCGCCACCTGGATGCTCGTGTTCTTCTACTTCCTGTCCTTCGGCGGGTTCCTCGCATTCACCTCCTGGCTCCCGACGTACTGGTCGTCCATGTACAGCACCTCCCTGGCGCAGGCAGGCGTCCTGACAGCGATGTTCTCGCTGTTGTCCGCCCTCATCCGGGTTCCGGGAGGGTTGCTCTCCGATCGGATCTCCATCAGGTACGCCCTGCCAGGCAACTTCCTGCTCATACTCGCCGGGAGCCTCGTGCTCTCGTTCTCCGAGACGTACGTCGTCTCGCTGCTGGCGACACTGGCGGTCGCAGCGGGGATGGGCCTGCAGAACGCCGTCGTGTTCAAGCTTCTGCCCCGCTACGTCCCGGACGCCGTCGGAGGAGCATCCGGATGGATCGGCGGACTCGGTGCACTCGGAGGTTTCGTCATCCCGCCCGTCATGGGAGTCGTCACCGGGTTGGTCGGCGGCACAGTGGGCTACGCCCGCGGGTTCTTGTCGTTCGCCATCCTGGTCGTCCTCGCACTCCCCGTCGTCAACATACTGAACCGCTGGAGCGCGCGGAACGCCCACGGCTTCGGCTGAGGAACGCCGAGGTCACCGCCGCACCCGAAGCACCCTCGAGTTCTCGACCCACGAGGGCCGGGCTCTCCTCGACAACCTCGCGTCACTCGACGCACCCCGATCCCTGGTGGTCTTGACAGGGAACAACCGCGAGCGGTGCCGGGTGTGGACCGCTCACTTCACGCGGTCGGCACCCGGCAGTGCCCCTGCCGGGCCTACGGTGGACACATGAGCCACCACGGGAAGCACGTGGCCACGGCCGCCACAGTCGACTGGGAATCCGGCCACGCCATCCATGCCGACAACCTCACCAAGATCTACGGCGCCGGCGAGACCGCGGTGCACGCCCTCGAGGAGGTGACGTTCGAGATCCCACGTGGGGAGTTCGTGGTGATGCTGGGGCCGAGCGGTTCCGGCAAGACCACGATGCTCAACGTCGTCGGGGCCCTCGACACATCCACGGGCGGCTCACTTGATGTGATGGGAACCTCCCTGTCCGAGCTGGACGAGGACGCCCGCACACGTTACCGACTCTCCTCGATCGGCTTCATCTTCCAGTTCTTCAACCTGGTGCCCACGCTCACGGCCATGGAGAACGTCGAACTCCTCGCGGAGATCACCGGCGACAACGCCGACGCGCGCGCTCGCCAGGCTCTCGACCAGGTCGGGCTCGGCGATCGCGTGGACCACTTCCCCGGCCAACTCTCCGGCGGCGAGCAGCAGCGGGTCTCGATCGCGCGCGCCCTGGTGAAGGACGTGCCGCTCCTCCTCTGCGACGAGCCGACCGGCGCCCTCGACATCGACACCGGAACGCACATCCTCCGCGTGCTGCGGGACACGACCGAACGGGGCCACACCGTCCTCCTGGTCACCCACAACTCGGAGATCGCCCGCATGGCGGACCGTGTCCTGCGCCTGCTGGACGGCCGCCTCGTCACCGATGAGCCCAACGCGGCGCCGGTGGCGCCCGAGGACCTGCAATGGTGAAGGACCTCCAATGGTGAAGGGCCTGCCCCTCAAGCGCCGCCGGGACATCGCACGGCAGCGCGGCCAGTTCCTCGCCGTCCTCGGCACCATCGTCCTCGGCGTGATGATGTTCGCCGCGACCTACGACGCGTACCGCAACCTCGAGGCCTCCTACAACGGCACCTACGAGCGTCTCGCCTTCGCTGACATGACGATCACTGGTGGGTCCCCCTCCCTCGCCCAATCGCTCAAGGAGATCGACGGCATCGCCGTCGTCGAGGCGCGGCGCCAGGCGGACGTGCCGCTCCAGGTCGGCGACGACGTGTTCCTCGGCCGCATCGTCTCCCTGACGAGTGACGTCAACCAGCTCGACGTCGTCGCGGGGGAGCGCCCCACCGGCGGCGCCACGGGGCTCGCCGAGACCCACCTCGCTGGACACTTCGGCCTCGAGCCGGGCGACGTCGTCGCCGTGCTGGAGACTGTCGACGTCACGCTGACAGGCGAGGCGATCTCCCCCGAGTACCTCTGGCCCGCCCGCAGCTCCCAGGAGTTCTTCGAGGCGCCGGGCGAGTTCGGGGTCCTGTTCGTGACGGATGACGTCCTCGACACCATCGACCAGGCCCAAGTGCTCTCCCAACTCCTCGTGCGCTACCAGCCGGACGTGGACACCACGGTGGTGGACGCCGCCGTCCGCAGCACGGCACTCGGGCAGGGCGCGTCGGGGGTGGTTACGCGTGCGGACCAGCCGTCGAACAAGGCACTGAACCTCGACGTCACCGGCTTCGAGCAGATGGCCGTCTTCTTCCCGGCCATGTTCCTCCTTGTCTCCGGGCTCGCCGCCTACACCCTGCTGACCAGGCTGGTGCATTCGCAGCGCAGCGTCATCGGCACGCTCCGGGCCAACGGATTCTCACGGCGTGCCGTGCTCCGGCACTACCTGTCCTACGGGCTCTGGCTCGGTGCGCTGGGCGCCGTGCTCGGAATCGCGCTCGGAGTCCCCGCCGGGTGGGCGATGACCGCGGCCTACACCGCCGAGCTGGGGATCCCGGACACCATTCGGGAGCTGCGGTGGATCACCCCGCTCGGCGGCCTCGCTTTCGGGATCGCCGCCGGGGTGCTGTCCGCGTGGGTTCCGGCACGCACGGCCGTCCGCCTGGAGCCCGCCGAGGCGCTGCGGGGTGACTCGCCGGCCACCCCGGCGCGCCGCAGCCTTCTCGAACGCGTCCTCCCGCCGTCGTCCCGCCTGCCCGTCCAGTGGCGGATGGTGGTCCGCGGCATCGGCCGGAATCCCCGCCGCAGCTCCTCGGTCGTGGTGGCGATCGCGCTGGCGATGACGCTCGTGTACACGACCTGGGCGATGGTCGACACCGTCACGATCCTCCTCGACCGCCACTTCAACGTCGTCAACCTCCATGACGGCGACGTCGTCACGTCCGTACCCGTCGACGACGCGGCCGTGGCCGCCGTCGCCGGCGTCCCCGGCGTCCGGGTCGCCGAACCGGTGGTGGTCCTCGACGCCTCACTCGAGGGTCCCGACGACACCTACTCGACGGCCCTCTTCTCGTACGAGTCCGGGACGGAGGTCCACGGCTTCGTCACGGAGAGCGGCGAGGGACCGGCCTCCGGCGTCGTCGTGGGCGAGGCGGTCCTGGGGGAGACCGGCGCCGAGGTGGGTGGCACATTGCGGGTCTCGCTGCCGGCCCTCGGTGTCACCTTCGATGCCACGGTCGAGGACACCGTGCGCGAGCCCATGGGCAGCCCGGTGTACGTGGCCCGGGAGACGCTCGAGGACATCCTCGACTCGAAAGACGCCCCCGGGTGGCGCGAGGCGATCGCCCAGCCCGGGACCTCCGTGATCGCGCTGGTGCTGGACGACGGAGTCGACCGCGACGCCGTCCTGGACGCCGTGGAGGACCTGCCCGCCGTGGCCTCAGCCACCGATTCCCAGGCGGCCTGGTCCATGATCGAGCAGTACATGGGGCTCTTCTACCTGATCGTCGGTCTGATGCTGGCCTTCGGCGGGGTGCTCGCGGTGGCGCTGATCTACAACGTCGTCTCGGTCAACCTCGCGGAGCGGATCGGGGAGCTCGCCACGATGCGGGCCAACGGCATCTCCCACCGCCGGATCGGGGCATACGTGCTGGCGGAGAACATGATCCTCACGGCGATCGGGGTGGTTCCGGGAGCCCTCGTGGCGCACACCGCGGCCACGTGGCTGATGTCCACCTACTCCACCGACATGCTGTCGTTCGACCTGGAGACGAGACCGGCCACGATGGCTCTCACCATCGCCGCCATGTTCCTCGTCACCGCTGTCTCGCTCTGGCCCGGCATGCGTGCGGTGCGGCGCCTGGACATCGCCACCGAGGTGCGCGAACGCTCGCAGTGAGCTACGAGAACAGGCAGTGACCTAGGACAGCGTGACGAGGTGTGCGTTGGCTATGCCCGTGTACCTGCCCGGCGTGCAGGTCAGGAGGATGACCTGTGAGCCACCGTCGACCAGTCCGAACGCCGCGCAGAGGCGGCGGAGGCGATCCGGGTCGGAGTAGCCGAGGGCGTCGTCGATGACCACGGGGACCCCCTGCTCGCCGTCGATCAGGGACGCGCACGCGAGACGCGTGATGACGGCGAGCTGCTCCCGTGCCCCCGCGGACAACGCCTCGAACGGAATCGAAACGCCGTCCAGGACCCGCGCGATCACCCGCAACTGCTCATCGACCTCCACCGCGAAGTCACGGCCGTAGACCACACGGCCAAGCCGGTTCACAGCCGCTGCGAAGGGGGCGACGTAAGCCTGCTGGGCCTCGCTGCGATGCCGGGACAGTGTGGTGAAGAGCAGTCGTGCCGCCTTCGCGCGCCGATCCGTCGCATCGAAGGCGCGCGTCACGTGCTCCAGTTCCGAACAGGCGTCGTCGTACTTCTCCTGCAGGCCCTGTCCGCCCGCCGACTCCAGCCGCGTCTCGATGGCGATGCGCCGCCCCAGCAAGTGCTCGCGCCGCTCCAACCAGGATGCGAGCGAGGACTCGGCCCCGTCGAGTTGGAGCTCCACCTGCTCCGGCGCCTGCTCCTCAAGCCTCTGGCGAAGTGTGGATTCCTCCCCCCGTGCCGTGGCAAGGGCCTGCGCAGTCCTGATGACTGACTGCTCGAGCGCGTCGTCGGAGAACTCCTTCCGATCGGCAGAGAGACGCTCCAGCGCTTCCTCGAGATGACGCTCCGCGGTCCCGGACTGCCCGTCGATGCCACTGAGCTGGCGGTGCAGGCGTTCGACCTCTTCTCGTACCCCGTCCAGGGCGTGGCGCGCCCCCTCCCCGGCCTCCCGCGCATGGGCGTTTGACTGGCGCGCCTCGGCGACCTCCTTCTCAGCAGTCGCGATGTCCGCGGGGAGCGGCGGCTCCGCGGGTCGGTCACTGCGGTAGGCAGCCGTGGAGTCCGCCAACGCACGCCGCCGGTCCCGGAGGTCCTCGACGTGGTCTCCCCGGAGGAGCAGTTCGTGGGTCGACTTCGCCTCCTTCAGATCCTGCTCGGTGGCCACCCGCTCCGCGTGGAGCCTTTCTGCCTGCGACACCTCCTCCACGCCGGCCTCGCGCAGCACCGCAGCGAGCGCCCCCTCCGCAGCGGCGACCTTCTGAGTCCGTTCGGCGGCACCTGCCTCGGGCCTGAAGGAGAACAGCAGGGAGCCGGGGACGACGATCTCGAGCGCCTCACCCAGCGGCGGTTCCACGACCTCGCCGGAGCTGAGTTCGCGCCGGACGCCGTCGATGTCGAGTTCCTGACCTTCGGCCAGCGCCGTGACGCTCAGCGTGGCGCTGGCGGCCCGCTGCTCGAGGCGCGCATCGTCGAGCCCACGCCGAGCACTGCGGATCCGGTCCCACGTCCCGGAGTCGACCGAGAGCTGACTCAGCCGGGAGTGCGCCGCGGAGCGGGCCTCCTCGGAGGCCCTGAGGTCGGACAGCCGGTTCTCCAGCACCTGGAGGTCTTCGAGGGCGCGTACGTGGGCGACATCCCGCTCGAGGAGGTCAACAGCGGCCTGGGCCGACGACTCGGCACCCTCGGCGGCAGCGACCGCGAACTTCTTCTCACCCAGGACTCTTTCACGCAGCACGAGTTCCTCGAACACCCGATCCCGCTCCACCACGAGGGCCGCGTGCGACTGTTTCGCGGCCGCACACTCCGTCGCCCTGCGGTCGCGCTCAGCCCGCCGTTCACGCGCACGGCGGTGCTCTGATTCGGCGAGCCCGGCGCGGGTGCCCGCCTCGTCCACCTGGCGCTGGAGGTCGGACAGCGCGGTCCACTGCCGCTGCAGGGAGTCCCGCTCGCGCTGCGCCCGGTGTGCCTCCTCATCGCACTGGGCAAGGTCGGACCGGGTACGCGCGTGTGCCTCGGCATCCGCCTGGACCGCGTCGAGGGCGCGCTTCGCCGCATCCACCGCATCCTGGCGATCCGACCGTTCCGTCCGCAGGTCCCGGTACTGGTTGGTGGGATTCATCGCCCGCGCGGTGAAGTACTTCAGGAACTCGTTCTCCACCGCGCGGATGAGGGCCTCTCCCTCGTCACCGGCGGTGTTCGCCTGACCCGCGGCCCGGTCGAGGGCCTCTGTCAGGGCAGCGCTCGCCCCGAACCCCTCCTGCGTGAGCTCGGTCGCCTGCATGAGGCGCAATGCCTTCCACAGCACCGTGTCCGCTGTCTCGGCCATGATCTGCTCGACTCGCTGGTGTGCTTCCAGCCCGTTCACGTGTTCGACGTGAGGGGCGGTGATGGACAACTCGGTCGCAGGAGCCCTGAACCAGCGCTTGTGATAGGTGAAGCGGTAGGGGCCGCTGGAGATGTCTGCCTCGATCTCGGTGGCCACGTCCCTGTCGACCGGTTGCATCGCGGTGACGTCGGACTTCCGCGAGGAGGTCTTGACCTCGAGCAGCTTGGTGAGGGCCTCGATCAGCGATGTCTTGCCGATCTCGTTGGGCCCTTCCACGACGATGACACCGGAGTCGGGCAGGTTGATCTCCCGTTCCACGACGCCCTTGTAGTTCGTCAACTTGAGACGGTGCAGCTTCATCGGACACCTGCGGAAGCGAGCCGGTAGAGGAGCGAGAGCACGTCACGAGCCTCTTGGGCGCCGTCGCCCTCCCGCGCGGCGAGGGACGCGAGTTCGTCGACGGCAGAAGCGACGAAACCCCCCACGCCCAGGTCGGTGAGCTCGTCACCGTCCACGACGACAGCGACGTCCTCGTGCCGCTCCCACGTGTAGAGCGCGGCGAACGTCTCCCGGTGCCTTTCGAGCACCGAGTCCAGCCGGGCCTTGTCGGCCAGGCTCAGCGTGCCGGTGAAGGCGGTTCGGACGACCGTGCGGTCCTTCCCGGCCATGGCAACCAACTCCGCATCCACGGCCTCCACGTCGGTGGCGGTGTCCACGTCACGGATCAGGTCCACGAACCGCCAGGTCCCCACGTGGTGCGGCGTCACGGCGCTCTCGCCGCCGTCGATGTCGACGACGAGCACGTCCCCGGGCAGGCGGTCGACGAAGGCCGTCACCTCGGGGGATCCCGAGTAGTGGACGCGGCCAGTTCCGCCCACCGACACCCGTGAGTGCCGGTCCCCGAGCGCCACGTGGTGGACGGCCCTGTCATCGATGGCTGCCTCGAGCCGAGCCAGGTGGATCGCTGCGACGTCGTCCGCGTCAGGTGAGATCGCGTCCACGGCACCGTGCCCCACCACCACGCGCACTGTGCCGTCAGCCACGATGCCATGCAGGGCCTCAGCCACGAGATCACCCAAGGGCTCCTTCGAGAACCACGGCGCCGCCACGATCTCGATGCCCGCCCGCACCGGGACCACGCCCGGCTCGTCCAGGACCATGACGTTGGCCGGGCGGGACTCCCGGAACACGGGCTTCAGGTAGATCGACGCCGCGTCGAGCGGGTCGTGGTTCCCGGGGAGCAGGTACACGGGGCAGGGGATGGTGGCCATCGCCTCCAGCGACCGCCGCACGGTCTGGTTCGAGACCATGTTCGACTCGAACACGTCCCCCGCCACCACCACGAACTCACAGGCCTCGCGCCGAGCGACCTCACCGAGGGCGCGAATCGCGTCGATCCTGGCCGCCGTGTAGCGCGCCTGGGCCTCTCCCTCGAGGAAATGCCGGGTCATGCCGAGCTGCCAGTCACTCGTGTGCAGGAACCGCACCGCCGCCATCGAAGCCCTCCTCCTGTCGCAACCTGCCGCCCCCACGGCGACACCGCCACTCTAGAACGCCCCCCTGACACGATCCGGGACCCGCACGCGGGAGCGCCCCGGCACACTGGGTCCATGGACCGGCTGCGGGTGGCTGTGGGCGAGGAGGTCGTCCTCGACTTCCGGGGCGGCCGGACGGTCCGCGTGACCCCGCACATGCACGCAGCGCTCACGCGCATCCGCGCAGCCCTGGTCGCGACGGCGCAGGCCCGGGCCATCACCACCTACAAGGCGCTGAACGAGGCGACCGGGCGGCCGTACGCGCTCGCCGGCCTCGGGCCGGTCCTCGACATCCTCCGCGTGGACTGCGCCCGCCGCGGCGAGCCGCCCCTCTCCTCCCTCGTGGTCCGCGTGTCCACCCACGAGGTCGGCGACGGATACGTCGGCGACGCCCCGGCCGACCGGGCCGACTGCTGGCACCACTGGGACCGCGGCCGCCGCGAGTGACTGGTAGCGGAGTCTCAGTCAGCGGGCCCTCCACCAGCGAGTCGGCACCCGTGGCTATCCTCGGAGCTTGTCGCCGGGCGAGGATGCCCGGGATGCGGGAAGGGAGTCGTCCGTGCCAGAAACTCGAATCGGGAGAAGGCTCACCACCCTCCGCGAGTCGCTGCACCTGTCCGTCGATGAGCTCGCCCAGCGGTGCGACTGCGACCCATCCGTCATCGCCGCCCTCGAGGCCGGCGAGCTGTCGCCGTCCCTCGCGCCCCTCGTGAGGATCACCCGGGCCCTCGGCGTGCGCCTCGGCACCCTGCTCGACGACGACGCCGCCGGTCCCGTCGTCACCCGGGCGGGCACCGCCGAGACCGCCACGCGGCTGAAGTCGCTGGAGACCTCGTCCGACGCCGGCGTGCTGTCCTACTACTCCTTGGCGGCGTCGAAGCCGTCCCGCCACATGGAGCCCTTCGTCATCGACGTGGCCCCTGGAGTGGAGGAACGCAGCGGCCGATCCTCACACGAGGGCGAGGAGTTCCTCTACGTGCTCGCCGGGTCGCTCGAGATCGAGTACGGCCGCGAGGTGCACGTGCTCTGGCCCGGGGACAGCATCTACTTCGAATCGATCGTGCCGCACGTGGTCCGCACCCATGGGGCGGTGCCCGCGCGGCTCCTCGCCGTCGTCCACGTCCCGGAGTAGTGCCTGCCGTACCTGCGGCGCATCATCGGTGGCAACCGATACGCTCGCGAAGTTGCCACCGACGTTGTATCGAGAGGCGTCGCAATCGGCGCCGAGGACCATGGGAATTGCGACGGGATGATATACACGGCCGTGACGGTGTATATGAAGTCGGTGTATCGCAACCCGGTGGATCTACTCGGCACCCTGTTCCACACCGTGAGGCCTGCGCCGTGATCGACCACCAGGACTCCACGTGCGCCTCGGACGCGGACGCACGACGCAGGCGAACGCACGACGCAGGCGAACGCGTCAGAGGAGCAGCCGCGTGAGCGCCGCCGC